>CAZDBH010000035.1:0-31378 GCA_964503485.1 uncultured Bradymonadales bacterium | reverse complement strand
CGCTAAAAGCTAACGGCTGGAGTCCGGGGCGTTATACGCGACGGGCTCCTAGCTACCAGTCTTCTCGCCGAATTCGGAAGTTCGTCGTACCCACCTCGAAGTAGAAACCAAACCGAAAGCTGAGCAGTCCCCGATCGTCCTTGAGTCCTTCTGGGACGTTCGAAAAGGGCTCTGCGTTTTGAATGGCGCGAATCGCTTCCCGATCGAGGAAGTCGAGTTCGCTACTCCGTTCCAGAAAGACATGGCGAAGGCTTCCGTCGCCGTTCAACGTGACTCGTACCACCGTGTAGCGATCCTCGACACCGTACACTCGACCCGTCGGATCGCGTTGCCGGTACGCTCGAGCAGGAATCCAGTGGGGCCTCACCTGTGTCTTGATTCGGTCCCAATAGGACCAGTACAGGTTCTCGAAGGAGTTCAGTTGTGTGCGTTCCCCTTGCGGTAAATCCAAATGGTCGATTTGGGGTACTCCAGGAACTGCGATGAACTCTTGGGCTGTGCCAAACGAGGGGCTGAAAGCGGAGAGATCGACCTCCGGTTCGGGTCGGGCCTGCTGACGGTTGGGGTTTGTTTCGTCGAGGCGAGGGGCAAGTGCAATCGTATCGAGACTCTCGTCCTGTTCGGCGGGATCGTCGTCCGACTGCTCTGTCCTCTCTTCGCGTTGTCTTCGTTGCTGGGAACGGGACTGCTCCTCCCGTCGAGTCCCTGGCACCGCAGTCGGTTGCCCAGCGTTCCGATTGGGAGCGACGGTCTCTTCCTCAACCGATCGGTTCACGCGGTCTTCGTAGTCAGCTTGGGTGGGACGTTCAGTCTCGGGAGCGTCGATGCTCACAATCTGTCGAGTCTGTTGATCGGGTTCGAGTTCCTCGACGATGACCTGAATTGGCTGCAGCGACTCGGCCACGGTCTTCGGGATCGGTTTTGATTCAGGGATCAGGTGCGGCACGACGAGGACAACGCCTGCAAATAGGAGTACGCACGCGCATAGCACGGCGACAACCCATCTGTAACGTTCATCCTGATCGTACATTTCCTACTCCGACCTTCGAAAAGAATAGTCAACCGGTCCACGGTAATCAACAACGGGGCTCATCAATTAATCCATGACATCCGTCGTTGCGCCCGATTCTCCGATCTGCTAAACCCCCCGGGGTCTGTTGCTCATTCCAAGTCGTACATAAGGAGTCGGCTGAAAATGGTTCAAGTCGTAGTTGTTGGCTCAGTTGCGTTAGACTCAATCGAAACACCCTTCGGTCAAATCGACGAGGGCGTAGGCGGGTCTGCGACCTTCTTTTCGTTGAGCGCGTCGTATTTTTGCGGCGTCGGGCTCGTTGGTGTTGTGGGTTCGGATTTCCCAGATTCCGCCGCCCATATGCTGGCCGAAAGAAACGTCGACATGTCCGGCTTTACCCGAACGGACGGTAGAACCTTTCGCTGGAAGGGTCGCTACGGGCACGACCTTAATACAGCAGAGACCCTGGAGACACAGCTCAACGTCTTCGCAGACTTCGAGCCCCAATTGCCCATTCAATACCGTGGGGCTCCATTCCTCTTTCTCGGAAACATCGACCCGGAGCTTCAGCTCAAGGTGTTGAACCAGGTGGAATCGCCTCGCTTAGTCGCATGCGACACGATGAACTTCTGGATTGAAGGCAAGCGTGAGGCGCTGCTCGAGACGTTCAAACGGGTGGACGCGGTATTGATCAACGATGCCGAGGCTCGCGAGTTGGCCGGCGAGTCGAATATCGCCAAAGCAATTCGGGCGATTCACGAAATGGGACCGAGAATCGTCGTCGTCAAACGCGGCGAATACGGCGCCTTGCTATCGTCGGGGAGCAGCCTATTCTACGCGCCAGCCTATCCGCTCGAGGACGTGCGCGATCCAACCGGTGCTGGTGATAGCTTCGCCGGTGGTTTCATGGGGTACCTCGCTCGCCAGCAGAGCACGAACGACGCGACGCTCCGACAAGCCGTCCTGAGTGGTAGTGTCATGGCCTCATATTGCGTTGAGGCCTTCGGTACGCGGCGATTTCACGAACTCACCAGAGAAGAGATCAGGCGACGTGGCGGCCAGTTTCGAGAGCTGATGAACCCGCAGCCTATTCAGGAGTTGGTCTGATTCTCGAGTCGTCGCGTGAGCAATCTCGAGACAAATACAGCAGTAAGCGTCCCAGAGCCCTTGAGGAGTCAAATGAAACGTACATCCATTCTCTCAGTCCTGTTGGTCCTCTTTGTTTTTGCCTGCAGCGAAGACCCGGACCCCGTCGATTCGGTTGAAGATGCGGCCACTAATACGGACACATCCGAGGATTCGGATCAGGGCACGACCACAACGGAGAACTGGACGCCCACGATGTACCGTGTCACCGAGGTCAACATCACCGAGCCATCGACCGTTGGTGGCATTCTCAATAGCGTGGTGAACCCGGAACTCCGCGACAACAACATCCACATTCTGATCGAGACCAGTGACTTCGCAGCCGACAGCGGCGCGACAACGCTCATGATCCGTGGCGATGCCGGCGCGCTCCTCGATGACGGAACGTACGAGTTCTCTGGCACCTCTGAAGCCCAGACAGGGACAGTAGACGACGGCGGGAATTTCACGAATGACAGCGCCATTCTCCTCAACTTCCCAGTCCGATTCGCTGTGCCTCCCGTCTGCGACGGCGGACCCTGCGATGACGGGCGATGTCGAGACGAGAATGACTGCCGGCTCGGGTTCACCTGCGATTCCGAAGGCGAAGGGGAATGCAATCAAGATGTCGTCATCCCCCTGCACGAAGTCATCCTCAACGGGACCTTTACAGACGAAGGCGGTGAACCTGCCCTGAGACAATCAACTCTCGACGGCGTTATCCTCAAGACGGATGCCGATGATCTCGAGGTGGACTTGGGCGGGAACTTGGTAACACTGACCAGCATCCTGCGCGAAAACCAGATGGACTATCCAGAGGACTCCGACGAGCCGACCGGCTGGATTCTTGCCGCACAAATCAACGCCGACGCTGTCAATCGCTAACCGTGGCCTCGATGTGAACTCCGCACCAACAGAAACACACCCCAGCGCACGGATTATCGACGGTCGAGCCATCGCCGGGCGCGTTCGTGAGCGTGTGCAAAGGGCCGTCACCGCCCTCTCTGAGGTCGGCATCACCCTTGGATTGACGGTCGTTCGGGTCGGGGACGATTCATCCAGCAAGATCTACGTTCGCAGCAAGGAAAGAGCTGCCGCCAAAGTGGGCATTTCGTCGACGCATTTGCATCTCCCGGCATCGATCACTGCCGAGGAGTTGACCCAACGCATCGCCGAGCTCAACGAGGACGACGGGACAGATGGCATCCTGCTGCAGCTACCTCTTCCCGATCATCTGATAGCCGGCGTGCACATCGAAGGGATCGACCCAGCAAAGGACGTCGACGGGCTTCATCCTACCAACCTCGGCCATTTGATGCTGTGGGACGCGGCTTTGCGTCCCTGCACTCCCGCTGGGGTCCTCGAGATTCTGAAGCAAGAGGAGGTTCCTCTGCGCGGCGTTCGAGCGGTCGTTGTAGGACGCAGCGTCCTGGTGGGTCGACCGACTGCGCAACTGTTGATGAAACATGACGCCACGGTCTTCGTTTGCCATCGGCACACTAGAGATTTGGCGAGCATCGTCGCTCAAGCGGATGTGCTCGTGTGCGCGACCGGAGTTCCGCACTTGATCAAGGGTGATTGGATCAAGCCGGGCGCGACAGTCATCGACGTGGGTATCACCAGGTTGGCTGACGGTAGCCTCTGTGGAGACGTCGATTTCGATGGGGCGTCGAAACGCGCCGCCGCAATCACGCCGGTGCCAGGTGGAGTTGGTCCCATGACCATCGCGATGCTCCTTCGAAACACGGTAATCGCGGGGATGCGGCGCCGAAACATGACAATCGACCCGGAACTGTAAACATGTCTTCAGACGAACCTCAAAAGCTACCGTTGCACGCCAAACACGTAAGTATGGGAGCCCGTTTCGCTCCTTTTGCTGGCTTTGAAATGCCCATCCGGTTTGGGTCGATCGTCGAAGAGCATCAGGCAGTCAGAACGGGGGTCGGCCTGTTCGACGTGAGCCATATGGGCGAAGTCGAATTCACGGGACCACGGGCCCTCGAAGTCCTGGACCAGATTTGCACGAACGACATCGCGCAGCTCGATATCGGTCAGGCACTGTATACGGTCATGTGCCATGCCCATGGTGGAATCGTCGACGATCTGCTCGTCTATCGACTGGCTGAGCGGCACTTTCTAGCCTGCGTCAACGCCGCCAACCGCGACAAAGACTTCGAGCACATGCGGACAGTCGCGGACGGTCGCTGCGAGGTCGTCGATCGTAGCGACGAATACGTTCAACTCGCTGTGCAGGGCCCGAAGGCCATCGAGCTCATGGTATCCGTCGTCGGTTCCGAGGTCGCAAACCTCAGTTCGTTCGAGTCAGCCGTCCACACAATCGCCGGAACAGACGTCCTCATTAGTCGAACCGGGTACACCGGCGAAGACGGTGTCGAGATCTATTACCCAACGGCCAACGCCGAGCCAGTCTTCGATGTGATTACCGAAGCCGGAAAGGCGTTGGGTTTACGACCGATCGGCCTCGCGGCTCGGGACACCTTGCGCCTAGAAGCTCGGTTGATGCTCTATGGCAACGACATCAACGACGAAACGACGCCGTACGAAGCCGGCCTATCCTGGCTAGTCAAACTGAACAAAGGCGATTTTGTAGGACGGGACGCTCTCGAATCTCAAAAGAAGAGCGGCGTAACGCGCCGATTGCGAGGCTTGGTCTTGCAAGAGCGCGGCGTGCTCCGACCACACTACCCGGTCTTCGCCGGCGACAGGAAGGTCGGGGAAACGACCAGCGGTGGACCGTCGCCGACCCTAGGCAGATCGATCGCTTTGGCGTATATCGATGTCGACCACGCAAACGCCGAGTGCCTCCATGTCGAGGTGCGGGGCAAGAAGCTGGCATGCGACGTGACGAGAAAACCGTTCTATAAACGCTCGGGAGGATGATGTGAACGTACCTGCGAATCTCAGCTACACGAAGGATCACGAGTGGGTCAAAGACCGAGGCGACGGTCACTGGGTAGTCGGTATCACGGATTATGCACAAGATGCGTTGGGCGATATCACCTATCTCGAACTACCGGCCGCGGGGACTGAGGTCCAAGAGGGCACTGCCTGCGGTGTCGTTGAGAGCGTTAAGACATTCTCCGACCTGTATGCCCCTTTGTCGGGCGAGGTGACTGAGGTCAACGAAGAGCTGGATGGGAATGAAGCGACGGTCAACGAGTCACCTTACGACGCCGGTTGGCTGTTCGTGATCAAACTCAATGACGATGCAACAGCTGATGGCCTCCTGGATGGCCCGGCCTACGAAGCGCTCCTCAAGGAGGAATAATCGCTTCGCGGCCGCTCTCCTGTCACCCTCCTCCCCAGTTACGCCAAGCCAGTTCTCAGAGGACCCTGGGCCGGGCGCCCAGTCCCGCATGGTATCGCAGCTCTTGGTAGGCTGCGCTCAACGCGTACTCCAGCAAGGTCCGTGGACGTTGTTCTGCCACAATCCGCTCGGGAGTATTCGAGTGTTTGAGGTCCTCGTTGATCGCTATGACAGCTTCGGCGGCCACAGACACGTCGCCGGTCAACAATAGCCCGAATCGATCGGCGATGAAGACGGGGACACTGAACCATTTCTCAGTCGCGATTCGGTCGATAACGTCAGGATATCGTTCGAGGAGCTCCGTGACCGAAGCGCGCGCTGCGTTGTGCTTCGAACTCGCGACCTCTTTGAGGATCCCACTGTCTGCCGGCGCAGCACCACTCGCGAGACGCCCGATTTCGGCAAGAATGCTCTCCAGCTCTCCCGGCTGAGCGAGGCTCAGTGCGCTGAGTGCGGGCGCTGTCGATCCGATCGTGTGACCGGCCCAAAACCGCAAGCTGAGTCCGTCCATCGATTCGATGAGTTCCCCTGGAACCAAGAAACCGTTGCTCACCCACTCAGGGTGGTGCCTACCCGCGGCTGTGAACAGACGCGGAACGGAGGAGCCCAAGGTTTCTGCCGCCAGCTCGAGGACTTTGAAGAAGTCGGGTGCGTCATTCGGCTTGAATCGCTTGCCGCCGATGGCACGGCGGCGCGGACGACGGTCTCCGAAGCAGCGTTCCAGAATGGGCTTCAGTGCGCTGATGACTTCCAAGGACCCTTCACCGAGCAAGCCCTCGCTCAGTTGTTTAACCGCCAGTTCGAGATCGACCTCACGACCTGGGTCGCGTTTGACTCGGCTTGTCCCGGTGGTCGATCGCTCCGTTTGGTTTAGAAGTTCGCCGATCTGGCGTATCACCCTCACACGCGCTTGGTCTTCGATCCCCTCGAACAGGGCCTCGAGATCGTCAATGACCTCCTGCCACTCTGGTAGCCCAACTTGGGGGTGCTTCAACGCCAGAGAGAATCGCTCATAGGCCGATCGACTCTTGCCTGGCTGCTGAGCCACTGCCCGGGCAGCTTTCAGATTCAACTGGCAGGGATCTCCGCCCGCTGCCAGAGCTGCCTCGAACGCGACCTCGGCGTCTCGGTTTCGTCGCAGGACCTGGTAGTTGAGATCGCCCACATACTCCCACAGGAACGCTTTTACAGCGCTCTCGAGCTGTTCTGGCGGATCGAGCAGCAGGCGGGAAATACGATCGGCAAGCTCGCTGGCGCCGCCGTTCTTTCGGTAGAACGACTCCAGTTCACCGAGTACATCGAGGCTGCCTGGGAACTTCTCCATGAGGCCCCATAGGAGCTCTCGTGCGCCGTCGGGATCGTCGAGTTTGAGGTACTTCAGCTTGGCGAGTAGGAACCAATCCTGAAGGTCCTCGGCCTCGATCGCGCTTGGAAGGGCTTCAACCAAGAGACCAATCGCTCGATCTGGTTTGCCGTAGGCGTAGTGGACTCGCGCCAGCCTTCTGAGCCAGTTGCTCGTCGCGCCCGCGAGTTCAGATGCTTCTTCGAGAGCGGTGACAGCTTTACTACCGTCCCCGCCGTCCATCAGCTGAAGGTCCGCGAGCCGGCTGAGGAGCTGGACTCGCTCGTCCTTCGGGAATTGTCGTCGAAGGGCCCGCTCTAAGGTGACGCGTGCTTCGTCCTCGAGGCCTTCCAGAGTAAGGAGGCGCGATTGTTCGAGCAACGCCACACAGTCGCTTGGGTTCACGGTAAGTATCGACTGGAGTGCCGATAGCGCGCCATTGCGATCAGATGCTTGCTCACACACGGCCGCCAACCTCTTCAACCAGGGTAGACGTGCTTCTGGAACGCTGCAGTGGGCCACGTGGGCGGTCAACCCCTCTGCCAACAGGTCTAGCTCTTCGAGTCGCATCAACGATTCGTAGAGTACTGAGCGGGAATCGTCATCGAAACAGCCGAGACCGAGGGCCTCTTCGAAGAGGAGTCGGGCCGCGTCTCGATCGCACGAATGGCGAAGTTCCGCAGCCTCGACGAATCGGCGCTGAACGGTGGACGTGGCTGACCAAGCCTTGGCCTCCTGCTCGACAAATCGAGATGCTTGCAGCTCGTTTCCTGCCTCGAGTGCGGCGCGGGAAGATAGCCGGAGGGCCGGGATCGAAGGGTGATCCCCAGAGGGGACTGGCGTGCGATCGCCTGATTCCCACTCTCTGAGGAGTTGCCTGAACTCGACCGATAGATTGTCTGAGGTCGGTTCCCCAGGTATCCGATCCATTTCCGCCAGGAGTTCAGTCACGAGGGTGTTGTCAGGCAACAGGCTCTGATTCAGATCAGCGGCTCTGTCACCGGCGTCCAGAGCGGCTGCCAGGGCCCAAACACTGCCCGCTCTGCGGTTCTTTCGCAGATCGATCAGTTTGTCGATGTGTGCAGAGCAAGATGCCGCCACTTCGGCCGATCCATGAGCGACGATATTGGTCGGGGATCCCTCGACCATGTCGGCCCAGTCGGCTAGCGAGCGGTTTCCTTTGCTTACGATGGCTGCCAATGCGGTCATCTCAATGACCAGCGAGGGGCGCTCGTCAGCTTCCGCGGCAGTTTGAAGCGCATCAAGCCCAACCGTTACCAGCTCTTCGTCGTCTACTATGTGGGGCCATACCCGACTGAGACCACGGACCGCGTGGGGTCGTGATAGAGGCGAACGGAGTCCAAGAAGATAGTGGGACCATGCTCTCTTCGGGTTCGAGAGAGCCCACTCAGCGAGCGCACCGGCGCGCAGCCCGAGGAAGGCGGCGTTGTCTAGTTCGACTCGCTTGAGACGTCGTTCGAGCACGGCCAAAACTCGCGCATCGTCCTGAAGCACCTGTTGCAGACGTTCCATCCACAGAAGCGCTTCCTCGTTTTGAGGGTCATCTCTAAAGACTGTCTGATAGGTAGCGAGGGCTGCTTCGGGTCGGTCCGCCTGAACCGCTTGGAGTTCAGCGAGATCAAGCATGCGCCGGGTCCGGCGCTGCCCGGGGGGCAGAGACGCTATTTCAGCCCTGTTCATGTCGATTAGGCCGTCCCAATCCTGGTGGGCCCACAGGATTCTCCCGAGGCCCTCGAGGGCCGGTTCGTAGGTCGGGAACACCTCGAGTGCGAACTCGAAGCACTGCTGGGCGTTGGCCTCGTCGTTAAGACGTTGCGCGTAAACTTCACCGTTGTCGGTCCAAAGGCGCGCGGCAGCCTCTGGCTCATCTCGAACGGCGATCTCGTCGCGATTGAGTGCTACGAGGTCTTCCCACCTATTCAGTTGGCGCAGTAGGCGACCTAGCGCCGCCAGACATCCCGGGTGAAGGGGATCGAGTTCATGTACCGTGCGCCAGCACTCAACCGCGACCTCCGGTTTAGCCAGACGAGTCTCAGCGACATCGGCCGCGCGCTCCAGGTGATAGAGGCGTTCCCTGATGTCTGTCTCTGACTCTGCCGAGAGAAGTAGCAGTTCATGCAGTTCCTCGAAACGGCACTGTTTGCTCAACAATTCGCCGAGCCGGTGAGCAGCTGGCTGATAGTAGGATTCCGTTAACACAACCCGTAGGTGAGGTTCGGCCCGCTCGGGAGCCAAAAGCCGGTCCTGATAAACCTGCGCCAAACGCATCCGGGTGCGCCAGTTATCGTCGACCCGCGACACCTCTCCCTCGAGAAGCTCCGCGAGGAGATTCCACGCTCCACGGCGTTGGTAGAGTCGACTCAGCGCCCGAGCCGCCGGCTGATAGTCTGGACATATCGAGAGACTGTCTCTCAACAATTCGATTGCGGCGTCCGGAAGACCCATCTCACCGTCGAAAATGAGAGCCATTTGGTAAAGGCAGTCTGCCCGTTCACCCGGCGACGCAGCCTGTTCGGCGCGCATTCCCAACGCATCGACGAGGTCGTCGTTTCCACCAGCCCCACTCTCACCTCGATGCATTCCGATGTACTGGATTGCGCTGGCAGCGCCGAGCTCAGATAGCTTCATACCATCTCGAAAGGCCTCCGCAGCGGCCTCTCGGTCACCCAGTTTATATGCCCGAAGCATACCCAACTCGAATGACTCCCTAGCCCGAACATGGTCGACCTCACTCGATGCGATCAGAGTGGAGGCGAAGTGGGCATACTCGGCGGGAAACTTCTCAGTCCATCCTAGGCTTCCAAGAGAGTGCAAAGCCGTCTCTGTCGGCATCCAACTGAAACTGCGTTCGAACCACGACGCTGCGGCTTCTTTGTCGCCCGTCAGATAACGATGGGTCATAGCCACGCTAGCAGCCAATTCAGCCAGCTCGCGCTTGTCGTCCTCACTTGGATCCGGGGTCAGCGACTCCAGGAGCGCAAGCCTCGCAATTTGGATTTCTGCGGCATCGGTATATCGCTTCGACAGAAGGGCGATATCCTCCCTCACGGTATAGGCAAGAAGCGCGGTTTCCGGCTCGACCATGTCCATCTTCTTGAGGGTTTCATCGAGTCCGGAGAGCTGTTTCGCTTCGCCCGCTCTGCTCAACCAGATCGCTCTTTGTGCTGCCGCTTTGAGCCGCTGTGTGGACGTTGCTGCCGCGTCGAACTCGATGCGGTACAGATCCCCCAGCTGCTCTAGTCGATCAGCCTTGCGCGCCAATCGCCGAAGTCCTGCGAAGGCGGGCGCTGGAGCGCCCTTGTGGGTTGCGGCCTTTCCGTAACACCGAAAGGCCTTGTCGGCATCTTTGGTTGCAAACTCATTGAGCTCCCCCGCGCAACACCAGAGCAGACCCGCTTCTGGTTGCTCCCCTGCCCGCTCCGCTTCTCTCACGAGATCGTCGGCAAGCTGCTGTGCTGCGGTCAGGAACCGTGCTGTCTCCTCACACGGCTGTCCATCCTTGGATTGCTGTATAACTGCCATTTCTTCAGCCATGTGGCTGTCCTCCATGGAACTCGGACCATCGTGGTCCAAAGTTGTGCACTACTAAAACAAATCGTCGTCGGGATCGTGCCCGTATAGCTCTCTCTCGGAAGCCGCCATCGTCGCGAGCTTCTCCTGCCTCTGCATTCTGATTCGGCGCCTCATCCAAAGCACGAATACGCCCAGTACAGCCCAGAGTGTGGTGAACGAAACAGCCGTGGGTACCCAGGCGTACCAGACCCTCACCGAACGCTCCCACCTGCGATATTCCCGGAGCGGTGGTACCCCAAATTCTTGGCGAAAGGCGACCTCCCACTCCGTTCCCGTCGCCACTTCCTGCAGCCAGCTTCGAATGGTCTCTTCGCCATAGTTGGTCAGCAGGCGGCTCACTAGGTGAAAGCTCTGTGCGTATGCCAATCCTGCCGTCTGCTGGTGCGGCGGAAAAGAGGTGTCCAGGTCTGCGAAGTCGAGCGTGTTCCCGAATAGGGCCGCAACTGAGATCGAGAATGCCCGGTCCGGTCCCCACTCCTCTGCCTGGTAGATCGCGAAGCCCTCGAGAAACCAATATGGGACATGGTTTCCGCCGGCCGCTTCGTGGACCGCAAGATGGCTCAACTCGTGCGTCAGTGTATTGGCCGGTTGAGGATCGGGGTATCTCAACAGAATGAGGCGCCGAGCGGGAATCGCCAGACCCTGGGCCCATCGCGGCGCCCGGCCCTCCTGTCCTCGATCTGTAAAGTATAGATTCAGGTCCGGCAAGACATGAATCTCGCCGCCATTTAGGACATGCTGGCCCAGCGGGCCTCGTATTCGTTCGATTCGCTCGTCGAGCGACTCCCAGAGAGCTCGATAGTCTCCTCCGTACGGTAGGAAGATCTGAAACCCCTCCACCTCGTACTCTGGCCCGGCTTGCTGAGCGCGCGCCTGGGTCGCGGCCAAGAGGCACACGAGCACAACAGCGATCGGAGTCCGCCTGGCGAGTTTTGCCCCCGCTATGTTCGTGTGTTCTTTGGTCATCAGTTTCCAACGAAGGCCCTCTCGAGTGAGGTTTTGACCTCATCCAACTCCGAATCGGCAATGAACACCGTTTTTCTGCGGCCGGTCGCGCCGCTAACAATCCACAACGCCGATCGTTTCACGCCCAACAGTTTGGCAAGCCCCTGCAATAGCGCTTTGTTCGCCTTTCCATCGACTGGTGTCGCCGAAAGTCGAACCCTGATTCGACCATCGAAAATTCCGGTCACCTCTGTTTGTGAGGCTCGCGGCACCACTAACAAGTCGACCTCCACACCCCCTGGTTTTGACCGAATCCAGGTCACTCCTCACCCTTTGGTTTACCTAGTTGTCTAGAACGGGCCGCCGCTGCCGCCACTGCCGCGTGCACACTCTCTACGAAACCGGCGTCGTCCATTGCGGCCAGTCCGGCGAGCGTCGTGCCTCCCGGCGAAGAAACCGCAACACGTTCGTCGCTCGGGGACGTCCCAAGTTCGGCGAGGAGCTTTCCGGCACCGAGTACCGTCGAGACCGCCAGCGTTCGCGCGCTGTCTTCGGTGAGGCCCTCGGCAACCCCAGCTCCGATCAGTGCTTCCACCATTCGGTATACGTAGGCCGGCCCGCTGCCTGAAACCGCAGTCAGGGCGTCGAACAGTTCCTCACGCTCGAGCACAACCACTTCGCCTGCCGCCCGAAAGAGTCGCGAGACCTCTTCTACAACTCGTTCTGGCGTCCCCTGCGCTGCCATCAGCCCGGTCACGCCAGCCCTGACCAGAGCTGGTCGATTGGGCATCGTTCTGATGACGTGGCAGGTGCTCAGCCAGCCTTGTAGGGTCGCGAGATCTATCCCCGCCGCCACGGACACTGCGGTCTCCACTCCCAGTCGGCTCAATGGGAGGGGCTCCACCACCTGCTGAAAGACTTGGGGTTTAACGGCGAGCACGAGGATATCGGACGACTCGCACAGGCTCTCGACCGTCGGAGTCACCGTTCCACCCACTGCTTCGACGATCGCCCTCGATGCGCTCTCGTCCCGGTCGAACAGAAACAAGCTCGTGGAATCAACACCACCGCCCATGACGAAGGCCCTGGCCAGAGCGCCGCCCATTTTCCCGCAACCGAGAAATCCAACACGGCTACCCATGATGCCCTCCGTAGATTCTTGGACCGAAAATCCGCGTCCCCACCCGGACGAAGGTGGCCCCTTCCTCGATCGCGACGTTGTAATCGTTCGTCATACCCATCGACAGGTGAACGAAGTCCCGGGCGACCATCTCATCCACTTTGCGCAGCTGTTGCCGGATGTCTTGGCCGAGTTCAGAGAGGCGCCTGTAAAACGGTCGAACCTCCTCGGGATCCTCTCGGAACGGCGGGATGCACATCAACCCAACCGGCCGAACGATCGGGCTCTGACTACAACGAAGTGCAAGAGCGAAGGCCTCCGAGATCGCGACCCCTGACTTTTGCGGTTCGTCACCCACGTTCACTTCAATCAGTACGTCCTGGGGGCTGGAGGCACGCCGCTCGAAGGTCTCGACCAGGCCTTCACTGTCCAAGCCGTGAACCAAAGTCACCCGATCAACCAGCATCTTCACCTTGTTGCGCTGAAGGTGACCGATGAAGTGCCACCGAATTCGACGCGTGAGCTGGTCTACCTTCGCAGAAAAATCCTGAACCCGGTTTTCGCCGAAATCCACGCAGCCTGCGTCCATCACCTCTTCGATCGCGGAGACCGGCTGAGTCTTGGACACCGCCACGACCGTCACCTCGGAGGGATCACGACCTGCTCGTTCGCAAGTCACAGCCACGTCCGCCACCACCGTTTGATAGCGCTGCGCTGGTCTAACTTCGAGCTCGCTCATTCCACCCCCTTCACTGGAAAGGGGAAGTGAGACACGGCGCCCAACTGACAGAGGACCTCAACCACCTCGCAGACGGGCAAACCCACCACCGCGAAGTAGCTCCCTTTGATCTCGCGCACCAGAAACCCACCCAAGCGTTGAATTCCGTAGGAACCCGCTTTGTCCATGGGCTCGCCGCTGGCGACATAGGCGCTAATCTCAGAATCGTCGAGATCGCGAAACCGAACGCCTGCCGTCACGGCTTTTGTTATGAACTGTTCTTGATCGCGTAGGGCGCAGACGGTGAAACTCGTCACCACCGTGTGCCACTTCCCGCTCAGCCGCGACAGCATGCTGCAAGCCTGCTCCCGGTCCAGGGGCTTTTCGAGCACATCGTCGTCGAGCAATACAATTGTGTCCGCACCCAAGACCCATGGCGAAACCGACCCAGCCAGCTCAGCCCCGTCCCTATTGCAGACTGCGCGGGCCTTCTCGAGAGACAGTCGACTGGCGTAGCGCGTAGGCGCTTCGCCTGGCTCTTGCTGCTCCGGAATCTGCGCTACCCTCACGATTGGCTCAAACCCCAGCCCGGCAAGCAGCTCGAGGCGCCGCGGAGACCCACTGGCGAGGACCAGTCGTCGTTCTAGATTTGCCGAAATCTCTTTCACTGTCGGATTTGCCGCGTGTCTCCGCTATCAACGTATACCTACCGTGGTTGTACGACACCCGCCGCGTGTGTTCAAAAAACGCGCAAAAGCGAGTGGTCTTAGGATCTTGCTTGCGCCAGCCGCTGCGGAAACGATCCTCCAGGATGATCCTCCGGAATGTTGGTTGGGTTGGGCCGCTTTTCTGCCTCCAAAGCATATCGTTTTGCCCCTCCGATGCGTGTTACACTGCGCGCAGAAGTAATCAGTTGGAGCGGCGAATGCCCACTTTCAAGAAGATTCTAGTTCCCGTTGACTTCTCCGGCCCGAGCGCAGAAGCACTGAGCTATGCGTGCGCTATCGCAGAAAAGTTCGATGCCGAGCTGCTCGTACTTCACGTGCTGGGTGCCCCCCAGTCCTCGGGCATGACTGCTATTCGCCGAGTTGGCGCGGCCGAGAGAGAAGAAGCTGCCGAGAAGTTGCGCGTAAAGGCAGAGGCGGAACTGGCCGAATTCTGCGCCGCCGAGTGTTCAGATTTCCCGGCAACTCAGTTAGCCACCCATCTGGTGTGGGGTGGAGACCCGGCAGATGAGATCTTGGAGTTCGCCAAGGATCGGGACGTGGACCTCATCGTCATGGGTAGCGCAAAGAAGAAGCTGACCGGCCTCGTGCTCGGCAGCTCGAGCAAAAAGGTCGTCTCGAAGTCTCGCTGGCCGGTTCTGACGATCAGGCCATCCAAGTGAAACTTCCCGTTGGAGTGTGCTTACTCCAGTAGCCAGTGTCTGGGGTATACATACTCCAACCTACCTCCACTCCATTGATCTCCGACCCATCGACAGCAACTAAAATCTGTCTTTTAAAACGGATGCTTAGAGCTGTTTTACAGCGTCAAGATCACGGCGGAACGAAACTTGCTTTCGCTCCCCCGACGATGTAACCGCGACACGGATGTCGGGGATTCGACGAAGGAGAGGAAATGCGAGTTGGAATTCTAACCGAGTACCCGTCAATCGCCGTTCAATCTGGGCCGGCCATACATACCCAGTTCTTGCGTCAAAACCTGATCAAGAACGGGCACGATGTCGTATTGATGGGTCCCGATACGGGCTGCGAGGCGCCGGTCGGCGACGATCAGAATCACCTCTATCCCGCATTTCCCTATCCGACTCATCCCAAGGTCAAGGTGGCGATGCCCGGCAAACTCGGCAGGATGCTAAAGCCGCCGAAGATGGATGTCATCCACAGCCAGACCAGTAGCCACATGGTCCACTATGCACTGTGGATTCGAGAGATGTGGCAAGTGCCCGTCGTCAATACGCACGTTATCCACTTGCCGACTCACTGCCATTTCCTTCTTTCGGACCGCCTTTGGGACAATCCGTTCTTCAGAAGCGTTCTGAAGCAACAGGCAGACGACGTCGAACAGAACTTCGCCAAGATCTACAATCAGAGCGACCATTTGGTCGTGCAAAGCCGCTATTTCGTAGACTATTGGCGCGATCGAGGCGTGACGGTTCCGATGTCTGTCATTGGCAGGCCGATCAACCCAGCCGTTTTCTCGAAGCAGCCGCTGGAAGACCCCTTCCCCCGTCGCTTCAAAGTCGGAAAACGTCTACTGGTGGCATGCCGACACGACCGAGAGAAAAGCCTCGAGCAACTGATCGATATCTTCATCAGCGAGATCGCGCCGCAGGATCCAGATGTCACGCTGACCCTCGTCGGCGACGGTCACGATCATGCCAATCTGGTGGCCCGCGGGATGTCGAGTCCTTTCGCCTCTCGAATCTTCTTCCCCGGCGAAGTTGAACACGCCAGACTGGTCGACTGGTACTCACACGCTGATGTCTTCGTCTACACTTCGGTCTCTGAGACCTTCGGCAACGTCATCAATGAAGCGCTTTGGTGTGGACTTCCTGTCGTCGCCCTCAATGATCGAATGGGTGTCGCTCATCAAGTCGCAAACGAAGTAAACGGCTTCCTGATCGAGCCCAACCGAGTCAACACGGAGTCCCGCTTCGCTGCGGCGGTTCATGAACTCGTGAACAGCCGCTCAATGCGTCGAACCATGGGTGAGGCAGCCGCGAACTTGTCCAGGCGTACATCCCATCCAGACGTGGTTGTCAGCCGACACGAAAATATGTATCGGGAAGCGAAGCAGCATTGCGTCCGCTCAATCCCTACACCACTACAGGCGCGCAACCGAATCGCTCAATGGCGAGCACTCAGCAAACGCCTTGGTACGTGGGTCTTGTGGAATAGTATTCTGCTCGGCGTTGCGCACACCGCGACTCGCCTCGGTGCCGCCCGGACAGGCGGCGCGTCTCAACACGCTGAGGTCATTCAGGCCATGCAGAAGAACGCACCGGCTATGGTCCAACAGATGGTCGCCCCAGCTGGACAGGACGCCCGCTTGGCTTCCTGAGCATCCAGTAGGCGGCGAGTTCAATCAGACTCGTCGCCAACCTCAATCTCTTCAATTCGCCCAGTGACATCGAGCCAGCGATCGTAGAGGTCCGGCAGTTTCGCCTTGTGGGCGCCATGCTGCTCACTCAGCTCACGCAGTTTGTCAGCATTTGAATAGAGTTCCGGATCGGCTAGCTGCGACTCGAGGGACTCTACCGCGGCCTCTCTGCGTGCGACTTCCTCGTCTATCACAGCGAGTTCTTCCTTGAGCGGTTTGAGTTCTTTGTAGAGCCGTTTTCGGCGTTCGGCGGCCAAACGCCGTTCTTCCTTGCGCGATACTCGACTCTCGTCGCCGGTTCGTGGCTCGCTCTCGTCCGCACTCGCATCGGGGCTGGATGCGAGTGATTTCTCCTCAGCGCGTTTGAATCGGTAGTAGTCGTAGTCGCCTGGGTAATCGATGCACTCACCGCCCTCGACGTGCACAACTCGAGTCGCAAGTGCGTTGATGAAGCTTCGATCGTGCGAAACGAATATCAGGGTGCCTTCGAACGACTGGATTGCCTTGACCAGCACGTCGCGGCTCTCCATGTCGAGGTGGTTCGTCGGTTCGTCGAGCAATAGAAAGTTAACCGGCCTCAGAAGCAGTTTGGCCAGCGCGACTCGCGCCCTCTCGCCTCCGGACAGGACCGCGACCTTCTTCTCGACATCGTCGCCGCTGAACAAGAAAGCGCCGAGGATCGTCCGACATCGACTGTGGCTTTCGTCGGTGGCGTGACTTTGTAGCTCACCGAGCACGCTCGCGCCCAGATCCAACGCCTCGACCTGATGCTGGGCGAAGTAGCCCTTGAAAACCTGGTGACCGAGACTGACCGAGCCATCCGTCGGTTGCAGGCTACCCACTAGGAGTTTTAGGAGCGTCGATTTTCCTTCGCCGTTGGGTCCAACCAAAGCAATTCGATCACCGCGATTCACTTGCCAGTTAAGGCCTTCGTAGACGGTGAGGTCTCCGTATCGGACGGATGCATCTTTGATCGTGCACATGGTCTTTCCGGCCCGAGGCGCCTCGGGAAAGCGGAACGCGACCTTTTTCCGATCGCCCGGCAAAGCGATTCGTTCGATCTTTTCCAGCTGTTTGACTCGGCTTTGAACCTGCTTCGCCTTCGTCGCTTTGTACCGAAATCGTTCCACGAACTTTTCAGTCCGCTTGATGTGCTTTTCCTGCTGGGCTCGCGTCCGTTTCAGGAGCTCGAGCTGTTGGTCGCGGGAAGCGAAATAGCTCGTGAGGTTGCCGGGATGTGTATAGAAGCCATCGACCTCTAGGGCCACTATCTCGTTTGCGAGCCGGTCCAGGAAGTAACGATCGTGGGAGACAACGACCAATGTTCCGGCGTAACTCTGCAGAAAGTCCTCCAGCCACTCGAGACTGGGAACGTCTAGATGGTTGGTGGGCTCATCCATCAATAGGACGTCCGGCCGCTGCAGAAGCAGGCGCGCTAGAGCGAGTCGCATCCGCCATCCACCAGAGAGTTCGGAAGCGGAGCGGGTCAAGTCGGACTCCTTGAACCCCATCCCGGTAAGAATCGCTCGTAGGTCGGCCTCGACCCGATAACCACCTCCATCCTCAAAACGGGACTGAAGAGCTCCCAGCTTCTCAGTTAGCCTGTTGGCCTCTTCTCCGGTCGCCTCCGCTAGGCGCACTGTGGTGGTCTCGATCTCGGCTGTCAGCTCAATCAGGTCCAAACGACCCTCGAGCCCGTATTCCAGAACAGGCGTGTCTGCGAGTTCATCAAGCTCCTGGGGGAGCAGGCCTACGCTGGTATCTCGCGGCAGGACGACTCGGCCCGCGTCTGGTTCGACGGTCCCGGTCAGCATGCCGAACAGTGTGCTCTTTCCACCGCCGTTGGGGCCGATCAGGCCGATACGAAGCCCGGGGCGCAGCTGCCAGGATAGATCGCTGAAGAGGACGCGCTCTCCGTATTGTTTTTGAACACGATCGAGTTGAATCATTGGCGGGTTGTTATTACAAGGCGAGCACTCGGGCAAGTCGTCTCCGTAAATTTTGCCGAGGGGGAGGTCACTATGCGCTGGTTTGTTAGGGGTGATATCGACGGCTTCTTTGGCTTGGCGTTGGACAACCTCGTTCAACTCATACTGATCGACACACTGTGTCGATATGTTCTGGGATTTTCGAACGAACTTCTGTACGGACAGATACTGCCAGCCGTCGCGGTCTCCCTTCTCGTCGGCAACCTCTTCTATGCGTGGCAGGCTAAGAAGGTCGCCGACGAAACCGGTAGAATCGACGTCTGTGCCCTGCCGTACGGCATCAACACGGTCTCTCTTTTTGCTCACGTTTTTCTGGTGATGTTGCCAGCGAAGTTCGCCGCCCAGGCGGCGGGGATGGACGACCCGGCACGTTTCGCCTGGCAGATGGGACTGTTGGCCTGCTTCGGCTCTGGTCTCATCGAGTTCGCCGGCTCCTTCGTGGCCGAACGAATCCGCAAATCGACTCCGCGAGCAGCGCTTCTTTCTACCCTTGCCGGCATCGCTCTGGGCTTCATCTCACTGGGATTCCTGTTCAGGACGTTTGCCCATCCAATTGTTGGGCTAACGACCTTGGCCATCGTCATGATCACTTACTTCGGCCGAGTCAAATTCAAGGGCGGCATCCCGGGCGGCTTGGTAGCTGTTGTGTTCGGAGTCGCGCTGGCACTGGCTACCGGAATCACACCTGGCGAAGGTGACCCGGGCGGGATCACACTCGCTGTGCCGACTCTGGTGATCGGTGACCTGTGGGCCGCACTACAGAGTCCCTACGCGAAGACCTTCTTCTCGGTCATTGTCCCGATGGGCCTATTCAACGTGATCGGCTCGCTGCAGAACTTAGAATCTGCAGAGGCCGCTGGCGACACATACGCTACGGCACCATCGCTGGCAGTGAACGGTCTCGGGACCCTCGCGGCAGCTATCTTCGGCTCCTGCTTCCCCACGACGATTTACATCGGCCATCCGGGTTGGAAAGGACTTGGTGCTCGGGCCGGATACTCCATCCTGAACGGTGTCTTTATCTCCGTGATTTGCCTGACTGGAACCCTGTCAGCAATCGTTTGGGCGGTTCCAGTCGACGCCGGAATGGCGATTGTTCTCTGGATTGGCTTGGTCATCACCGCTCAAGCATTCCAAGCGACCAAGCTATCCCATGCACCGGCCGTGGTAGTCGGAATCCTACCCGGTGTGGGGGCTTGGGGTGCTTTGATGGCCAAAAATGGCCTCAGAGCCGCGGGTTACGGCTCCCCCGATGGTCCCAGCTTCTCCGAAGAACTGGTAGCTGCGTTCCACGCCAGTGACACCTGGATTGAGGGCGCCTTTGCTCTCGAGCAGGGGTTCATCTTCACTGCGATGATACTGGCCGCCGCCACCGTCTATGTGATTGAACGAAAGTTCCTAGGTGCCGCGGTCTGGTGCGGCATTGGGGCAGTGCTTTCTCTAATCGGCCTGATGCACACGTTTCAGTACTCTCACGCTGATACAGTGCTAAATGAACTCACCCCTGCCGGTCCGTGGGCGATTGCCTATGGGCTCATGGCGGTTTGTTTCCTCGCAGCCGAGTATGTGACTGAACCCGATGACTCCCCCCACGGTCCACCCGATTAGCAGCACGCCCGGATTCCCTATCGACTGGTTGCTGAGAGAATCGCCCAAGCATAATCGACACCGTCGTGCTCGAAAGCGCAGGATTGTAGCGCTTCTTCGTCGGGATACGACTCGAGCAGCAGCTTAGCACCGAAGTACATTCGCGTTCGCCCGTCCGGGAGTTGAACGAAGGACGGATCGTTGACGCTCCACACATCATGTTCGCCGTCGTCCAGGTCATCTACGTGCAGTACTGGCTCGTTCTCACCTGACTCGTTCAAGTTAGCCCCGAGCACGGTCTCTGGATCGTCAGCCGAAACCCTCCAGGCGTACACACTGTTCACGCGCTGATCGGGTGGCGGTGGATCGCCAGCCGTGCTGTACATCGTGACAACACCGACGTCGCCGTCGAGCAGCGGTATTGCGACGGGGTCGTTGTGTCGTGGGTTTTCTCGACTGATTTCGCCGTTTCCGAGCGGATCGTCGTCGACCAACTCGAAATCGTCGGCGGTACCGTCGGTGGATCGGTAGAGCCACACTCGGTGTTGATTCGCACCACGCTCGTCGGAAACTGGGCCGTCCATCATCAAGAGGTACGCCATCGAACCGAACTGGTAAGACGCGATGACACCGACTCGAGACCCTTCGTCGGGCGTGACTCGCTCGCCTACTTCGTCGGTGAACCAGATGCCATCGGCAGAACAACGGGAACGTACCGCATTGCCCATTGGGCTTCCGTCGGTGTGGTTGGGAAAGAACAGTCGCCATTTCGCGCCGGCGCACGCTTCGGTCATCGTCGACTCGGTCGGCAACTCGAGCCGATCGGGAAAGGCCCGCCGATACTGCCAAGTAACGTGGCCTTCCATGCGTGTCTCGGACTCCGAAGACTCTCCGAAGACCATCCCGTCCTCAGACCTGGCGAGGCTGTGACCGCTGGTCGAGACCAAGCGACTGTTGTGATAGAGAATGAACGTTCCGTCGTCATCCAGGCCAATTCGAGGAATCGTGGCACAGGGAACTCGCACGCCAGAGTCAGGCACCAAGTCGAGTTCCCATGGATTCTCGTCGATCACGCGTTCGTCGGCTTCGGTAAGGTCGGGACTGGCGTCTGGGCCCGCCTCGCGGGCGGCATCTTCGGTGCTCGAATCGTGGCTCAACTCGGCTTCGTCGGGACTAGAGTCGGGGGCGGCGTCAGCTATCGCATCTGGTTCAACCGCATCGACCTCGACGACGTCTTGAGATGAGTTTTGCTCTTGAGTATCGGGTTCCGCGAGGTCTGACGCGTCACCGCATGCACAGATAAAGACAAAGAAAACCAGTAATTTAAACCCATTCGCCACAGACATTCTCCGGAAATTCCCAGGCCCGGAGTAAAATTGTGAACATAGTAGACACTTTTGCAACGAGAATAGCAACTCGGGGACCCAGAAATCTCTCGTTCCGGCTAGCGTAGCCCCGAACAACAACGAAAACCGGTGCTGTAATCCCAGTGCTCTGTGTTGTGAGCACTGGTTCGATAGTGGCATCCCTCACCATTGATGCGAGTGTCGGCGTAGAAGCCACCTCGGAAGACTCCGGTCGGGTCGTCGACCCACTCGTGCAGGTTACCCATCATATCGTATGCACCCTCCGGTGTGGCGCACTCGGTGTGGGCGCCGCTTGCTGCGAGGCTCTCCGGCAACTGATTAATGCAGGGATGGGAAAGATTGCTCCAGATCCAGTCGGCCGAGGTCCCGAAGTACTCGACAGCCGGGTGGAGCGCTCTGGCGTCGTTGCAGGAACCCGGACTCCGAGTAGGGCCGTAGGGATACGTCCAACCGTCCGTACCGCCGCAGGCACGCTCCCACTCAGAGACTGAGCACAGGCTTTTCCCAGCTGCCTCGCAGGAAGCCTGCGCTTGCACTCCAGTGATATAACCCTGCGGAACGGCTCCGCGAACGGAGCGGGCCGCTCCCGGCACATCGCCAGGAGGCGCAAACGGTGAGTTTCAGTCGACGAAGGCCTCGTAGGCGTCGATGCAGAAGGACCCGCCGATTGAGACCATGCCAGGTGGGCACAGTTCGTCTAGCGAAGCTTCCGTCAAACCGAGGTTGGGATTCGGCGTGTCCTCAGCGGAACACTCACCAAGGGATGTATCCGGCGACTGAGGGAGATCGTGGACGGCATCGTCTATGATTTCGGCGGGTAGGTCAGGCTCGGCGGGACCGAGATCGGGATCGAATTCGGGATCGAGCCTGTCGCCAACTTCGGATGTCCCTTGGTCAGTAGAGTTGCTGAGCCGGGTGTCCGTAGGCTGGTGGTTGACGTCATCGGATGGAGCAAGGTCACCGGCCAACCAGACGTCTTCGTCGTGAGCGTCCGAACGAGTAACGTCAACCTCGATTGCCTGTATCGGGAACTCGCGGGTCTCGGTGGCACATGCCGACGCCAGGAGGACGAGGAGGATGAACGATCGTTTCATTTCGCTTTGCCCTGTGGGCCGCCGAGAATGAGTGTATCGCTTAGTTCAGATTTGTGAAGTAGGAATCGACCGACATCCCATCGCCGCGGGCCGTGGGATCATCAATCCAGTAGAAGTAGCGAACTGAGTCCCCGTCTTCGATCCGCCATCGGGTGACAACTCCCGTCGTCGGAAGCGCCGGGGCCATATTGTCGTCTTCGTTGAGAATGTCGAACCAGATGGTGCACTCCAAATTGAGCGTCCGTGCCTCGTTCACTTCGAACTCGATCGGCTCGTCGCACGCCGCCTGGAGCGGTGTACCCGAAAGTACATCGATCAGATCCAAGGCGGTCCCGTGGGTGAAGTCCGGATCGATGGCAGTCGCTCTCACGACCTCGTCCGAGAAGAGCCTTGGCGAGGGGAATACTGACCAGACCTCGACGTCATCTGAGTTAACGACGAGGCCCGTCCATTCTGACTCGCCTCCTGAAACCAGCGAAGCAATCGCGAAGTCGAACTCGCCTTCTTTTTCTCCGACAATGCACCCAAACTCGACGTACCGGTCATCTGCCTCGATTTCGACCATGTCCACCGTGTCGCAACCGTGATCTTGGATACTCGCTAGGGTGGTCTGAATCAGTCGCGATTCGACTTCGCTGAGTTCCCATTCGATCAGCTCGTCGACCAGCGGAGTCAGCGGTTCGCGTCCATCCAACAGCATGACCGGATCCAGCACCGGGGGAAGTGTCGGAGACGCGTATTCGGGATGAATGATGACGAGACTGTCCGCGGTCTTTTCGTCTCCGGAGTCTTCCGAAATCGTGCGGATAAAGTTGACCGTCATAATGGGGAATGGCGTCTCCATCGCCCCTTCAGGCGGCTCGAAGCGGGTCTCTATGATACCTGTGTCGCCCAGTGAGGGGCGAGGTATACCGAAGGCAACCGCGGCACAACTCACGTGCACGGCCCCCTCAACGGAATCATGCGACAGAATCTCTTCACCGGAGCACACGTCGCCGCTCAGAAAGTCGATGTGAGCGTTGACCAGATCAGCGATGAGTTCGTCGGGAGCTGCGAACTCCGCAACGGTTACACCGAGCGCTTCACCGATGGTGGCCTCCGAAGCGTTTCGGAGTTCGACTCGATCCTCGACTTCCCCATGGCTTGGAAGCACCATCAACTCGATCTCGGGCCCTCCCTCTTTGAGGCCATGAATGATGTGCACGTCGGCCTCGGTGGAATCTGTTGTGCGCCCGACGTTCACGAGAAGAACCGCGGCTTGCTGCTCGAGAACGAAGGGTACGGGCTCCGCGGTCGAGTCAGCGATGGTTGCGTTCAAGCGGGCCAAAATCTCTTCGGCGGCATCCCGCTCGAGTCCCCACCCGACCAATCGGGTGGCTGCAGATGACGAGTGGGCGCCCCGGGCAAACAACTCCGAGACGGTTTCTGGTGCCGAGTGAATCGACACGGCCGACGTTGCCTCGCTGCTGTCGAGCGACAGGTATGCGGGTTCGCCAAACCACAGGGTACTCACGGGAGTCGGTTGGGCCCCCACCAGCCCGGCAATCTCGAGTCCCTTTTCGACCACCGACTGCAAGGTCGCGGTACCGACTTCCGGCACCCCGCTGTAGACGGCGAGGCAAGTTGAGATGAACTGGCGCTGGCCATCGTCGGAGCCCGCGCTGGGAGAGTCCGTGCAGTACCCCGGGAAATCCAAAACTCCGTCGACGATGGCGGTCGCCTCGCTTTCCATTACAAACGCGGCGATTAGAGCCTCTTCGAGAGCCTGGGCCATTTCGTTCTGGCCCGTGAGGAGGACTGAACCGCCCCCAACGCCGCGATAGCCAGAGACCGTGACTACCTGGCTGGGTTCCAGGGTCTCCCGATTGAGGGACTCCACTCGTAGGTGACATCCTGACAGCCAGCCGATTGGTGGACTCGAAAGATACTGCAGTAGGACCGGCTCGCCATCTGGAGTCATCACCGACCCCTTCGCCCGCGGACAGTCGCTAGTCATCGCCATAAAATCGCCGAAACCACTCGACCAACCCGAAGCCAAATCAGCTGACAGGCCCACCTTGTTGAGCAGAAGTGCTTCGAGATCGGTTCCTGTCGTCAGCTGGTACCGGTCGACGTCGGCGTGACGAGGCGTGCCGAATAGAAGGTCGGTGGACTGATCGAAACCCAGAGCTAACAGCTCGAGGCCGGTCAGGTCCGCTCCCCATCGGATCGTAATTCGTTTGCCGTGTACGACCGTCAGCTGGTTGATGATGGAGCACTCGACTACGATCACGGTCTCGGAGTCGTCGCTCGAGAACAGATCAACCGATCTCCCGCAGCGATTGACTCCGAGCATCTCTAGTGCGGTGTCTGCGGCGTCCTCTGCATCTGGTTGATCGAGTCCGAGCTCCTGGAGCCGGGTGCTTAGCTCAGCCTGCCGATCGGGCGAGCCGTAGAGCTCGGGGTCGACACCGACGGTACCGGGGGCGTACGCGATCAAGAGGTCGGGGACAAGCAACCGCTCCACCGAATCGTCAACCCGGCCGCGCAGGGCGAACGCCCCCAGCATGCCCGAACGAAACTGGCGGTGGCAGCCGAATTCCAACACCCTGGAGGACACATCAGACTCAAAGGGCTGAATGCTCGAGCACGATTCCTCTTCGCCCGATACGAGCTGAAGGAAGCCCTCCATGACTTGTGTCACTTCGCTGTCCTCGAGTCCCCAGTCACTCAGCGCATCTTCGACATCCGCTTCGAAATCCTCTCCAACTATTTGAAATGTCCACTGGGACGGGCGTGAAACCTCTGGAGTATCTAGGTCGACGTCTGGTCCGACCGTGACATCGTGTCCACCCAAGTCGGATGGAGGTAGGCCCGTGTCAGTCGTGGTGTCAAACGGGACTGGGTCGTCTCCGCAGCCTGCAAAAAGGAAGAGTGCAAGCCCCAACAAGCAGCTCGGTCTGTTCGATTTGGAGCTCATTAAACGTATTGCGCCCTGCCCGCAGTTTGGTGGTGGCAGCCATGCCATCTGCGGTTCACTGTAGGGAGCCTTCAGATTGGGATCAAGATTGCATCATTCTCGGTGATCCTGCACCAAGCTAGACAGTGATCAACTCACCTGGCAGCCGTTCGCGGTTGTGCGGGCTCGCCAAGTCGACGATTGGCCCCAACGGTATGATTCCTTTAGGGTTTACGGACTCATGGCTCGTAAAATAGTGGCCCTTGATGTGCTCGAAGTTGCACAACTCGGCCACACCGGGGAGTTGGTAGATTTCTTTCACGAAGTTGAAAAGATTCGGATACTCCTTCAGTTGGCGAAGGTTGCACTTGAAGTGATTCACGTAGACCGGATCAAATCGCAGCAGGGTCGTGAACATGCATATGTCGGCCTCGGTCAGACGATCACCGGTCACGTAACGCTGCTTCGACAACACCTCTTCCCAGTGATCGAGCGCTTCGAATAGATGCTGCACGGCCTCCTTGTAGGCCTCCTGCGACCCGGCAAACCCTGCTCTGTAGACGCCGTTGTTGATCGGATTGTAGATCGCGTCGATGACCCGCTCTATCTCGGCAGAGAGTTCTTCTGAATAGAGGCGGATGGGTGTGGTGCACAAATCAGAGAAAGCCGTATCGAACATCCGCATGATCTCGCGGGATTCGTTGTTCACGATCGTGTTCAACTCTTTGTCCCAAAGCACCGGGACGGTGACTCGACCGGTATAATCGGCCAGCGCCTTGCTGTAGATCTGATGTAGAAAGCGCTTGCCGTTGACGCTGTCCGGAACAGCTCCGGGCGCATCGGTGAATTGCCAACCGTCCTTGCCCATATACAAATCGACAACTGACAGTCCAATCGTCTGCTCGAGGCCCAGAAGTCCGCGGGTGATGACCGTTCGGTGGGCCCAGGGACAGGCCCAGGAGATATATAGATGATAGCGATCTGGAGTCGCTGCAAAACGGCCGTCCTCACCTCCAACCCAGGAGCGAAAGCTGCTGTCGGCTCGTTGAAAGCGTCCCTTCTTGTCGGTCTTCCAGGTCACCTCAGACCACACGCCGTCGATCATCTTTCCCATTCGGTCCCCTTTCTGCCTCCGGCCCGACCCTTGCCGGATCCCGATGTCTGCCTCCGACGCTAGAGAGCCAGCGTTCCCTGAGCCTGCCGAGCCCAGTCGATGGATATGACCACTGGAGCGTGATCTGATGGTTTGCTGTCGGGCACCTCGACCCGCTCGTCGACGTCTATGAAGCCCGCAACACAACAATCCGCGACCGATCCGGTTCCCAAAACGAAATCGATCAACATCCCTTCGTTCCGGTCGAAGGCTACGCGTCGATAGTCCCACCAAGAGTAGACTTCCGTTTCGTCGTTGTGCATCCGAAACAGGTCCGTAAATCCCCACGCTTTGATGCGTTCCAGCAGCTCACGCACCTCGGGGTTGAAAAGCACCGTGCCTTCCCAGCGGGAGGGGTGCGACACATCACGATCGGAGGGTGCGATATTGAAATCACCGCATAGGACCATCGCGTCGGTGGGCCTTTGATGCGAGTCGAGATAAGCCAGGAAGCGTTCCAGCCAACGCTTCTTGTACGGATACTTGTCCGACTTCATGTCCTGCCCGTTGGGCACGTACATGGATGCCACCCGCACCCCGTCGATTGTGGCTGCAATGAAGCGGGCCTGCGGGTCGTCCACGCCATCGCCAAAGCCGCGAGACACGTTCTCGATCGGCTTCTTCGACAGAATGGCGACCCCATTGTAGGTCGGCTGGCCGAAAACCGCCGAGTGGTAGCCAATATCCTCGAGCTGCTTACTCGGGAACTTCTCGTCCACCAGTTTCAGCTCTTGTAGGCACACGACATCCGGCTGCCTCGCCTTGAGAAATCGAAACAACCGAGCCTCTCGGACTCGAACCGAATTCACATTCCAGGTCACTATCTTCATGACGTCAGGTCTTGCCCTGTAGTTGTCGCACGATGTTCTCGTTTTCGAGCGTGGACGTGTCCTCGGTAATCTCTTCTCCCTTGGCGATCGTTCTCAACAGCCGCCGCATGATCTTGCCAGAGCGTGTCTTTGGCAGATTGTCCGAGTAGCGAATATCCGCCGGCTTGGCGATGGCGCCGATTTGGTCAGCAACCCACTGACGGAGTTCGTCCGTGAGCTCTTGCTCTGCGGCGCCGGTCGGCCGGTTGCCGGTTGGCACCACGAATGCGAAAACAGCCTCGCCCTTGAGATCGTCTGGACGCCCGACCACCGCTGCTTCGACGACCTTTGTGTGGGCAACCAGCGCCGACTCGATCTCCATCGTACCCAGACGGTGACCGGCCACGTTCAACACGTCGTCGATTCGCCCCATGATCCAAAAGTACCCGTCTTTGTCACGGCGAGCACTGTCGCCAGCGAGGTAGAATCGTCCCTGGAACTTCTCCCAATAGTTCTCGTAGTACCGTTGGTCGTCCCCCCAAATTGTGCGTACCATCGATGGCCAGGGTTTGCGGACAACCAGATATCCACCGTGGTCGGGTTCGTCGATCGTATTGCCCTCGTCGTCGACGATATCGGCGTAGATTCCGGGCAGCGGCTGGGTGCAGGAACCCGGTTTGGTCGCCGTGACCCCGGGTACGGGGGAGATCATGATGCTTCCCGTTTCGGTTTGCCACCACGTATCAACGATTGGGCACGTCTCTTTCCCGATGACTTCGTGGTACCACATCCACGCTTCTGGATTGATCGGCTCTCCGACCGTGCCCAAAAGACGGATCGAGCTGAGGTCGAATCCGTTCGGAATGTCATCTCCGAGCTTCATCAATGCCCGAATCGCGGTGGGTGCGGTGTAGAAAATGGTGACACCGTGTTTTTGGACCGCCTCCCACAGGCGTCCTCCGTGCGGGTAGGTCGGTGCGCCTTCGTAGATGACTTGGGTCGCGCCGCACGCAAGCGGTCCGTAGGCGACGTAGGTGTGGCCGGTGATCCAACCCACATCTGCGGTACACCAGAAGACGTCCGAATCCTTGAGGTCGAACACCCACTGCAAGGTGTTCATCGCGCCCAACAGATAGCCGGCGGTGGAGTGTTGAATCCCTTTCGGCTTGCCCGTCGAGCCCGACGTGTAGAGAAAGAAAAGGGGATGCTCCGCCTCGACCCAGGTGGGTGGACACTCGTCCTCTACACCGGCAACAACATCGCTCCACCAGATGTCTCGCCCCTGCTCAAAGCTAATGTCGTGCCCGGTTCGCTCGAGAAGGACCACGTGCTCCACGGACGCACAACCCCGCGACAGCGCAAGGTCCGCGGCCGCCTTCAGCGGCACGATCTTGTTCGCCCGAAATGCGCCGTCGGCGGTAATGACCAACTTTGCATTTGCGTCTTCGATCCGGTCTTTGAGTGCCTCGGCGGAGAAACCGCCGAACACGACGGAGTGTATCGCTCCGATACGGGCGCAGGCTTGCATCGCCACCACCGCTTCTGGGACCATCGGCATATAGATGATCACTCGGTCGCCCTTGGTGAGCCCCAAGCGTTTGAGCCCATTGGCGAACCGACAGACCTCGAGGTGAAGTTCTCGGTAGGTCAGCGAGCGACCGTCTCCAGATTCGGCTTCGAAGACCAGAGCCGTGCGGTCACCGCGGCTTTCCAGGTGGCGGTCGAGGCAGTTGTATGAAGCATTCAGACGACCGTCAGGGAACCACTCGAAATGAGGGCTTCGGCTCGAATCCAACACCGTCGTGAAAGGCGTCTCCCAAGCGAGTTGTTCGCGCGCCAACTTTGCCCAGAACCCCTCGAAGTCCTCCTCGGCGAGCCCCTTGAGCGCGTCCAAATCGGTGCTGCTGCCAATTCCGGCCGAGTCTTTGAACGAAGCTGGTGGCTCGAACAAACGGTCTTCGATCAGGGTCGACTCAATGTGGAATTCCTTCATCTGTATCTCTCCAAGTCCGTCGTTTCCGATCCCGGCCACTTCACGTTGCTCCGACTCTGGCTGTCCGATAGGTTCTGCCGCTTCACACCGGGATAGTCAGCGCGTTATATCAATAGATAACGTCGCTAGATAGCCCCGCCTGACGCCCTCTCTCGGACGAGCCATTTTTTCGAGGAAAATCACAGGTTTTTGGTTGCCAGCTTCGGTCTTTGTGGGTAGTTTGCCTACCTCGGCTGAGAAAGCAGTCGATTGAATTGGTTCCACTAATTTGTTCGGATTGTTGTTCGACTTTCAATGTTTGGTGCTCTCATGCGAATTGTTTCCTTTCTCGCCCTCGCGGCGCTTTCACTCACTGCCTGCTCAGATATCGATCTCGAAGAGAGCGAAAGCCCTGATGGGGAATTCGAGCAAGCCGTTGCGGCTGGTAAAGCTGACGGCTCGACCTACAGCGACTGTGAACTCGACCAGACTGTGATATTCGCAAATCAGGTCGACACAGATTATCAGCGTTTGAGAGACGCGGGCGTTCAGGGCGCCGCGGCGAAACGAATCCCCAGACACCGAACCGGTGTCGATGGCTTGGCCGGGACGGCCGACGACAACTTCTTCGACGACATCGTCGAGCTCGACAACGTACCCTATGTGGGGCCGGTCGCAATGCGCACCCTGGTCGCTGAGGTCGCGAGCCTCTGCGAACTGGGCAGCAGCGCAGAGGTTATTTTCTCACCCACGTTCTACCCTGAGAGTCACTTGGCCAGGGTGGTCGAGCTGCTCGACGGCGCTACCACGACAGTCGATATCGCGATGTATGCAAGCCATCGAGCACGCCGCCGAACGGGGTATATCTCTGCGCTTGATACTCGAGCAGGCGGCCCAGGATAGGCGTGACCCCGAAGGTACCCGGTCAGCTCGGTTCGAGGACCTCGGCATCGAAGTTCGCTGGGTGAACAAGATCATGCATCACAAATTCGCCATTATCGACGGTCCCCGCACCGGTATGGACCTCGACAATCCGGGTACCTTGGTGACCGGGTCCGGAAACTGGTCGTACTCGGCTGGCACCCGATATGACGAGAACACCATCGTTCTCGAGGGCAATGTCGAGGCCCTCTCGGCGTTTCAGTCCGAATACGAGCTGCTGTGGGACAACGCCAGGCTGGTCGAGTGGAACGAGGACATTGAGCCGGTCGAGCGGGAACTATTCGACTCCGCGCAGTTTGAGGACGATCCCTCGATTGAGGTGCTCTTCACCTCTGACAACTTCGATGTTCGCCAGTCCTCGCGTTATGGACCGACCTTTACAGCCGTCCGTGGCCGTCGAGTCGTAACCGATCGACTGGTTGAGCTGATTCTCAGCGCGGAGCACTCCGTCCACATCGCGTCGGGCCACCTGCGCAACCGGGGGGTCACCAACGCCCTGATTACCGCCTGGGAATCCAACCCCGACCTAGACGTCCGGATCTACACCGACGGCCAGGAGTATATCGGGAGTTTCACTCACGCTCGCGAGCAGCGCGAGTTGGGCGAGTGCCTAGAACGAGCCGGTGATAGTGCTGCACGGCAGGAAGATTGTATCGAGCGGGGCATCCACTACGGCTACGCACTTCATCTGGCCGGGATTCCGGTGAGGTACAAGTATTACTCGTACCGTTGGGACTACCACTACGCTGCCCAAATGCACCACAAGTACCTCATCATCGATGGGCATTGGCTGGTGACTGGCAGCTATAACCTCTCGAACAATGCCGAGCGCAGCACAATGGAAAACATGGTCATCTATAGTGCGGATGCCTTTCCAAACCTCTTGGCCGAATTCGAGGCCAATTTCGAGCTGCTGTGGGAAACGGGCCGGGATGAAGGCCTCTACGCTTCTCTGCAGACCGAGCTCGTCGACGGTCAGGGTGAGATCCCACTGGTCTTCGAGTCGATGGCGCTGGACTGGAATGAGGTCACCGATCTGAAGCGGCTCGTCCGCGAGGTCTGTCCGGCTGTGAACACACAACCGTACCGCCGGGAGCCCAACTCTCATCGCACATGCCCGCGCCAATAGGTGCCTCCGGGTTGTCCGAACCCGGTGCGTAGGCACCGATTCCGGACTTTTTCCTCCCCTAGGAGCCCGTCGCGTATAACGCCCCGGACTCCAGCCGTTAGCTTTTAGCG
>CAZDBH010000034.1:0-31558 GCA_964503485.1 uncultured Bradymonadales bacterium | reverse complement strand
AAAACGTAAGGCTGCGGTCTACAACTGAGTAGCGGGTACGTCCTCGTCCACGAATGGAGCCGCTGCGAACGTCGAGGGCGTTGAAATACTCGAAGGAGCCAACGTCCAAGTACTCGCTGAATGTGACAACCAACGGTTGATTCGCTGGAACGGCGATGTCCCCATCGGAAACAGACGATTCAGTGACGACGAAAGGAAGGCGCTCGCGGTCAGCGCGGGCGTTGGTGCCCTCCAATACGAGTTCGCAGCCGACCAGAAGAAATACAGTTAGGAGGGCAGGCGTCGCACAGGCACCGGCAAAGGCGACCTTGGCGGCCGGGGCGGTAACACGGGCCCTCAATCGGCTGCCAATATGGCATTGATTTGAGTCTGGAGCGCCGTGAAAGTCTCCTGATCCCTGAATTTAATGCCGTTGATGAAGCAACTAGGAGTCGAGTTTACTCCCGCGGCGCGTCCTTCTTCCCGATCGCCAGCAGGCACAGCAGCTGTTTCCTCACTCTCATAGTCTTCTACGAACTGCTCAGAATCGAGTCCGAGTTCGGTTGCGAGGCGTGCAAAAAGCTCTGCGGGCTCAGAGGTCTCCCTCAGTTCACTTTGATTTTCAAACAGCAGATCGTGCATCTCCCAGAACTTGCCCTGCTGACCGGCAGCGATGGCCGCGCGGGCGGCTGGAGTGGCGTTGACGTGTTGCGGCAAGGGGAAGTGTTTGAAGTAGATGACAACCTGGTCACCGTAGTGCTCGCCGAGCATCTCAATAGTGGACGAGAACGCACGGCAGAACGGACACTCAAAGTCGCTGAAGACTATGATTTGAATGGGCGCGTCGGGGTTTCCGGTAAAAAACGCGTTGTCCAAGCTGAACTCGCGCGGCGTGGTCGCTTCGGTGATGTGACGCACCACTGTGTCGCGAATATCGTCTTCGTCGAGGTCCTCTTTGATATGGCGCATCATGAGGGACGCGACTTCGACGGCCAATGGGCAGCGGTCGTCAGCGTCCATCAAGCACTCAGACAGTGATCGAGGGGTTCCTGGACAGGGACATAACTCGCCCTCTGCCAAGCCGACGAACATTTGCCGTTCGGGTGGCTCTAGGACCGTGAATCCGATGTTTGGATAGTGATCGGGTCCGAGTTCGTCTTGGGCCGCGACGATAGACGGGCCGGCGAGAAGGCCGGCGAGGATGATCCCAGAAAACACAAAGCGGTACATTTCGCGGCTCCACAAAGACACCGAACAACCTGCGTCAATAGACGTTACATAGAGGCAAACGAATCGAGGTGCAACGATCGTCACAGTGAGGAGTACTTGTTTCGAAAAGAAAAAGCGCCGCCACTCGGAAGAGTAGCGGCGCCTTTAATCAGCTAAAAGCAGAGCTTATCGCCACGAAAACTCGGAGCGACGGTTCTGTCGCCAGCAAGATTCGTTGTGGCAGCTAGCATCGGGCCGAGACTCACCATAAGAGATGGTGTCAAGGCGGCCGCTGCTCACGCCGGCTCGCTCGAGATAGCGCTTAGTAGCGCGAGCTCGTCGCTCACCGAGGGCGAGGTTGTAACCGTCGGTTCCTCGCTCATCGCAGTGACCGGCGATTTGAACATCTTCGTTTGCGAACTCAGCCAGACAGGCTGCGTTGTGCTCGAGTCGGCTTTCTTGGTCGGCCCGCACAGTGGACTCGTCAAAGTCAAAGAAGACAGTCTCGAACTCGCGGTCTCGACATGGTGAGCACGCGACACATGCGAAGTCATCGCAGCACTGTCCCGAGCCGCAGTCGCGGTCGAGTGTGCACTCGCGATCATCAACACAGCGGTTGTTCTCGCAGCGTTGTCCGTCAGCACAGCCTCGGCCGGCTTCGAGGTCACAACCACCTCGGCAGCGGTTGTTTTCGCAGATTTGGCCGTCGCCACAATCGTCGTGGCCTTCGCACCAGTTGGAGATGGCTGCGCAGGTATTATTCCTGCACTCGAAACTTCGCTCGCAGTCCGAGTCACCACGACACTCCCGACAAACACCGTCGATGCAGTAGTCAGCGCCACGGGCGTAACCGGTGCAGGTGTCATCGTTTTCACAGTCTGGCCAGCTTGGGCCGCAGGCTGTTAACGGAATGGCGATAACTGCCAGGGCGAGAAGTGACCACAACACAGAAGCTCGTCGTTGGGGCTTCATTCAATCCTCCTTCAAATCTTCACATGGGGTGAGACTTGGCCGCCCTCGCGGGAACGCTACCAAAACCAGCACCGAGCACTTCATGTGCCCGCCACAACTCCCCAAAAGCCTAGTCGACTCGTTTTTAGTCGCTCTCTATCAATGCACAAAGAGACGAATCGTATGCTACGCATACTTCAACTTGCAGAACGGGCGGACCCTACGAAATCCGATGCGGGTTGTCAAGACGCCTTCGGCACTTCTACACGCGTGGCAGTTCGATGCGAAGTGTTGGAAATGACAGCAAAAAGTTGGTCAGCGGAGCGTCGAACGTGATTTGATAAACGGCCTGAGTTGATAGCGAACGGTCGTGATTGAGATCGGAGCTTAGAACTCGCCGAAGAAACTCGTGATCTTGCAGTTCATCGCGGAGGCGAGTTTGTAGAGACTCGAGACAGAGGCGCTGCTTTCGGCGCGCTCGATCTGCGAGAGCAGACTCACGGACAGGCCGGTTCTGTGGGACATCTGTTTCAGCGTGAGGCCGGCGCCTTTTCGATGTTCGCGCACCTTCCTGCCGATGGTGGCGTGCAGTTCTTCTTCAGGATCGATGAGAAGACCCTTCTTGCGGAGAATTCGCTCGATCTTTTGGGCGAACTCGTCCACATCGAATGGTTTCTTTACGTAGTCAGAAACGTTCTGCTGAAGGGAAGCAACCGCGGAATCAATCGAGGGGTGGGCTGTGAACACCACGATTGCAATATCGTTGTCCATTTCCCTGATGCGGTTCAGCAGTTCGATTCCACTGATTTTGGGCATCATCAAGTCGAGGATGACCATATGGAAGTGTTTGCCCCTCAGAGCGTCGATTACGCGGCTTGGGTCGGTTAGTGCGTCGACTTTGTACCCGTACTGCTGAAGCAGCATTTGCACGTATTCACAGATATCGCGGTCATCGTCGACAATGAGGATTTTGATTTCCATCAGACGTCCCTTCAGCCCAGTGAGGAAATGGGGAATTCATTCCACAGGTACGCGGTTTAAGCGAACCTGGCCGGCCCGTCAAGCCGAGCCTTTGGCAGGCTCACACGATATTGACGAAGCCCGCCATTCGCAGTAACTCCCAACGGACGATATGTAAGCCATCGAGGGGCAACAAATTATGTGTCAGACGATGAGAATGAGGCGATATACATTGGTGTTCTTGCTCGGATTGCTCGGAGCAGGCACCGCTTGTGTTTCGGCCTCGGAAGGGCGACGAATGCGGCAGGATATCGAGGCATTGGACGCTCGGTTCACAGAGCTTTCGAATTCTCTCGCGGCAGACCGGGCGCGGCTGACCGAGTTGATCGAGACGGCGGAGCTGGAGATTGAGCAGATTCAAGCGGCACTAGCCGAAGCACAGGCCCTGCTGCGACGCAGCAACGCAGACCTCGGCGGGCAAGTTGATTCGCTGGAGGGCGAACTCCAGGATCTCAGAGGCCAGCTAGAGCACGCCGATTTTCGGCTCAACCAGCTTCAAGAGCAAATGACACTCCTGATCGAGGACATCGATATTCGCCTCAGTAACTAGACTGCGAAACGAAAAAAAGCCCGGCCCGCATTGCGGACCGGGCTCGAAGCATCTCGCTTCAGCAGTGTTCTACTGGAACCACACCGTAAAGCCAAAAGCGCCGAGCAGGTCGCCCCGAACGCTTGCGACGATACCGGAGGTATCTTCGTCAACTGCTGTCATGACTCCGCCTTCCGGCTCATTCTCGCCAATGAAGTCGAGACGGAGGCCAACTTGACCGAATACCGAGAAGTACTGGGACAAGAAGACCTCACCCTGAAGGCCAAGCCCAATCAGGATGTCGGTAGCTGAATCATCAGTGTCAGCGTCATCGCCGTCGGCGTCCACTGACGCACTCGCCATTTGGATGTCGACGCCGAGAATGGCGGACAGGTGACCACGTTGCCAGTAAGCAAGTTTGTAGGAACCATAGAGACCGAAATCGATGGATGATGCGCTGATAACCGTGTCATCAGCGTCGTCAACGTCCGTCGTGGTGCTCGCTAGGTTCAAACCAAAGGTCAGCTGAAGCCCCATGGCGTTGCTGACGAAGTAACGTAGGTTGAGACCGTTAGTACCGCCCAGAGTAGTCTCTGCGCCCACACCAAATCCGCCGGTCTTGTCAGCCCAGTCGGGCATCGTACCTTCTTGAGCGCTGGCGCTCGCGGAAATCATGGCTATCGCGACAAGACTGGCCAACGAAATTGAAACTAACCGCTTCATAATGACTCTCCTTCTCAGAATTTCGTAACCCTCGGCACCCCCCACGAATCCTTCCGTGAGGAAAACCATGTGCCTCCCCCCCGCGCCACCAGGCGCGAGAGTCTCCGAATCCCTCTCGAGAGGTAAACCACTCGATGTTACCGACTCAAAGGATATGCAAAAAAGTGTACGTGGACTAACACGCAGATCCTACTTTCGCAAGTTTCCTAATGGCACGATCGCCGTGCCAGGTCCATTTTTCGGTGAGTGAGCCATCATTCACTTTTGGCGGGAGCCGGCGCATCTCGGGTGACAAAGGTCGTGGAAAGCGTGTCGTGCCAGGCACGGCGTTCGGGAGACACCGTGATCCAGAGGTAGCCGAGTCCCAAGGAGGGCAGCACCGTCCAAACGGCAGCGACCCTCAGGATCATCCGTCCACCACTGGCCGGCGCACCATTCCGTTGCCGGACCTTCAATCGGAAGAGCCGTTTTCCAGGTGTCGTTTTGACCGTGGCCAGGAACACAAGATTGAAGACGGTCCACAACGCCATCCAGATGACGGGCAGATGCGCGATAACTCGTGGGGCGCGATAGAGGCGGTGAAGCACGTGGTCGACAACGAAGACTCCTTCCTGCGGTTCGAGGAACGGGATTTTGATGGCGTCGAAGTACAACAGGCAAGCGAGGCTCAGTGACGGTAGAAGGGTGTCGATAACCGAGGCCGCAAACCGCGTGGGTAGGCCCACTGCCCTGGTATGCACCTTTCTCCTACTGGCTCTACGAACACTCAGTGCCACGGTTGGCTCCCCATTAGGTCACGTAGTCGATCAGTCATGGCCCATGGCGATCTTGCCGATCGTTTCAACTCGAATCTGTGGGAGAAGGTCCCCGTAGCTCAGGACGATGGAGTTCGGCACGACGGAGCGCGAGACGCGCTCCAAGTGAGGGCGTACCTCAGCAGTAGTAAGAATGAAGGGTCTGGGAAGGTCCCCCGTTGTCCTCTTGATCGCCGTACCTATCTCGCGGGCGAGATGAAGAGGTACGGCATTGGAAGACGAGCTGGTCCGTCCGAGAGAGTCCTTCAGGACGTCTTCTATCTCGGGGTCGACCAGGAATGCGGACATGGTCCCGTCTTTTGCGAAAAGGGCCGAGGTCTCCCTCCGCAGCGCTGTGCGAGCCAGTTCAGCCAGTTGATTGGGGGTGCGATCCGAATTCACCGGATCGGCAATTGTCTCCAGGACCTTGTGAATACTGCGAATCGAAAGTCCTGACCGCAGCAAGAGCCGAAGAACCGACGTGAGTCGAGCAAGCGACGTCGAAGACGGTACGGCGGCGCCAACAAGAGCGGGCAGTTCTTCCTCCAGCGAGACTAGTCTTGTTTGGACGTCCTGCAGCCCGAGGAATTCCTCGGCATGACCCCGCACGAGCTGGTCAATGGCCACTTCGATCGCTTCGATAGTCACGTCGTCCGGGTCTGAGAACACATGGGCGATGGGCGATCCGTCAACGACCAGTTGCAGGTTGTCTCTCCCCCTCTCTTCGAGGATGGAGATCGGCAACGTCGCCAATCCAAGTTCTGCGGTCACAGCCGCAACTGCGCGTTCGACTGTCTCCCTCAGAATTGGCAGTGACAGCCGGTCACCGACCGGGCCACCCACCAACAGCTGCAATTTGGCCGGTAAGGGCGAACCGGCGGGCGCAGTCGCCTGCTTCTGAGTGCCCCGAGAGACCCGAAATCCAACGAAAATCAGAATAGCGCCGAGTACCCCAAAGGGGCCGATCGGCAGGCCTGGAAGCAGCCCGAGAAGCAGCATCAGACCACCGGTAACCGAAACCGCCTTCGGGTGCCGCACGAGTTGAGACCCGATCGCCCCTGCTAGGTTACCGGAGGTTTCGCTGCTGACGCGGGTGACGACGATACCTGCTGAGGTGGCGATCAAGATGCTCGGAATCTGAGTGACCAAGCCATCGCCAATCGCCAACAGGGTATACACGCTGGCGGCTTCCCCGATCCCCATTTGCCGTTGGAAGACACCGACGGATAGCCCGGCGATCAGGTTGACGAAGATAATCACCAGACTCGCGATGGCGTCGCCTTTGACGAACTTCATCGCACCGTCCATCGCGCCGTACAGGGACGATTCCTGCTGGAGGGTTTTGCGTCTTTTTCGGGCTTGATTCTGGTCGATTGACCCACTGCGCAGGTCTGCATCGATCGCTAGCTGCTTTCCGGGAAGTGAGTCCAAAGAGAAGCGCGCAGCCACTTCAGCGACGCGTTCGGACCCACGGGCGATGACGACGAACTGGATGACGGTGATAATGAGAAATATCACGCCTCCAACCAGGTAGTTTCCCTGAACGACAAAGGAGCCGAACGAGTCGATTACCTGGCCCGCGTCTGCATCCAGCAGAATCAGGCGCGTAGTCGAGACATTCAGCGACAGCCTGAACAACGTCGTCAACAACAGTAAAGAAGGTAGCGTCGACAGCTGAAGCGGACGTTCGACGTAGGTCGCCACGAGAAGCAGGCAGACCGCCGCCGCAAAGTTAATGGCGAGCAGTGCGTCGACTAACCCCGTGGGTAGAGGCAATACGAGCATCGCAACCGCGCCCACGACCATAATCGCCAAGATGACGTCGCTATGTTTCAGCAAAGACTTCAAACAGACCCCCGACCGAGCACAGCCTCCGACTTGGTGCGGTTCAGCGCGATTCTAGACCCCACCTGGCGACAAGCCAAGGTGGTCTCCGAGGACCCGACTTTGGTGACACGAGACCAGACCCAGCGCAACGATCGCCGCCGTTTCGGAGCGCAGCGGGAGTGGTCCCAACGAGATTGGTTGGAACCCGTGCCGAAGCCCAATCTCCTCTTCGGCGTCGGTGAAACCACCCTCCGGTCCGATGGCGAGGACCACGCTCGACCGTATGGAAGCCGGATCGCTTTCGAGCAAGGACAGAAGCGGAATCGTGTTTGGGCCGAGCGAGGCGAACAGCCTGATGTCGTACGGGGCCTTCGCCGCGGCGCTTTCCCATGAGATGGGTGCATCGACGCTCGGTACATGGGCTCGACGGCACTGTTTGGCCGCTTCACGAGCGAGCTTGTTCCACCTGTCGACCAGATTGCCAACCCGGTCACCGTCCACCCGGTGGTTGGTCCGCTGGCATACGACCGGTTGTACTTTCGAGACGCCGAGCTCCACCGCCTTCTCGATTATTGTTCGCCACCGTTTGGGCTTGATGAGTGCTGCGTACAGGACCCGTTCTGGAGTGGTTTCGGGCTCCTGCAATGCCAAACGAACGTCGACCGACCAGATTGAGCCGTTAAGACGCAGTACGCCGGTTAAAACCGAGCCTCTACCATTTGTTATCTCGATTTCGGTACCCGCTCCAAGCCGCAGCACTCGGTTGAGGTGATGCACAGCGTCCTGAGGTAGGGCTGCGCGATCGCGGACGGCCTCGAACGAGGCACCAGTCAAGACAATACGCCGCGGTTTCATTGGCGTCCAAGCTCGAGCGCGACCCATTCACCCTCAGTGTGTTTCTTCAGCTGCTGAAGTTCGGCCCCGCTAAACTTCTCGAAGAAGGTCTCACACTCAGAGTCGAGAATACCGCTTAGAATGAGCCGTCCCTCCGGTTTCAAGTGGTCGAGCAACCCGCTGCGCAGCGATAGCAGGATGTGCGATAGCATATTGGCAACAACGAGATCGAACATACCCACGACGGTCGACAGCTGGGAGGTCGAGAACGGTGCAGGCGGTTCCAGGCCGTTCTTGGTCCAGTTCTCAATAGAAACCTCTACGGCGATCGGATCGATTTCGATCCCGACAACGGAGGCTGCGCCGAGCCGTTTGGCCGCGATAGACAAGATACCGGAGCCGGACCCGACGTCGAGAAGGGCGATGTTTGGATCGACGCTCAGTTCCCGGTCGAGGATCTGGGTGCACATCCGTGTGGTCTCGTGAGTGCCCGTACCGAAGGCCATGCCCGGATCGATCTCTAACAGGACGCTGTCCGCGAAGCTGCCGCTGTCGGTTTCCCAGGAGGGTCTAACGACGACGCGCTCGGACAGCCGCGAGGTGGTGAAGAACTGCCGCCAGCCGTCCCTCCACCCGTCCGGGTCGATCGGCTCGAACTCGATAGCTCGTACTTTGTCGGCCAAGTTGTCAGGGAGTTCGAGGCGGCTCGGGTCGGTCTCCGGCGGAAAGTACCCACGGACCACGACAGAAGCGGATTCATTTCGGTCAAACTGCGAGTCCGAAAACTCCGAGAAGGTGTCACCGTCGCGAGTCTCAACCCCCTGGGCACCTTGCGCCCAGAGCCAAGAACTCAGTGCCTCCAAGAAAGCCAAATCGTTCTGGATCGTTCGCAGTTTTGCAATCGTCCACATGCCGGCATGGTGGAGTAATACGAACTCGTTGACAATGATCCGGCGATCTATCATTCATATGGCGCAGTGCGTCATGGTCGTGGCAAGTACTCGACTCATACGCAAAATGGTCATCGCTGCTATGGGTCAACGGCCTAGCAGGATCAGAGGCAAGAAATCGGTACCGGTAACTGCTCGTCGGAGCCCACTCTATGAAGAAAGTCGAGGCCATTATCCGTCCTTTCAAGTTGGATGAGCTAAAAGAGGCGCTCGATCGTCTCGGTGTCCACGGGATGACGGTTACTGAGGTGAGGGGTTACGGCCGCAGTGGCGGGAAGGTAGCCCTCTATCCAGGCGCGGAGTACGTACTCGACTTTGTACCCAAGTACAAAGTTGAGATTGTCGTCCCCGACGAACAAGTCCATCCTACAATCGAGGCCGTTCAGCGGGCTGCCTACACGGGCGAGACCGGCGACGGCAAAGTGTTCGTCGTTCCGGTCGACGAGGCCGTGCGGATCCGTACAGGCGAACGGGGACCGGACGCCCTCAGCTGACAAGCAGCCAATCCGATCGACACCAAAACTGACCACCGAGGAGACGATATGACTCCGAAAGATGTTGTGAAACTCGCGAAGGACGAAAACGCTGAGTTCATCGATCTGAAATTCATCGATCTCCCTGGGTCCTGGCAACATTTCAGTATTCCAGTCTCGCAATTCGACGAGGCTTTTTTCGAAACGGGTTTGGGTTTCGATGGTTCCAGCATCCGTGGCTGGCAGCCAATCGAGGCGTCGGATATGATCATCCGCCCCGACCCGACCACGGCGAAGTTCGATCCGTTCTTTCGGCGAAAGACGCTCAGTTTACTGTGCAACGTGTTCGACCCGATCTCTGGGGTCCCGTACAGCCGCGATCCCCGGTATGTAGCGATGAAAGCGGTCGACTACCTTCGGCAAACCGAGCTCGCAGACACCGCCTATTTCGGCCCAGAAGCAGAGTTCTTTGTTTTCGACGATGTTCGCTACGAGCAGACTCAACGGAGCGGCTTCTACGCAGTGAACAGCGCCGAAGGCAGTTGGAACAGTGGTTCCGACGAGCGGCCTAACCTGGGCTACAAGCCTCGTGGCGGAGAAGGCTACGCGCCGGTTCCACCAACCGACTCGATGACCGACCTCCGGCAAGAGATGGTGGTCGAGCTGGAACGACTGGGTATTGAGATCGAGTGCGAACACCACGAAGTGGCAACCGGTGGTCAAGCTGAGATCGACATGCGCTACGACAGCTTGCTGCGGTGCGCCGACAATCTTCAGTGGTTCAAGTACGTGGTGAAAAACGTCGCGCGCCGTCATCAAAAGACGGCGACTTTCATGCCAAAGCCCCTTTTTGGGGAAAACGGCAGCGGCATGCACACCCATATGAGCCTCTGGAAGGAGGGCGAGCCACTCTTCGCGGGCGACAGCTACGCTGGCCTGTCTCAGATCGCGACCTGGTACATGGGTGGCATTCTCAAGCATGGCAAGGCCTTGGTTGCTTTCACCAACCCCACGACCAATAGCTACAAGCGGCTCGTACCCGGATACGAAGCCCCCGTGCGCTTGGCATATAGTAGTGGCAATCGATCAGCCGCAATCCGGATTCCGATGTGTTCGTCGAACCCAAAAGCCAAGCGAATCGAGTTTCGTACGCCTGACGCCTCATGCAACGGCTACCTTGCATTCGCGGCGATGTTGATGGCCGGATTGGATGGAATCGAGAACAAGGTCGACCCCGGTACGGCCCTTGACCGAGACATCTACTCAATGTCGCCAGACGACTTGGCGGGAGTTCCGTCGGTTCCGACAAGTCTGCAAGAGTCTCTGCAAGCCCTAGAAAACGACCATGCGTGGCTTTTACGAGGTGACGTGTTCACGGAGGATGTCATCGATACCTGGATCGGTTACAAGTTCGACGAGGAAGTTCAGCGGCAACGGCTCCGGCCGACGCCACTGGAGTTTCAGCTGTATTTTGACTGCTGATTCTATCTGATCTCAATCTGTGACCCATATAGGTGACGGGTGGGACGGTTGGTGAGACCCGCGCTACGCGCGGGTCTCTTGGGTTTGGGTTCGGTCCTTGGGTTGTTTGAGGCGCCAGAAACCGAGCAGGGTGGGTATGGCCCAGCAGAGTGGGAAGAGCCAAATCGACACCTTAGGGCGCGCGAAACGCGCCACAACATCGTGACTACCCGCTGGAACGAGTGCAGCGACGAACCCGGGATAGGTCATCAGGGTCGATGCCGGCTGGCCATCGACGGTGATCTGCCAATAATTGTGATAGCTGTTCTTGAAGACCACCAGCCCATCCGTCTGCATATCGACTCGGCAGACGTTCCTGTCGCTGGCCCTTTGACTGAGCACAACTTCACCAACTCGCCGCGGCTGGCTCGGTTCGTACTCGCCTTCGACGCGAACAACTCCCGCAGTCACCCCCCCAGTGCTGATTCGGTCTGGAACGCGCACCAAAGGGAAGCTGCCGTCTGCAGGTGCGCTCGAGCGAAGCCAAAGACGCGCATCTTCACGAGTCTCCCTGGGGAAGGCGCTGATCTCTTTGTCGACGTTCGCGACCAAGCACCCGGATACCCGATGAGGGACACGCCAGTAGGCGTAGTCATCTGAAATGAAAGAGGTTTCCAGTCCTGCGTCCTCGAAAGACCGGTTTCGGGAGCCGGCAAGGTACTGAAACCCGTACAGATCGATCAGAGTCGAACCCTCGAGCCGCTCAGGATGGAAGAACTCGAGGAAGTAGTAGTTGAGGCTATCGTGAAGACCCGCACCTCGCGACTCTCCCATGTCACCGGCGTCCCAGAGTCCTAGCAAACCGGAATAGTAATGCCCGCTCAGGCCGGTGCGTGGAAACGCGTATGTGCGTCCCGCCCCAAAACTTCGGGTCGCCGAACGCATCTCGTCTACCAGGCCTTGATACTCCTCGTAGTTGAGTCCTGCCTTATCAATGGTCCTGAAGCCGTTCACAAACTCGGCTCCGCCCTGCCCGGCGACGCCAATCGACATCATCCCGCCCACCACGACCGCTACTCGCAGCCAGCGGTTGCGTTCGAGAATTGCGACGAGTTCCCCGACGGCGAAACCAATCGTTGCGATGGCGACCAGGTGGAACATGCCGAGGTAGCGGAACATCTGAACCACGCGATTCAATGGGAAGATATCTACGACCCAACCGAGGCCGGCCCTCCCGATGCAAAAGGCAACGGTCAGCCCGACTCCGGTCACGAGAAACCAAGCTCTCCGATCGCGTTTGAGTCTCATGAGGGCGATCGTGAGTCCAGCGGCGAAGAGCAGCGTGAAGATCGGTACTTTCCCAGAGCCGTCGAGCAGCTGCCCCCGCAGTAAAGGGCCCAGAAAACCGGCGAAACCGTATCCGTCTACGCGTTCAGCACTTCCGAAGGGCCAGCCGCCCATTGCCGGAAGCGAGCCGAGAAGGGGTACGAACCAAAAGAGCAGCGAGGCCACCACAGCAATCGAGGCCCCACCCAACGTCAGAAAATTCTTCGCCGACCGGCGGGGAGAGCGCGTCACACACCAAACCAATGCGAGGGCGCCAAGGCCGATCCCATAGAAGAAGTGGCAGGTCATCAGGAATGACCAGGCCAGAACCGCTGGCGCCAGGCTGCGGCTGCGCCCAGAAACGAGTCGTCCGACCTCGCCAGCGGCGATGGGGAGGGCCACACCTGCCCAGGCTTGGGCGTGTAGGCCTAGAACCAGAGAGGAGTGGGCGGTCAATCCGAAGTTCAGTTCGCTTCGGATGAGAACCGAAGCGACGCCCGCTGCTGTGGACCCAACTAAGCCGAAGCCGAGCCTGCGGCAGCCTAGGAAGAAGGCCCACGGAGTCGCGCACAGCAAAGCGATGGTGATGAACTTATAGACGGCGATCGCGACAGCCCCACCGCCGAAGACTGCAGTTAGACTGCCTCCAACGGCGTGGGGTAGGGGCTGGTAGTAGAGCCCAATGGGAAACCCGAGGTTGTAATCGGGAGCCCACAGCCCTGAGTGGGTGTGGAGTGCCTCCGCAAAGCGAGCAAAAACTGTGATGTGTCCTGAGGCATCGTCACCCAGTGGCGGTAGTCCGTTCCACCAGCCCGCGGACAAGACGAGCACAAAGAGCGAGGTCGCTGCTAGAGCTACAGGTGACCAGTAGTTTGGCGCGTTCAGAAGCTTGGGTCGCGGTTCAGAAGGCATAGTGCCACGAGGTCCACACCCAGAACACCAATGGCGCAGTCATCGAGAACGAGATAAAGACCAACCGCGCGACAGCAGGCCGTCTCGATCCCAGCTCGGCCAGTATGAAGTAGATCGGAAAAACGGCCGACAGGTAACGTGGGAAGCCGAGCAGGTAGCTGGACGACAGGAGAAGAAGTACCGACAGGAGTGCGTAGATCCAATATGAAAGTCGAACCCGTTTGAACCCGAGGACGAGGACCGCGATCGAAAAGGCGGTGCAGCCAATGTCGAGCACGTTCTGCGAGTCAAGACTGCTAGCGGATAGCCAAACGTAGGCATGGTACCAGGGGACTACGAGTTCCTTGTGCCACCCCTGCTGTCCGATGAAATAGGAATTGGGTTGTCCGGTAAGAGCCCACAGGTAGGAAAAATAGAGTACCGCGCCCAAGGGGACGAGTGCCGTCGCAGCGACGACCCGAATTCTTCCGCTCTTTCCAGCCCGCCAGTGCGTAACTCCCTCGAGGAAGATCGGGGCAGCGATCAGAATACCCGGAAGACGAGCAAGGCAGGCAAACATACCCAGAGTGCCAGCGATCAGAAGCCTGTTGTTCCTGGCCGCAAGAATCGAGCCCACGATCAACATAAAGAAGACCGCCTCCGAGTAGATCGCACTGTAGGCGTATCCCCACGGCACGACCGCGAACAGCCAAACGGCAAGCTGGCTGGTGCTCTGGTCGAAGTCGATGCGAGCGAGACTGAAAAGTAGGCGAAGTGAGATGATGAGTGCGACCTGAGAGATCAGAAAGCCCACCCAGGAGGGATCTGCGAAGATGCCGCCGAGTTTCATCAACATCGGATAGAGCGGGAAGGGGGTGACGTTCGTCTCGATCCCTCCGGCCGTCACGTTGTGAATCTGCTCCACCGGGCCGACGAAGTGGTAGCCTTCGCGAACAATGTTCAGGAACCAGTATGAGTCCCATTTCTGGAAGGCATCAATGAGCCAGTTGGAATGAGCCTCGCCCCCATGAAAGAGGAAGTGTCCTGGTGGCAATCGACGGGTTCGGTAGTGCTGAACGACCCATGCGACAAGAACCAGCGGTATGCGCGTCGCGCAATACGCAAGTAATGCCAGCCGCCAAGGCAACGGTAGCCAGCTCTCGCGGTTGTTTTGTGACTGCTCACTCATGGACCATTTCCCAAGCGAAGAGGGTGTGAACTAACATAGGCGTGCTTTGAAATGAACTTCTGTGTTAGGAATCACGACCGCAGGCGTCGTTGCATGTCAGTCAGAGATTCGAGAACGAGAATGAGAAAGCAGCCCTTCAAGCTATCGACTGATTTCAAGCCCAAAGGTGATCAGCCAGGCGCCATCACCGAACTCGTGTCTGGTATAAAGCGCGGCGACAAACACCAGGTGTTGTTGGGAGTTACCGGGTCGGGCAAGACCTTCACGATGGCCAAAGTGATTCAAGCCACGCAGTTGCCCAGTCTTGTGTTGGCACCAAACAAAACTCTGGCGGCGCAGTTATACAACGAGTTGAGTGACCTGTTTCCAGATAATGCCGTGGAGTATTTCGTCAGCTATTACGACTACTACCAGCCCGAGGCGTACGTTCCCTCGACCGACACCTATATTGAGAAAGACTCTCTGGTCAACGACGCGATCGACCGAATGCGTCACTCTGCGACCCGCAGCCTGCTGGAGCGCAACGATGTGATCATCGTGTCGAGTGTGTCGTGTATCTACGGTCTCGGAAGCGCAGAGGCCTACTATGATATGTTGGTGTTCCTCGAGGAGGGCGCTCAGGTCGACCGCGACAAAATGCTGCGAAAGCTGGTTGAGATTCAGTACCAGCGCAACGATTTCGACTTTCATCGTGGCACGTTCCGTGTTCGAGGTGACGTTGTCGAGATCATCCCCGCCTACGAATCCGAAGTCGCCATTCAAGTAGAGTTCTTCGGCGACGAGATCGACGCAATCTGGGAGGTCGATCCGCTGCGCGGTCGCAGGCTCCGCCAGATTCCCAAAATCGCTATCTACCCCGGCAGTCACTACGTCGTCTCGGCGGACCGTAAGAAGATAGCTACAGAGGGCATCAAGCGTGAGTTGGACGACCGTTTGGAGGAACTGCGCACGTCGGGTCGTTTACTAGAGGCTCAACGCCTCGGCCAGCGGACCAAATACGACATCGAAATGATGGAGACGGTCGGATACTGCAACGGCGTCGAAAACTACAGTCGCCACCTGACAGGGCGGTCGCCCGGGGAGCCACCACCGTGCCTGTTGGACTACTTCCCCGAGGAGTGGATTCTGTTTGCAGACGAATCGCACGTCAGCGTTCCTCAGGTGCGCGCCATGTACAAAGGGGACCGGTCGCGCAAGACCACGCTGGTGGAGCACGGTTTCCGCTTGCCCAGCGCTTTGGACAACCGACCGCTGAAGTTCGAGGAGTACCAGGAGTTGCACGACAAGGTCATCTACGTGTCGGCGACACCAGGTGATTGGGAGGTTGAGCAAACTGACGGCGTTGTCGTGGAGCAAGTGATCCGCCCAACGGGCTTGTTGGATCCGCCAATTGAAGTGCGCCGCGCTACCGATCAGGTAGACAATCTGATCGATGAGATCAGACATCACGTGGATGACCTCGGCGAACGAGTCCTGATTACGACCTTAACGAAGCGCATGTCGGAGGACTTGACCGAATACCTGCGTGAACTCGGTTTCCGGGTGCGCTATCTCCACTCAGAGGTCGATACACTGGAGCGATCGGCCATTCTCAGGGACTTGAGGAAGGGCGTGTTCGATGTACTGGTCGGCATCAACCTCCTGAGAGAAGGGCTGGACTTGCCCGAGGTGAGCCTCGTCGCCATCTTGGATGCGGACAAGGAAGGCTTCCTGCGCAGTCATCGCTCCCTGATTCAGACGGTTGGCCGCGCCTCGCGGAACGTAAACGGTCGGGTCATCATGTACGGCGACAAAGTGACCCGTTCAATGCGGTGGTGCATTGATGAAACCCTCCGCCGCCGAGCGATCCAAGAGAAGCACAATAAGGCGCATGGCATCACGCCGACGACGATTACGAAACGGATCGCGGACCTGGACAGCCAGATGGCGTTGTCGGACCTTGTCGAGCCGGAGGTAGGTTTCGGCAAGAGACGGGAACTCGCTGAGAAGGGAGTCACGGTAACGGAACAGATCGCGACGCTTCGCAAGGAGATGCTCGAGGCCGCTGATGGCCTCCAATTCGAGCGCGCCGCCGAGTTGAGAGACGAAATCAGGAGACTGGAGTCCAGTGAAATCGGGTTACGAGATAAGACGACGGCTTGAACCGCTGGTCGCATCATTGCTGTTGCTACTCGCATCCAGCTGTGGAGACGACGGCGATGGTGAAGCAGAGCAATGCGTTTGTACGCAGTCAGACTGCCCCGAGGCAGTGTGCAACGTTGGTTTAGCGCTTCCAGCCAGCTGCTCTTCGGCAGCTCAAGTGAGGCTGGACGACAACCAAGTAGGGCAAGCACAGCCGGGGGCTGATTTCGGTAGCTGTGGCACGATGTCCGCGGGAGATACGTGGTCCGTCGCCGTCGAAGCCAACGGTTTGATCTCGGAACCGACGACGGTGACATGTAGCCAGGGTGGTAGCACAGCTCGGGCTGAGTACTGCCAACTTCGCTTCGATTTGGCCGAGTCGTGCCGGGGCCAAGTCGATAGCGCAACAGTAGTGGTCGACGGCACGGAGGTCGGTACGACCCGCATCGATGAGCCCTTGATCCCATGTGTTCTCATCCCGACTGGGGAACAGGTGGAAGGAACGATCCGGGCTGGTCTCAACTTGGTTCTGACGGCGCCGATGGCCTGCACAGGTGCCGACTCGGAGCCGCGGCTGATCATGGAGTGCCCCTAGGTGACCGAGTGTGTGCAAAAGGGCACAGCTCAGAGCAAGTTGAAGCGCGCACTCAGCTTGCTGAGATGGGCTGCGGTGATTTTAACCACCATCGCAGCAGTCGCATTGTTCATCGAAATGGTAATCGGTCAGCGAATGACCGAAGAGGATATCCAGCAGTTTGTTAAGGGCGCCGGTATATACGCGCCGATTCTCTTTGTCGCTGTCTTCGCCGTAGCCGGGAGCCTGGTCGTTCCCACCACAATTCTGGCGATTGTTGGGGCAACACTGTTTGGGCGCGGACTTGGCTGCACCTACTCTATGATTGGGGCGGAGCTAGCAGCACTGTTGGGCTTCATGGTCGCCCGAACGCTCGGACGGCAGTCGGTCGAGCGCTGGATCGGAAGACAGCCCGGGAAACTGGCACGAATCGACAAACGGCTCGCCGAACGCGGTTTTTCGACGGCTGTAATCATGCGCCTCGTGTATCTGCCCAACGGGCTGATCAACGTGGTCTGCGGTGTGAGTGGAATGCCAGCCGTGACCTATGGATTTGCTACGGCTATCGGGCTCTTCCCAATCGTGTTCGCTGTGACCTTTCTCACAGCGGGAGCAAAAGCGGCCATACTGGGGGGTGACTGGAGCGCCCTGCTCGAGCCCGAGACGGTTTTCGCGATCGTGCTGTTTGTGGTTTGTGTCACAGGACCCATCGCAGTTGGCGCACTCAAGAGGAGGGTGCGTACTCGCGGACTCTTGCGCGCCCCACTCGACGAAGTGGACGCGGCCTTTACGCCCTCGGATGAGCAAGCAGGCTCTGACAGCTGATCGTTCCCATATTCTGAGACATTGCTCTCAGACCTGGTTGATTGGAAGTGCTGACAGGGGACGCGTAGTCCCGGCGGGCACAGCACCCATCAGGACGCGACTTGACCTGTGTGGAATGTTAAACTAGTGTCCGGCGTTCCCAGGGTGGGTTTTTATCCAGAGCGGATACCGATGCAGCGAACAGGAAAACAGCGAGGACGTATACTCACGACCATGGTCGTGATGTTGCTATGGTCCTCTTCAGCTGCTGCCGCTGTGTCGGAATGGCCCACGCAATATCTCGAGTCTGGTGGAGGCTCCTGCGCCGATCCGATGTCGTGGGTATGGGTCGCTCCCCGAGCTGAGCGCGTCGAGATCTCAGTCCACGTTCAGGGAGTTTGCGAAATCGGCACAGAAGGCTGCGATCGGGTTGCGGAATCAGCCCCGACCGACACCGTCTTCGACGACGTGAAGACAATGTGCGGGTTAAAGTCTCAACACTTCGAGATGAGTGGTGCCGATGGGTTGTTCGACAACGAAGCATGCCTGAAGGCAGAAAGCCGCACGGTCACAGAAAACACAATGGCGATTTCGCTGCCCGAACCGGCAGAAGCCCCACGAGGTCCTTCATGCTCTCAAACGGACAGTAAGTGTCATTCTTTGCCTCCAATTCCGGTCCGCCTCGAGATTGTCTCGAGTGGATCAGGTTCTGGTTTGGCCGGTCTGCTAGAAGATTCCGAACAGATTGAAGAAAGAACGCGGCCAATCGGTCGTCTCATCGCCCCAGCTAGAGGCGTCAATTCTCGTGTCTTTCGCCCACCGATTCACGCCTAAACCCGCTCGAATCAAGAAAAAAGTAAACGTTTTGGCCTCGAGCCAGAAGTGTATTCAAACGGGTGCGCCCAGTAGTGCGTCGCCCAAACGGAGCTAACAACAAGATGAAGAAAGAAACAGGTATTGCGGCAATAGTCGTATGCGCCGTAGCCGCATTTCTCGGCGGCTACTTTTTGGGTGGATACAATCCAGCCGTTGAAGAGGGAGCAGGCCACGCCGCAGGCGCGGTTGGCGACTTCGATTCAAACATTCTGCCGGTCGGGGAGTCTCCCATCATTGGAGCCGCCGATGCAAAAGTAACAGTCACTCTATTCACTGATCTCGCGGGTGCTTCTTCAGTTCAAGCGGCAGCCGACATTGAGGCCGCTCTGGCTGATGACAGCGTAAACAGCGACAACGTCCGTGTTGTCGTCAAGTTCCTCCCAGGTCGAGGAGCAGGACGAACCGCGGCTGCTGCAGCGCTCTATGCTGCCGACCATGGTAACTTTGACGGAGTCTATGACGCGCTTCGCGAAAACCAAGACTCATTGGATGACGACTCGATCGCGAGCATCCTGGAAGGTGCAGGCCTCGACCAAGAGGCTTTCGATGCAGACGACTACAGCGCCGTGATTGACGCCGATACCGCCCTCGCTCGCAGCCTCGGCGCCCGAAGCGCTCCCGCTGTGTTCGTGAATGGCCATGAGATCAGCCGTCGCGACCTCAACGCTGCCCAGATTCGCGTTCAGATCAATGGCGAGCTGTCCGAAACCGATCGCCTGATCGGCGAGGGAAGCTCTGCAAGTCAAGTTTATGCTCTGCGGGTTCGTGAGAACGCAAGCCCGGCCCCAGCCGTAGCTCGAAATGAGCGCGGAGAGCGTCCAGAGCGAACCGAGCGAACCGAGCGTGCCGAGCGTCCGGCCCGCCCCGCTGCACCGGCTGTCGAAGCTCGTCAACCCCGAGCAGACGCCCGTCCTCCAGCTGACGACGTCGAGCGTCTTCGAGTTCCGGTTGGAAACTCTGGTGTCAAAGGCGCCGACGATGCTCTCATCACGATTGTCGAGTTCAGTGACTTCCACTGCCCCTTCTGCAGCCGGGTCAATCCGACTCTGGCCGCCCTCACGGAGCAGTACGGAGACGATCTTCGCATCGTCTTCAAGCACAACCCGCTGCCGATGCATCCGAACGCACCTTTGGCCTCACGGTCCGTTATGGCGGCCGGCGAGCAAGGCAAGTTCTGGGAAATGCACGACGAGGTTTTCGCGAACCAACGTCGCACGAGCCGCTCTGACATGGAGTCCTTTGCTCAGGAAATCGGATTGGATATGGACGCGTTCAATGCATATCTCGATGCTGAGACCGGAACGGACCAGATCGACGAAGACATGGCTCTCGCACGCCGAGTAGGCGCCCGCGGAACGCCTCACTTCTTCATCAACGGCCGTCGCCTCCGTGGCGCTCAGCCGGTGGCAGCGTTCCAGGACATCATCGATTCCGAATTGGCGCTTGCTCGCCAACTGATGGAAGAGGAAGGTTTGGAGCGAGGTGAGGTCTACGACCACCTGATGGAAATCGCAGACGAAGAGGTTCAAGCTGCCGCACCGTCGCAGCCCGAGCAGCCGACTCAAGTCGACCCACCACCGGTTGGAGATTCCTTCGCGAAGGGTCCGGATGATGCTCCCGTAACGGTCTTCATCTTCAGCGAGTTCCAATGCCCCTACTGCAGCCGGGCTCAGCCGACCATGGAGCAGATCGAAGAGACCTATGGTGACCAAGTACGCTTTGTCTTCAAGTCGTTCCCTCTACCTTTCCACAGCGACGCTCACCTCGCCTCTCAGGCTGCTTACGCGGCCGGTGAGCAGGGTAAGTTCTGGGAATACCATGATGTCCTGTTCGAGAATCAACGAGCGCTCAGCCGGTCTGATCTCGAAGGCTACGCTGAGAGGTTGGAGCTTGATATGGATCAGTTCCGCTCTGCCCTGGACTCAGGTCGCTTTAGTGACCAGGTCGATCAAGAGGCCGCAGAAGGTCGAGCCGTTGGAGTCAGCGGTACACCGACTTTCGTGGTCAACGGTGAGCGAATCGTTGGCGCAGTACCGTTCTCACGGTTCCAGCCAGTCATCGACCGAGCTCTGAACTAGAGCGAATCGATTTTGCTTGAAGAGGGGTTGGTCGCCCAGCGGCCAACCCCTTTTCTCGTTTCATACCCCCGCACGACATTGGGCAACTCGTCCTCCCGTGCCGACGACAGGTTCCAACAAGCTGCCAGTTGAGGTAGAGCCGATAGGCACCGCCGGTGGTCGCCGCTCTGGCAACGTTTCTGCGGGCCTCTCAGCGGCGTTCACGCCACACAACATATAGGTGTTGGTCTCAGGTTACGGGGCGAGAGCATTTCCTTCGAACCGGACGAGCGACGATCGGCAACCCGACGTTCGAGCAGGCGAAACGACCAAGTGATCGGCTGGGCGTTCAGTAAGGGATCTGCCGGGCAAGTTAGGAACCGGTCGAGATTGGATGCAGGAAGAGGGAGGGGGGAGCCTAGTTGAAGGTCGGCTCACACTGCAGAGTGTCTTCGCTGCGGGCGCTCAGAATGTTCTGACAGACCCTGCAGTCGAGTGGCTCATCTTGACCGGGAAAGCACAATTCTTCAGTTGATGTTGACTCGGTTTGCTCGGCTAGGCAATCAGCCTGCTCGTAATCGGGATCATCGGCCTCAGGCGGGAAGTCAAGCAGACAGCCGCGGCACACTTCCATGGGAAAGCGAAAACTATTCGACTCGACATCTGTGCCAGAGGTGGTCACGCCCTCGAAGCGAACAGTCACAGTGAGCGGTACGATTGTTCCTCTGCGGGTGATCGCGGCGGCCAGTTGGGAACCCAATGCGTTGCCGATCACATCCATTTCGACCACCGTGGAAGTGTTTGGTTCGAGCGTACCAGAAATCGGGATCGCTTGGTCTGTGGGCAGAGCGACTTGGAGCCCATTCTCGGGTCCTTGAATGCTGACCAGGGCGTTGGTGAACGTCACGCGGTTACCTTCGTACGTTCCAGCAGCTCCGCCGCCACCCAAACTCGCCTCAGCGGACGATCCCATCAGATTCTCCACCAGGAGGTTCATCCTGTAGCTGCGTGCCACAGTTAGGTCCATCCTGCCAGCGCCCAAGACTTCACCCGTTGCGGTCTTTGACGGTTCGCACGAGGGGTCGAGAGCGCTGTTTTGCACGATGAAGATCGCTGGGGTCTCCTGTACGCAGGCTCCAGCGACAAGAAGAATGAAGATTGCTACTACTAAACGTCGAATTGGCTTGTTGTGCCGCATGTGATGGCTCCCATCAATTTGCGTCTGAGGCGAGCCACTTGGCGAGTTGATCAAAAGAGACCGACTCGACAACTGCCTCGCCGAGGCTCCGTGCGAAGACAAACTTCACAACATCACCCCGAACTTTCTTGTCGTGCCTGACCGCCGTCATCAGGGCTTCTACGTCCGAATCAAGCAAGGCGGTAGGCAAGTGATGTACTTCGCAGCACTTGACCAGGGCCGGTTCGACACCGGCAGGCGTAATGCCGAGGTCAGCGCCAAAGCGAGCCGCCATCACCATCCCTACGGCAACAGCCTCGCCGTGAGACCAGTTTCCGTAGCCCGAGGTCGCCTCAATGGCGTGCCCCAGCGTGTGGCCGAAGTTCAGAATCATCCGAAGTCCACCCTCGTGTTCATCACGGACGACCACGTCAGCTTTGATTCTAGCGCTGGTTGCGATGATGTCCAAAACTTGGCGACTGGTCGTATGTTCGCAGGCATTGGAAAGGGCCGAAACCTCTTCAAAAAGGTCAGAATCAGCTATTACACCGTACTTGATTATCTCCGCAAACCCGCAAGAAACCTCGCGTTTGTTGAGTGTTCCCAATACTTGAGTGTTGACGAGAACGGATTTTGGTTGGTGAAATGCGCCGACCAAATTTTTTCCCACGGAGTGGTTTATTCCGACCTTCCCGCCGATTGCGCTATCCACCATTGCGAGAAGTGAGGTCGGTATCTGAACGAAATCGACTCCTCGATGTAAAGTTGCCGCAGCGAATCCTGAAAGATCCCCAACAACTCCGCCCCCAAATCCGAGGATCACGCCATCGCGCCTGAACTCGGCCTCGAGAAGTTTGGTGTACAAGCTCCACAGGACAGATTGGTCTTTGCTCTTTTCACCAGGTTCGACGGTGAGCCACACCGGCTCCGGCACACCAACGCGATGTAGAACAGCTGCGAGTGCTTCGCCGTGAAGGCGATTCACGTTGTGGTCAGTGATCACCGCCACTTGTCGATCTGGCACAAGGCCTCGGAGTGGTTCGCTCCAAGCCTGTTCGGGGTTATCCGCGAGGTGAATCGAATAGCCTCTTTCACCAAGATCAACCGGAATATCGTGACAGGGCATCAGCTATCTCCAAGCAAATCTCGGTCGGCTTTCTGTCGACCACAGATACGGTGAGGTGTGCCTGCTCGTATTGCGGGCCCCTCCTAAGCAGAAGCGCCTCGAGCGTGTCGACCACACGAGAGGGTTGGCTGTCAAGCAGCGGACGACCGTCTCCCTGTTGGTAGCGTGTAGCCAACGAGACAGCTGGCGCGTGCAAATAGACAACGAACCCCGTTCGCAAAGCAAGGCTCCGCGTGTCCGGATCCTCGAAGGCTCCGCCTCCGGTTGCTATGACACAGGGGAGTTGCTCGCTCAACGTAGAGAGAAACAGTGTCTTCTCACAATGTCGGAAGCGGGCTTCACTGTCGGCGAAGATCTCGGGAACAGATTGACCTTCGGTTTCGGCGATCGCTTGATCGAGGTCGACAAAGGGTCTTCTGAGGTGCGAGGCAAGAAGGCGTCCGACCGTTGTCTTTCCGCTGAGCATCATTCCAACGAGCACGATCGAGCGCTGTGGGCCGGTCTCCAAGACGGCTAGCTACTACTCGGTTGGAGCGGTCAGAACACCACCCGGAGTGTAGTTGGTGAGAGAGACGTCGCGATTAATGATCCGCGGGGTTACGAAAATGAGCGTTTCAGAGCGATCGTCCGTGAATTGATAATCGTGGAACAGCGCACCCAATATTGGGATGTCGGCAAAAAACGGTACGGCGTTCTGATCGGAGCCTGTGACGTGCTCGAACACGCCGCCGATCACGCTAGTTTCACCATCTCTTACGAGCAGATTCGTGCTGACCGAGCGGGTGATAATCGACGGGTCACCGTTGGCTCCGGTTCGCGCAAAGTCAGGCTCGTTCTTCGTGACGTTCAATTGGAGTTGCACGAAGCCATCTGGTGTCACCCTCGGTGTAACGGCGAGCGATAGATTTGCGTTCACGAACGAGATGTTCGCTCCAGCAGCACCGGTTGACTGGACAGGAATACTGACGCCTGTCGAGATCGTGGCAGACTGCCCGTCTAGGGTTAGAATTCGGGGTGCTGAAACAACTTTCGCACTACCCGTCTGCTCGGCAGCTGCCAGCCGGAGGTTTAGATTGACTGCCTGACCAAGGCTTCCGAACTGAAATCCGACCGCGCCGGTACCGGGTCCAGGCACGTTGACGGCGTAGTTCGGTGTTGCGCTCGTACCGTCAGCAGGGGAGTTTCCAGCTCCACCAGAGATTCCCACAGTACTCGGGAACAGAAGACCCGTGGCGATTCCGTATGCGTGTGAAAACTGCACGTCGCCACCCCATTGGATACCAAAACCTCGACTGAAGGTTTCACCCGTAGACACGACTCTCGCTTCAATGAGTAGCTGCGGAGTCTGTAGGTCCAACACGTCTATCAGCTGTTCAGCAGCGTCGAGGTTCTCTGACACATCCGTCATGATAAGGGTGTGGGTTCGCTCGTCGAACGACACGGTGCCTCGCCCAGACAAGAGTTCTGAGACTTGGCCCGCCAGTGTTGCGCCTGAGGCGTAGTTGATGGGTCGGAGGCGGACTTGAAGTGGCTCCAGACTAAACCGTCGTGCGGTATCTGCCAGCTCGCGGTCTCGTTCGGCCTCGAACTGAGCGATAGGAGCGACGCGAATCATGTTGCCCCGCTGCTCAAAGTCCAGATTCTGGCTTTGAAGGATCATTGCAAACGCCTCATCAAGAGGCACACCGCGCAGCCGGAGGGACACGTTTCCGCTGAGATTCGAGGCCACGATGTTGACGTCACCCTGGTCACTGAACATTCGCAGAATGTCGGTGACGCTGACGTTGACTACATCGATTGTGACCAGGAAGCGGCGTGAGAGCACGGGAGTGTGCAGTTGGCGGTTCCGCTCCCCGATAGTATAAGACAGCCCTGTCGAGCGCTGAATAGGAGGAGCGGAGGACGCCTCCTCTTGGGAGTTGTAGCCGTCGTGCTGAGATGCCATCGGGGAATTCCAGGTACTTTGAGTGGGTGAGAACTCCCACGTCACTCTCGTCCCGTTGTCAGTCAGGATCTCACTCGCTGCACCCGAGATATTGGCGACAACGTGAACTCCGGTTTCGTCTGAGTAGGACGATAGAAACTCAACGGGACCATCGAAGGCACGCGTGTCGAGGGTTCGTTGGAGTTCTGTGGAGAGAGTCGCACCGTCGATTTGCAGCGATGCTCTACCGTCGAGCCACGGCTGCGAGTCGACCGTGGCCCCTTCGCCACTGAAGTCGATAGATACTGTGTCAACTCCATCAGTCTGCTCAAATCGAATATCAGTGATGGTCACCTCGCCATTTGCGATCGGCGCAGTTGAGGCATCGGTTCCGGTATCGCCGCCCATTTCCGACAAGCGCTGCTCCATTTGAGCCAGCTCGGACTCCATTTCAGAGCGCCTGGCGCTCAGGGAACCGAGGTCCGATTCAATATCTCTTCTCTCCCGCTCTAGATTGAGCAAGGCTTGTTGGGCTTCAGCCTGTTGGGCCTGCGCGAGCTCGACATCCCGCTCTGTTTGGGCGCGGGTCTCAGCTAATTCAGCTGTTTCGGCGGCGAGACTGGCGTGTTCTTGCCTTGCCTCGACGAGCGCACTCTCTTGAGCAAGTTGGGCTCCGGCGAGCCGCTGTAGGTCGGTGTTCAGCGTCTCCCTCTGAAGCAAGGCGGCCTGCATTTCCCTCTCAACGCGGTTGTGCTCATTCCGTCGCTCGTCCAGAGCGGACTGAGTCGAGGCCAACTCATCACGGGCGGTGGCAGCAGCTTGTTCTGCGTCTCCACGCTGATCGATCGCCTCGTCGAGTCGGGCTTGTTCTTGTTGGAGAGCGGTCTCGGCGGCCTGCGCTTGAGCTTCGGCCTGTTGGCGTCTCAGCGCCGCTTCGCCCAGTTCATCCTCGACGGTGAGCAGCTGTTCTTCTACTCGTGCGAGCTCTCGCTGCAAGCCGTCACGTTGTTCCCTGGAGCCTGCAATCTGGTCCAGTTCCTGTTCGAGTTCGCTGGCTCGTTGGCGCAGCGCTCCGACCTCGCCGACAGCTTGCTCTTCACCGCGTCGAGCTTCTTCGAGATCGGCCTCGACGTGGGTGACCTGCTCACTCAGCGCTTGGGCGAGTTCTCTTTGCTCAGTTTCCTGACGAAGAACGCGCTCAACCTCGTTTTCGAGTTGACCGACGGCCATTTGATGCTGAACGATAGCGGCTTCCCGGGCATCGACCTCACGTTCGAGACTCTCGATCACGCCGATCAAGTCATCCATACCTTGTTGAGATTGTGCTACCTGCTCTTGGGCCGATCGTCGCTGTTCGGTTGCTTCAGAAAGCCTTGATTCTGCTTCCGATAGCTCATTACTCCTATCGGACGCTTGTCCTAGGAGACCGTCATACTCGGCCTCGAGAGTTCGGAGGGTGTACGACTGGGCTTCTCGTTCTCGAAGTGCGATCTCAAGCTCGGAGCCACGAGAGCCGTCCCGCTGCAGCTCTTCCACCTGGCGTCGCAGTTCTGTCTCGCGATCGCTGGCGTCGCGAATTTGGGTGTCCCGTTGAGCTAGATCGGACCTCAGACGGGAGAGTTCCTGACCAAGCTCAGTGACTTCCTGTCGGGAGTCTTCGCTGGATTCGGATAGCTCGACCAGCCGTTCTCGTTGGTTGTCGATCTCGGTTTGATAACCGCGAAGGGAGCGAAGCGCAGACTCGTACTCGGCCATAGCGACTTCGGCAGCATCGGTTTGTGCGACCGGGGAGGAGGTCGCGCCTGCCACCCAAACGATTACGCTGTTCCCGTTGGTCTGAACGTCGTAATCGGCGCCATCCTGCACGAGATTAATCACGACCCGGGTGACGATAGAGATGTCATCCTGATACTGAAGGATGAGGACTTCATCAACGACCCCATCATCAACCGACCAGTTGGTGAGTTGGCCTCCCAGTTCGGTGTTCGAGAAGTCCACGAAGAGTCGTGGCGGTCCCGCAAGCTGATAGACGCTAAAGGTCGGGGCATCCGAACTCGTGATTCGAACCGATGTTCCTTCCCCGTCCCTGTCGACGACGACGCCTGAAACTTGATTGATCGTAGGCAGCGCCTGAGCGTTCAGCATAGGGGCAGCGAACCCCAAGATGACGAGCAACGTGCAGAGTTGTAATAGACTTCTCATTGCAGACCCCTCCTGGGCAGCACGCGAATTACGCTGAACTTTCTCAGCGCTCGATGAGTTCAAAATCCACATCAAACGGTCCCTCTTCGCTTCGAAGAAATACAGGCAGTCTGCGAGGGGGAGCATTCGGATCACCCTCATAGGCAACAATGACCCGGTTTGGTTGAATATCTTCGATAAATCCAACCCCGTTCGGGCCCACCCGATCCCCAATAAAGGCGAACTCAGCCAAGTTGGACGAATCTGGGACTCGGAAAACAGCCATTGGGCGAGCCGAGCGAGATAAGATTCCGACTAGTTGTAGTGTTTCAATCGGATATGGAGCCAGGGGCCCGAGATCACCATCATCAACGGTCTGAGTATCGTCTGCGAGGGCATCCGAGCCGGGACGCTCCAGGTAGTCTTGAGGGTATGGCCGTGTGAACGGATCGCGGGTAGTGGTGTCAAACTGGATGGGTGAGACGCCCCGAGTTGTTGCAGCAGGTCCGGCCGAAGCCTCAGGTGTTGGAGTCGCTGGGGCAGCAGGAGCTGCTCCGCCACCACCGCCTCCACCTCCGGGCATACCCTGAACGACGTCTTCACCGCCGCATGAGCCCATGAGCAGAATCCATATAGACCCGCACATGAGGCTCAGCAGTATTCGATATGATTGGAAACCCAACCTCATTTCAGCCTCCAGGCCGGAAGAAAGCTTCGATACTTAGGGCGATTGACAGCATGGGAGCGCCTGTGCCCCTCGAGCCGCCCGCACCACTTAGACTGACCGACCTCACATGAATGATTCGGTCCAGAGTCGCTAGTCGCCAGCAGTACTCTAGAATCTGGTCGTAGGTTCCTCTCATCGACAGATTGATCGGAATCCGAGTGTAGTCTGGCCCCTGCAAGTACGGCGATCGCGAAACAGTGGCGAGTTCCAGAGGTCCCAGTGGACTGTCTTGAACATCCTTCACAACATCTTCCAGCAGCTTGTACAGCAGCGCGATGTCATCCGAGCCCGGGAGCGTTACCTGCTCCTGCGGGGATGCTTCCAGCTCCGCTAGGGATGCCTGAGCCGCGTCTCTCTGGTCCTCTAGGCCTTTTCGGCGAGACACCTGTTGTCGCACCGCCGCTTCCTGCTCCTGCAGGTTTGCGAGTTCTTCCTCGAGGCTGCTGTACACAAACATGTAAAAGGCAATACCGACTGCGGCTAGCACAAGAAGCAGAAGAAGCACCTTCTGGCTCAGCGGGACCTTGCTAAATTTGTCAAAAAAATCACCCATGCTGATCCTCGCCTACAACTCCATGCGCTGGTATCGAATACCACCCGCAATCGTGAAGTGCTTAACACCCGAATAGAAGGTATCGATTCCAGTCCGGTAGCCGCTCAACTGCGGTCGAACAAAGAAGCCCTGCATGTCTCGTGGGCTTGTCTCCAGACGCAGCAGAAACTCGGCTACATCCTCTGGAGTCAGCGCTGTAACCACCATGCTAAAGGACCCCGGATTGACTGTGAGCGAGGTCAACCAAACGTTATTGGGAGAGGCTGCGGTATTGAAGCCGCGGTCACTCTGCTCTCGAATCTCCACTTCAGAAGTGGGGGAATTCATGATGTACTTCAGGTCATCCAGAACGGCACCTGGGCCTATTCGGTTGGCTCGCAAGTCCTCGACGATCTGAGTTTCGCGTTGGATCTGCGCCATCCGAGCACGGATCGACGTAATCTCTGATTGAATCTGCTCGATCGACGTCGTGTCAGCCTGGATTTCAGCGATCGTCTGATTGAGATTGTCCACTTCGAGCTGTTTGCCCTGATGGATCATGAACAACACGACGAATTCGAGCACGATGAGAACGACGAAAAGTACGAGTTGTTGCCGACCGTACTCCCTCTTCTTTGCCTGTTTGACAGGCAGTAAATTGATTCTAATCATGACTCCCCCGACCGTCGTAGGGCCAAGCCGACACTCACAGCCGCAGAGGCAGCCACACTCTCGAGGTAATGCTCGCTATAGTCTTTCGGGTCGTAGGTGATCTGCCGAAAGGGGTTTACGAGCTCAGCAGGGACGCCGCTCGTTCGAGCGATAACCCTGGCAAGAGTTGGCAGGTTTGCGGTGCCGCCAGAAAGGTAGATGCGGGAAATCCGGCTGTCGGCGCTCGTGGCAGCGTAGAAGTCCAAACTTCGTTGGACCTCCCCGGCAAGCCATTCTGCGACGTTTTGGATGACCCGTTCAACTTCTTGTGGAAGGACCGAGTCTGCCTCAGCGCCAGACACATCGCCCTTCTTGTAGGCTTCCGCTTCCTCGTGGGTGATATTCAGCTGTTTCTGAATCTCCTCAGTGAACTGGTTGCCACCCATCGAGATGTCACGTGTGAAGGTCGTAATCCCTTCAGAGACCACGTTGATGGTGCTGACAGAGGAGCCAATATCAATAAGGACGATCGTTTGACCGCCCAAGGTACCGTAGTTCGCCTCGAACATGTTTTGGACACAAAACGCGTCGACATCGACAATCATCGGCTCGAGCCCAGCATTCCGGGCGACCGAGCAATAGTCGTTGATCATCTCCTTCTTAGCCGCCACCAAGAGGACATCCATTTGGCCCTGAGCCGCCCGTGTAACGAGCGTCTCAACATCGAGATAAACGTCATTGATGTCGAAGGGAATGTACTGCTCAGCTTCCCAAACAATGCTCTCTTCGAGTTCCTCTTCAGTCATCAGAGGTAATGGGATCTTCTTGATAATTACACTGTGACCAGAGACGCTGAGCGCGGCCTCTTTGGTGCGGATCTTGTTGCGCTTGACGAGTTCCCGAATCGTGTCGGTGACTACGTTAGCGTCCATGAGCGAGCCATCGACAATCGCCTCGGGTGGTAGGTCGGCAGAATCAAAGGTCTGGAGCAAGCGCCCCTTCTTGGTCTCTTTGATTCGACAGATCTTCACCGAGCTTGAGCCAATATCTAGCCCGATTACGTTCTTTCCTTTCGCCATCGATTACCGCTCCTTAACGACGAGTACCTCACAAGACGCTGCAGTGGGCAGCAAGTCATGAGGGAAGTCGCCACGCCAAATGGTAGGTCTGTTCCTTACCTCGTCAAAAAAAACGGGGTTTGCGGCCTAAACCACCCGGTTCTACGATCGAAAAAACAGAATCAAAACCAGCTAACTGTTGGAAACAAAAAAAAGAAAAAGGCAATGCGGGTTCATTTGGAAGGTCTCGAAGCCTTTCTACGCTATATCACTCAGTTCGTATTCTTTGATCTTGTACAGTAGCGCTCGATGGCTCAACTCCAATATCTGGGCCGCATGTGTGCGGTTTCCCTTGGTTCGTCTCAGCGCGCGCTCAATCAGATGACGCTCGAGAGCCTTGGTCGCGAGCTTAATACTCAAGTTGTCACCCGCTAAAAGCGCCTCCACGGTTGCCTCCGCGTCCCGAATCTTACTCGGCAGGGCATCCAGTTTGATTGTTGGCCCGTCGGACATAACCATCGAACGCTCGATCGTATTCTCCAATTCTCGCACATTGCCTGGCCAGGAATGGCTCATCAGAGCCTTCATGGCAGCCGGCGAGAAGTCGGTCTTTTCCGTGTCCAGTCGTTGGTTGATTAGCTGGATGAAATGACGAATCAAGGGCGGAATGTCCTCCAACCGGTCTCGGAGCGGCGGAAGTTCGATCGGCATGACGTGCAACCGGTAGAGTAGGTCCTCCCTAAAGAGTCCCTCGGCAACCAGTTCTTCCAGAGGTTTAGCGTTCGCAGCGACGATTCTGGCTTCAACCCGAATCGTCTTCGTGTCCCCAACGCGTCGCAGCTCGTTCTCTTGCAACACCCTGAGCAGTTTCACTTGAAGGCTTAGTGGAAGCGAGCCGATCTCATCCAAGAAGAGCGTACCGCTGCCCGCCTCTTCGAAGAGCCCTTTCTTGTTCGACCTCGCATCTGTAAAGGCGCCTTTGACGTGTCCGAACAGCTCCGATTCCAACAGGGTCTCGGGAATCGCGCCGCAGTTGACTGCGACGAAGGGTTTCCTGGCCCTGTTTGAGTTGTGATGAATCGCTCGTGCGACGAGCTCCTTTCCAGTGCCCGATTCTCCAGTAATCAGGACCGTAGTGGGGTAGTCAGCCACTTTTCGGATTGTCTCGAAAATGCGCTGCATGGCCTGAGACTTGGCGATAATGTTGTCAAAACGAAAGGAACGACCTGCGGCGTCTCTCAGCTCCAGATTCTCTCGCCTGAGACGGTTTCGCTCCTCGACCTTCCGAAGGGTGAGCAACACTTCATCGCGTTTGAAGGGCTTCGAGAGGTAGTCGTACGCTCCTGCCTTCATGGCCTCGATCGCCGTCTCAATACTCCCATAGGCTGACATCACAATAACAGTAGTAGAGATATCATTGGCCTGGAGCTTCTCGAGCAACTCGATGCCGGTGAGTTCCGGCATTCGTACGTCACACAGAACGATGTCGTACTCTCCTGCCGCGATTTTCTCGTAGGCTTGCGCGCCGTCGCTCGCTGTTTCGACGGCGTACCCTTCCTTGCTCAACAGCAGCGACAGCATGTGGCGGATGTTG
>CAZDBH010000033.1:4754-31570 GCA_964503485.1 uncultured Bradymonadales bacterium | reverse complement strand
CGACGAGAACATTGGCTGGTTTGAGATCGCGATGGATCAAACCGCGGGCGTGAGCATGCGCCAACCCGGACAGAATCTGTTCAACTGTCACCAGAGAGGGAATGGTCGGCATCCCCTCCTGAATCAGCTGGCGGAGGCTGGGTCCATCGATGAACTCCATGCTCAGATAGAGCGTGCCGTCCTCAGCAATTCCGAAATCGTAAACCGTCGTAATATGGGCGTGGTTCAACGACGCCACGGCTCTTGCTTCACGGGCGAAGCGGCGGCGCACGGATGGATTCAGACCCAGTTCTGGGCGCAGCAACTTGAGTGCGACCGGTCTCTCGAGGGGGTATTGGACGGCCCGGTGCACGTTTCCGGCGCCTCCAGTGCCCAAACACTCGAGGATTTCATATTTTCCGACTAACAGATCGGGCACGTACCTGCTGCCTCGTCACAGATTGAAGCTCCTCGGTAGGTTGCCGAGTCCCCCAACTCTTGGTTGACCCACCGCCTCTTCGGTTCTACATAACCCATGGCAACATTGCCATGGATAATGTTTGGAGGCATTGCCCGGATGCAGCGAGGAAAGGGTGCCTACTCAATCTAGCCAAAGCAGTCGGATTTGCGTTCTTCCGACCGAACTTGCCAATCAAATCGCGGCAGGAGAGGTGGTCGAGCGTCCGGCGTCAGTCGTAAAAGAGCTAGTCGAAAACAGCCTCGATGCCGGAGCGACTCGCATCACCGTGACGATCCAGGGCGGAGGTCGGCGCCTCATCTCAGTGCTCGACAACGGGTGCGGGATGAACCCTGAGGAAGCTCGGTTGAGCCTGGAACGACACGCCACGAGCAAGGTCCGCACTCTCGAAGACCTGACCGAGATTGAAACGCTCGGTTTTCGCGGTGAAGCGCTACCCAGCATCGCCTCCGTGAGCCGTTTCTCGCTTACGACGCGCACAGAGGGTGACCTCGAAGGTGTGAAAATTGGGGTCGTCGGGGGCGACGTCGGGTCAACCGAGCCCGTGGCCTGCACAGCCGGAACCGAAATCGAGGTCCGCGATCTCTTCTTCAACACGCCCGCGAGGCTGAAATTCCTCAAGACTGAGATGACCGAGCGCCGTCACATCGCAGAGGCGATGACCCGTGTCGCACTCTCCAAGCCGGATGTGCACGTCAAACTGGTGAGCGAAGGACGCACGGTAATCGACGCCGCTCCGTGCATTGATTTGAAGGAGCGGGTCAGCGCCGTGTTGGGTACTGCGGTGGCGGATCAGCTCTTTCCCGTTAAAATCCCGGCCGAGCGCGGAAATGTGACTGCGACCGGGCTCTTCAGCAGCCCAAAGGCCACCAAACGCAATTCGTCGGGACTCTATACCTTTGTGAACGGGCGGTTCGTTCGGGACAAACGGATCATCGCGGCAATTCGAACCGGTTATAGTGGCCTGCTGGACAAGGGTGTTTTTCCAACCGTCGTACTCTACATCGATTTGCCCGCGAACGAGGTGGACGTCAACGTCCATCCAGCCAAAACCGAGGTGCGGTTCCACCAACCAGATATGGTGTTCCGCGCAGTGAGGGCTGCACTTGTGGAGGGCTTGGCTGAGGCGCCTTGGGTGCCAGGCACAAAGGAGGCCAAGCGCGTTTACACCCTAGACAGCTCGATAACATACCAGCCGGGCGATGAGGACACGCTCAGCCTGCGTCCGACTGCAGGGGAGGGCGATCGCGGTTTTGAACCGGTTCAAGAGACCCTGAGTTTGTCGTCGAGACTCGACACGAACGAGTCGCTAGGCGGCTGGTGGACGTCCAGGGTAGGGGCCGACGTCGGACCGCAAACAGTTCCCCGACACGACTACTTCAACACCTTGTCCTATCTCGGCAAACTGGGCACGACCTACCTATTGTGCCAGGACGGCGAGGGTCTAGTGGTGGTCGACCAACACGCGGCCCACGAGCGGATCACGTTTGAGGGGCTGAAAGCCATTTACTCCGGAAATCACCGACAGATTCAGTCACTTCTGATTCCAATTCAGCTGGAGCTCGACCCGGTGCAGGTCGAGACGATGCGCGAGCACACCCAGTTCTTTGAAACAATGGGATTCGAAATCGACCTGTTTTCTGACGATACATTCGTTGTGCGCGCCGTGCCGGCGCTACTCCTGGGAGCCTCGTATCAACGACTGTTGCGGGATGCGCTGGACGAGATTGCGGTGACCGGCCACTCTGACCGACTGGACGAGGCTGTGGAGGCGGTGTTGAGTAGAATGGCGTGCCATGGTAGCGTCCGAGCCGGTGACCGTATGATGGCCCAAGAAGTCGAAGAGCTCCTTCGGCAGATGGACCAGATCGACTTTCGGGGCAATTGTCCCCACGGCCGTCCGGTCTACTTTCAGATGGACTGGGCTGAGATCGAAAAGCGATTCGAAAGAAGATGACGGCTGAATTACCAAAGATCATTATCGTCTGCGGGCCAACGGCGTCGGGAAAGACGTCGCTGGGAATCGATTTAGCCGAAGCACTCGACGGCGAAATCGTAGGGGCCGACTCGCTGCAGCTCTATCGATACTTTGATTTGGGCACTGCCAAACCCACTCCAGCGCAGCGCGAGCGCGTGCCTCACCACCTCATCGATGTCAGAGACCCAGATGAGCTGTTTAACGCGGCGTTGTACAAATCGCTGGCGGACGAGGCGATATCGGACATCCGAAGCCGCGGCCGAGTACCGATCGTGGTCGGTGGCACAGGACTCTACTTACGAATTCTGATCCGAGGGATCTTCCAAGCACCAAAACCCGATGAAGTTCTGAGGGAACGCTTGAAGCAAGAGTTAGAAGCTTACGGCATCGAGCATCTCTACAACCGCCTCAAGCTGGTCGATCCGGAGTTGGCCGGCAAGGTTGAGCACCACGATCGCAATCGAATCATTCGCGGTCTCGAGATTTTCGAGCAGACGGGTATTCCGTTGAGCGAGCACCAGCGCGTGCACGACTTCGATCGACCGTCGTACGAGGCTTTCCGAGTGGGCATGCGATTGGAGCGGCCCGAACTATACGATCGGATCACCAGACGTACCTCGGAGATGATGCAAGCAGGCCTGCTTGCAGAGTGCGAATCGCTCATTGCCCGCGGTTACGGCGGCGATATCAAACCGATGCAGAGCTTGGGTTATCGGCAGCTACATCGGCATCTAACTGAGGGCCAACCCCTCGACGAAGCGGTCCAGGAGATAACGAAAGAGACGAAGCGATACGCCAAACGTCAGCTCACGTGGTTCCGCAAGGACCCCGAGACACACTGGGTCGACGCCCTCAATGTGCCTGTCGACCGTGTGGTCGCTGACGCTCGGCGCTTTCTCAGCGGCGAACCGATGTCTCTCGACTGGGTAGCCGAAGCACCATGAGGTAGTAACGATGGCTTTGGTCACGCCCGAAATCGATTCGATTCGACCCTATATTCCCGGGAAGCCGATTGAGGAGCTGGAGCGAGACCTTGGTATCACCGGGGCGATCAAGCTTGCCAGTAACGAAAACCCCGTCGGCCCTTCACCGAAGGCGTTGGCCGCGATCGCTTCAGAGCTCGACCAGTTGGCGTTCTATCCCGAAGGCGACGCGCCCAATCTCAAAGCCGCGCTGGCCGCTCACCTGGGAATCGGAACAGACGAGCTGATCGTCGGCAACGGAAGCAACGAGATCATCGAGTTACTGGTGCGCACGTTCACGACGCCGGAGCACCACGCCGTCTTTTCGCAGCACGCTTTTTTGGTCTACCCTCTTGTGCTCACTGCTGCCAGGGTGCCGTTTACCGCGGTGCCGATGAAGGGCATGACCCACGACTTGGTTGCGATGAAGGCAGCCATTACGGCCAAAACGCGCCTGGTTTTCATCGCCAACCCGAATAATCCGACTGGGACCTACAACAGCCGGTCGGAACTGGTCGAGTTCCTGACCGACTTGCCCGATGACTGCATTGTCGCTCTCGACGAGGCCTATTTCGAGTATGCCGATGCCGACGACTACGCAGGCGGTTTAGAAGTGCGCCATCTGCACGCCAATACGGTCGTCATGAGAACGTTTTCGAAGTGCTACGGTCTGGCCGGCCTACGAATTGGTTATGGTGTGGGTCGCCCCGACCTGGTGGGTTATCTCAACCGGGTCAGACAGCCATTCAATAGCAATCGGTTGGCTCAGGTCGCAGCAATCGCCGCGTTGGCCGACGCGGAATACACGGCCTACAGCATCGCTGAGAATGAAAAGGAAAGAGCCTGGGTCTCCGAGGCCCTCCGAGAGCGGGGACTGGAGTTTCTGCCCTCTCAAACCAACTTCATCCTCATCAAGATGCCCCGGCCAGGACAAACCGTGGTTGACGCAATGCTGAGAGAGGGCGTCATCATTCGGGCGATGGACGGCTACTCCCTGCCTCAGCACGTTCGAGTCACCGTGGGAACCCGGGAGCAAAACGAGCGCTTTCTCGGTGCACTCGACAGCGTACTCACGTCCCTGTGAACGAACCAAGCAAAACGATACAGGTCTCCCCGAGCGCTGAGCTCAATGGGTCGCTCACGGTACCCGGCGACAAATCAGTTGGCCACCGGGCCTTGATGTTGGGAGCTCTCTGTGAGGGTGTCACCGAAATCGAGAACGTCCCTGACGGTGCCGACAACCATTCGACCCGGCACGTGTTACGCAGCCTCGGAGTACAAATCGAGGAGCCATCACTCGGCGTTGTTCGGGTGCACGGCCGCCGCGAGCAGGGCTTGAAGGAGCCTGACGGCCCTCTGGACTGTGGAAACAGCGGCACCACGATGCGATTGATGGCTGGGTTGCTAGCCGGTCAGAGTGTGGCTCCCACCTTGACTGGGGACGAGAGCTTGAGCCGCCGGCCCATGGCCCGAATCATCTCCCCGCTGACCTTCATGGGCGCGAAAATCGAGGCGCTCGGCGATGGTGACACAGCGCCACTCCGACTCGACATGGGTGCGGCCGTGCAGGGAACTCAATATCAAAGCCCAGTGGCCTCTGCTCAGGTCAAGAGCGCGGTCCTGCTCGCGGGGCTTCGCTCTTCCGAGGACACCGTAGTCGTCGAACCCGCACCCTCGCGCGATCACACGGAGCGTCTACTTCGCTACTTGGGCTTTCGGGTCGAATCGTCACCGAATTACCTCCAGCCCGACAATGATGAAGCCTATGTCCGTTTGTTTCGGCCCGCGGTGCGGGTCCCGCGGGCAAGACCAATCGTGGTACCGGGGGACATTAGCTCGGCCGCCTTCTTCTTGGTCGCAGCTGCCCTTATCGATGGCTCCGACCTGACTTTGAAGAACATCTCGACCAATCCGACGCGAACAGGAATTCTGGATGTCTTGCAGCGTATGGGCGTTCCAGTAGAGATGCTCGATCGCAGAATCTTACCCGGCAACGAACCGGTTGCCGATCTGAGAATCCGAGGCGACCGCTCCGCACTGACCGGTATCCGGATAGACGGCGATCTGATTCCCAGGGCCATCGACGAGTTGCCGATCATTGCGGTGCTTGCAACCGCTGCTCGAGGAGAAACCGTAATCGCCGGTGCCGGAGAACTGAGGGTCAAGGAAAGCGACCGAATCAAGACCACCTGTGGGTTGCTCGATGCTGCTGGTGCGGCCGTAGTCGAAGAGGACGACGGGCTCAAGATTGCCGGAGGGTGCGCATTGAGTGCCTTCTCGTTCCATGCCGCCGGCGACCATCGATTGGCCATGGCCGCAGCCGTCGCGGCTCTCACCGCAGATGGACCGTGCGAGGTGCAAGGCGCCGAGGCATGCGCCGTGAGCTATCCGTCCTTCTTCGAGGACCTTGCGAAACTGACCGAGAACGGGGCCTAATCCAGCCACACTACTGCGTGAGGGAGTGATGATCGTTGCCATTGACGGACCCTCTGGGGCCGGCAAAACAAGTGTCAGTCGGGCAGTCGCCAACGCCCTTGGATTTCAACTGCTCGACACCGGGGCGCTCTATCGAGGGGTGGCCCTGCTCGCAATCGAGGCCGAGGTGGACACCGAAGCAGGGTCGGCGGTGGCTGAGCTGGTGCAAGACGCGGTCTTCGAGTTCAAGACGACCGATGGCGAGCCGCGCTTGTGGATCAATGGGCGGGACGTCAGTTCTGAAATCCGCACACCCCGTATCTCAGAAGGGGCCTCAAAAACGTCGGCCCAACCCGAAGTGAGAGCCGCATTGCTCGACTTGCAGCGAAAGCTGGGTCGACAGCAATCCTGCGTCGTCGAAGGTCGAGATATTGGGACCGTTGTGTTCCCCGACGCCGACTACAAGTTTTTTCTGACCGCTTCGGTGGACGAACGAATTCGCCGCCGGTTGACCCAGTACGCCCAACAGGGCAAGTCCGTGTCAGAAGAGGAGCTGCGCCGCGAGGTCGTAGAGCGAGACCAACGGGACTCGTCGCGCGCCGTCGCTCCGCTGAAACCTGCCGACGACGCACAAATGGTCGACTCCACCGGGTTGAACTTCGAAGAAGTTGTCGGTCTCATCGTCGGATCTGTAAAACAGCAGTAACTGGACCGAGTGACACCTCGGATTCGCGGACTTGTTTCGGCCAGTGCTTCCAGATGGTAGTTTCAACTTGTGAAACGTGAGCCGATTCTCATAGTCGAAAGGGACGCCAACGACAGGGCACGCCTCGTCCAAATCCTGGCGGATTGCGGATACGACGTCTACGGCGCCGGTGCGAACAAGCTGGTCGCGGCGGTCATGCAGACCGACTTCCCAGTTGTGTTGATCGACTCCCAGGGCCGTGAAGCCGACCTGGCAAAGCTGGCTCATTCTGTTCATAAACGACGCGCTGATACCGCGATCATCCTCACCGGACCAGAACCTGACCCGAAGCGATTGATCGAAGGCGTCCGTTCGGGAGCCATCGACTACATCGCTAAACCGTACAACGAAGCCGAGGTCCGAGAGCGCGTCTTCGCCGCTGTCGAGCGCCGAAAGAGAGTGCTACTAAGAAGCCAGAACAGAATGCCCACCGGGGCATTACCTTCGGTAGCCGAGCTCAGCCCGAGGACCCGAGCATTGCTGAGTGGGATCCAAGACTTTCACTCGCAAGTCGTTGAGGTGTTTTTAGAAATAGAACAGCGCAACGTCGAACTCGATCAGCGTATTGCACAGCTCGAGCGTTTGGCCGGAGAGCGAAGCGCACCTCGACCGCTGACCGTCATGGTCGCCCATTCGGACCCGACCTTCTTCTACCAGATTGAGGAAGCGCTCAAGGACGGGGGCTGCCATATCCTGCCGCAGGCCTTTACTGGTGGAGAAACACTAGAACGAATTGGGGTCAACCCGATCGATGTGGTCTTCCTCGAGGCCGATCTTCCGGATATTCCAGGACAAATGGTGGCCACCAGTGTCAACTCTGGTGACGGCTTCGTCAGTGCTTTGGTCGTCTCGGGTTGGGGGACGACCGACATCGCGATCAGTCGCACGGGCTCGCAAGCCCCGAACAAGCTTGCCACACCTGAAACCGCAAAGGCCGTTTTGAGGAAAATCGTAGATGAACACCGGGATCGGGAAGAGGCCTTTCGGCTGGCACAGCAGTTCAAGGCCAAGCACCAGGACTTCATACGGCGAATTGCAGAGATTCGTAATCGAATCAACGAGACGCTGTCAGGCTCCTAGAACCTATTCTTCGTCAGGGCAGACCGTTACGCTCGAACTTCGCGAACAGTCGAAGTCCGCACAATCTACGAATGAGTCGTTGTCATTGTCCTGTCCGTCGCTGCACCGCTCGTCATTGTCCTCGGCCACGAACTCACCACAGGCTGTGTTCGTTGCGGTGGCCGCACAATCGAAGTCATCGCAATCGGTGAAGCCGTCGCGGTCGTTGTCGATCCCGTCGCTGCACTTCGCCGTGGTGTCCTCGGGCTCGGTCGGTCCGCATACACGGATGTTGGCCCCCCCGTAGCAGTCTCGATCGGCACAATCGATAAAGCCGTTCTGGTTGTTGTCCAAGCCGTCGCTGCACAGAATGTCGCTGGTTTCTTCTTCGGCGCAGACATACGACGTCGCACAACCCGTGTCGTAGCAGTCCATGAACCCGTCACCGTCGTTGTCGAAAAGGTCGCTGCAGAGAATTGCATCGTTCTCCTCGTCGACGATCACGGGCTGTTCCTCGGAGTCGATTTCCCCACAAGCCAGAAGAACGAAAAAGCTGATTGTTATTAAATGTTTCATTTGGCGTTCTTCGATATCCAGTCAAGATTTAGGCGGGCCTCGTTATGCTTTGGATCCAGCTCCAACGCACCTTTGTAGTAGGCCCGGGCCCGGTCGTATTGTTTCAATCGGTGATGGCAAAGACCACGGTAGTTGAGCACTTGTGCGGTGTCCTTCACGCCCTTCAGAACGTTCAACGCTGCTTTTGGCATGGTTCGTTCGAGGTAGAGAAAGGCCAATCCGCAGGCCTGTTCTTCGGGCGATCGGTGGTCTGCCCGTCGATCGCGTTCTCTGCGTTGGCAGGAACGGTGGTAGTTTCGATACAGATAAAAGGACGCGTCGTCGCCCAGATAGTCCTGCCGCAACGACACCCATGGCGTCAGCTTTTCGCACCACGCCATCAAGGTCGCTCGGTCGCCGTGAAAAATGTCCTGGTCGTACTTCGCAATGGGGTTAAAGCGCATCGCGCGAGTGGTTTGAAAGTTGGCTGCGACTGCCAATTCGCATCGTTCCCACATTGCCGCAAGCATGTGCTGGACCCAAACTGCATGCTTGGGGACCTTGACGTTCAATGCGCCCGAGCACACGACCAAGTCAAAACGATGTTTGTCCTCCCACTCGAGAAGGTCAAGAACCTCAAAGTCGCCGTGAGGGTGGTTGATTCGGGCTTGCTGCACCATGTTGGGCAGCAGATCTAGGCCCATGTATTCGCCGAGGCGGCCGCTGTCTTTCAAGATACCGTAGAGTGCGCCTTGTCCGCATCCCACGTCTAATATCGAAATCGGGTAGTCCACCTCGTCGATCGCTTCGAGTAGGACCTGCAGCCGGAGGTGTTGGTCGTCCTGGCCTCGCCAAGCGACTCGTCGGGCGGGCATCGGGTGAGAATCGAACACTTCCTAGTACTCCCGCAACTGACGATACCGGTCACGCACGCTGCGATCGCCCCTGGCAACTCGGACACGACGCCACCGAGGTTCAAGAATACCTGACCCGATAACGGTGCGGCGGCGTTTACGAATGTCCCTTTGATGTGCGCTCGAAAGGCCTCTCCGTGAGTTTCTTCGTGCTCGCGATCCAGCAGGCATACATGACCAGCGTGCGGCACCCCAAACAACAGACCCTTGCGACAGCGTCCGTAGAAGAGGTCGTTCAAGAGTAGAGAGGGTGCAGCGTCGGCGCCATCACCGAACGAGAAACTGGTGGCCTCGGGCGTGTTGGCGACGGCAATGGGCTCGTGGTCGTACGTATGGTGGTAGACCAAGGAGAGCGCGGCCTTCTCGAGGCGCTCGACGCTAACCTGCCATTTGACGCGTTGCGCTTCACTGATAAGAACACTACCCCGGTCGTGGTCGACAAAGTGAGCGACGAAGAGATCACCAAATGGTGGGCGTCCGAAGGGCGCACTCGCTCCGGCCGCCTCCGCCCCTTGCGAGAACAAGGGACCCTCGAGAGACGGCCGCATCTTGGCGGCTGCTTCGGCAAACCTCATCGTGTTCTCTCTGCGCGTCAGGCGCGGAGCGAGTAAGATGGCCGCAATCCCTCTGAAGAAGGACACCGAGCCTCGGCGAGAATCCGTGGGATGGGCTTCAAGCCACTCCGATAGGGCTCCAAGGGGCGCGTCGAGTCGACGTTTCTGCCCGCCCATGCCAGTTTCGACGGATACATCACTTTGTGTGTAGTCGACTAGCCGGGCGCCGACAGCCTCTAGAGCTGCTGACCCATAGGCAAGTGCACTGTCCAACAACAGACTCAAGCTTCTGCTCCAGCGCTTAGAACCGTGTGACCGGCTCTCAGCCGGTGAACGGATTCCTCCCGACCGACCAATGCGATCGTGTCGAAAAGGGGTGGGCTCACGGCGCTGCCGGTCAGACAGACACGAATGGGCTGGGCTATCTTGCCCAGACCGAGCTCGCGTTCCTCGGCTTCGCCTCGGACCAACGCTTCGATCGACTCATGAGAGAAGTCAGCCACCTGCTCGAGCTTGGACGCCATCGATTCGATGATGTCGAGAGCGGCACCCTTTATCCACTTCTTGACCGATTTCGGGTGGTATTCCGTTGGACGGACGTATGCGAACCGCGAACTCTCAGCCAGCTCGACCAGCGTCTTGGCCCGCTCTTTCAGGATGCGAACGAGGTGCACCACTCTGTCATCGAGCTCGACGCTCGGGTAGCCGGCGGCCTCGAGGAATGGCACCAGTCGCTCGGCGACCTCAGCTTCCGGCAGAGTCTTGAGCCAATGCTGATTGAGCCAGGTCAGCTTCGCTTCGTCGAAAGCGGCAGGCGACTTGGCGACCCCGTCTAGGCCGAACTTGGCGATGAGGGCTTCGACATCGAAGACCTCGTCGTCCCCGTGGGACCATCCCAGACGAGCGATGTAATTCAAGGTCGCTTCCTGAAGAAATCCGCGGTCTCGGTAGGCCTGAGCAGAAGCGCTGCCAATCCGTTTACTGAGCCCCTTGATCAACGGCAGGTGGACGAAGCGCGGGGTCTCGTAACCCAGCGCCTCGTACATGTGCACCTGGCGAAAGGTGTTGTTCAAATGATCGTCACCCCGAATCACGTGGGTGATTCCCATGTGATTGTCATCGCAGACGACCACAAAGTTGTAGGTAGGAGAGCCGTCACTGCGAAGGATGATCAGATCATCCAGTTGGTCGTTGGCGACCACGACCTCTCCCTTGACCAGATCCTCTACGGTGAGGGTTCCCTCTCGGGGCGTCTTGAAACGCAAGACGTAGGGGGCGTCCGCTGAAGGGGCTTCCTTCCCGAGGCAGTGTCGGTCATAGCGCGGTTTCTCTCCGCGCTCGCGCTGCTCATCCCGGAGCTTGTCCAGTCGTTCGCGGTCGCAGTAGCAGCGATAGGCTTTTCCTTCGGCTTCGAGGCCGCGAGCGAGGGCGACGTGGTCTTGGCAACGGGATGATTGAAAGACAATCTCCTCATCCGCTGTGATTCCGAGCCAAGTAAGCCCCTCGATGATACCGGCTACCGATTCTTCGGTAGAGCGCGCTCTGTCAGTGTCTTCGATACGAAGAGTGAACACACCGTCGTTGTGCCGAGCGTAGAGCCAATTGAAGAGTGCCGTTCTAGCTCCACCCATATGGAGGGCCCCTGTCGGGCTCGGAGCAAATCGCACACGTACAGTCACAGATCACCTCTTTGAGAGTCTCGTTCAGTCGAAGGGTCATTAGCACAGGAACAAGTGCAGCGGAACGATTTTTCTGAGATGAGCTGCGGTGAACGGGCTACCAGGAGTAGAGCGCGCTGATATCCGCATTCTCCTGGGCACGAAATCGACCGGCCCAGTACAGTTTAACCGAGACCCCCGCCGACTGGCCGTAAGTGCTGATCTCATCTCTCAATAGAGGTCCGAGAGGTAACTGGTAGCTCAGCTGGCGTCTGATCGGCGGGTCCGACAGAGGGTCCAGCCCGACCAACTCCGCGATTTCGCTCCAGTCGACGTCGACTTCTTCGGTCAGTGTGCTCGAACGGAACTCGAGCCGAAGGTCGTGTTGGTCCGCTCCGCTGGGGAGTTCTCGCAGGGTAAAGCGGACCGTCAAAGATGGGTTGGCCGAGTTGTACGACCCCAGACCCGCGCTGTCGATTGACGCTGAACCGCCGTCATCCAGTATGTCTCCGATCTCTACGCTCTCATAGAAGGCATAGTCACCAGCCCAATGAACACTCACCGACCCGCGCGCGTATCCGCCGGAATAGCGCTCAAAATAGGCGTATGGATCGAGAGCACTCTCGAACGGAATCGCCACACGAATCGGGGTGTCCAGGGGAGGTAGCTGCCCTGGCTGTGTGTCCGGATTGTCGTCGTGAAGCGCAACCCAGTCCCAGTCGCGGCTCGCATCATGGCGGGAAGAGAACAGACTGGACTCCAATCTGAACCACATATGGGTCGGATTTTCGACGTGTTTTGGGTGCTTGCGAAACGTCATATCCAGAACGAAGCAGGACTCGCCGTCGACGATCTCGGCGGACAGAGAGATCTCAACCTCGCCAGGTACCGGCATCAGAAAGAGTAGAAAGCCGACCGCAGCCAGCACTCCGCTCGCCACTGAGACAATCACGACACGCTTCACCATCGAAAACACCGCTGGTTGAGTTCGGCGTCCATCTATATCGAGTGAAAGGCGTTGGGACAAGCCAAGACCCTTGTTCAAAGGCCACCGATCCCGCTAAAGCTCTTTATATGATGAAGGTAATCATCGAAGGGGCATCTGGATATTCGGGAATGGAGCTGACCAAGCTGCTGGCTTGGCACCCACGCGTCTCTGTTGCCGCCGTGAGTTCCTCGCGCTGGGCAGAGCAAACCGTCGCCTCTCGACTCGGTCTGAGCGGGGCCGTTGGAGAGTTGCGCTACCAGAAAGAACCGGAGCAGGAAGCGGATCTGGTTTTTCTTGCAACGCCCGCTGAAGCCAGTCTGAGCCTTGCTCCAAAATGGCTCGGAAGAGGGTCCCGAGTCATCGATCTGTCAAACGCATACCGTGGTGACGACTCGGCCGTCTACGGATTGACGGAGCACTTTCGCGATCAAATCGAAGGCGCCCAGCTCATCGCCAATCCGGGATGTTACCCAACCGCTTCGCTGACCGCGCTGCTGCCCCTGCTGAAAGCCGGGATGGTTGGCGAAGGCGCCGTGATCATCGACGCCAAGAGCGGGGCGACTGGAGCTGGTCGTAAGCTCGCCGACCACCTTTTGTACAACGAGCTGGGAGCAAACCATTACCCGTATCGGGTTGGAGACCATCAGCACGTTCCCGAAATCGAACGGGTACTCGGTCGAGGCATCGTGTTTACGCCGCACCTGCTACCGACTCGACGTGGCCTTCTGGTCTCGGCCTACGTCCCGGTACAACCGCAGGTAGGCCCGGACGACATCGGCGCCTGTCTGACGGACGCCTACGAAACGGAGCCATTTGTTCAGGTTGTGTCGCCCGGGCAGGCGATTGGTATCGCCGAGGTGGCCCATACCCCCATTTGCCGGGTCGCCAGCGCCGCGGTGGTGAAGGATGGAATCGCTCGAGTATTCGGCTCGATCGATAACCTGTTGAAGGGGGCAGCCAGCCAGGCAGTTCAAAACATGAACCGAGTTTTTGGCTGGGACGAAAAAGAGGGGTTGTTGCCGTGAAGCGTGTGGTACGGGCTAGAAAGTTCCGATTCGCTGGCATTCATGCCGGAATCAAGGTCGCCCGCAAAGATTTAGCTCTGATCGTATCCGACGTGCCGGCCAACGCAGCCGCAATGTGCACCCAGAACAAGATGCGAGCGCCTTGCGTCGACCGCCTCGAATCTATGCTCCCAACCAGCGGCGTGCGCGCCATACTCGTCAACTCTGGAAATGCCAATGTGATGGGTGGCCCAACTGCAGCCGCCGACGACGAGTCCATGGCGAAGGCGATGGCCGAAGCCCTCGGTGTGCCTAGCGACCAAGTTATCACCGCCAGTACCGGAACGATCGGCGTGCCACTGCCCCTCGAGCCGATTGTGAAGGCCTTGCCACGGCTCATAGACTCACAGTCAGAAGACGTTCACGACACTGCCGAGGCAATGCTGACCACTGACAAGCTGATCAAAGTCGCCAGCCGCACAATTGAGTTCGGTGAGGACACAGTCAGATTGACTGGAATCGCCAAGGGGTCGGGCATGATTCACCCCAACATGGCGACGATGCTCGGGTACATTTGCACCGATGCGGCCTGCGAACCCGAGGAACTCCGGGCGGTCCTGCAGAGCACCGTCCCCGGTACATTCAACCAGATTTCGGTCGATCGCGACACGTCGACCAACGACATGGTCGTCCTGCTCGCCAACGGAGCCAGCGGCGTCTCGGTCGATCGTTCGAATACACCGTTTGTCGACGCGGTGAGAGCAATCTGCACCGAGCTCGCCCGAGCCATCGCAGCGGACGGGGAGGGCGCAACACGTCTACTGACGGTTACGGTGAACGGGGCCCCGAGCGTGCAGGTGGCCCGTGATCTCTCTCGCGCGGCCGTTACGAGCAATCTGTTCAAGGCCTCCTTATTCGGCGACATGTCGGGTTGGGGGCGCTGCCTGGCGTCGATCGGAGCTCACGCTGCCGAAGTCGGTGTTGCAGTTGCCCGCGAAAAGGTGGCGGTCGACGTCAACGGAGTCCGCGAGGTGGAGGCCGGGATTCCCACGGGTGAGCAGGGGGCAGTGAACGGACCAGAAGTCCGATTCGGGGTCGATCTAGGCCAAGGCGAACACTCTGGGACGGCCTGGGGCTGTGACCTGAGTTATGACTACGTCTCGATCAACGCCGTCTCGAAGTCTGAGCCCCTAACAACCCACAGCCCCGGTCTCAAAAGACGGCTATTGGTCGAGGCGCTCAGCTATACGAAGCGGTTTGCTGGCAAGCTAGCTGTCATCAAGTACGGCGGAGCCGCGATGTTGCGCGAAGACCTGATGGACGCCTTCGCCGAAGACGTGGTGCTCCTCCAGGCAGCGGGACTCCTTCCCGTCGTCGTCCACGGCGGCGGCCCAGAGATATCGAGGACCCTCAAACGCCTCGGTCAGAAGACGAAGTTCGTCGACGGCATTCGAGTGACCGATCCGGACAGCATGAAGATTGTCGAGATGGTGTTGACCGGTTCTGTAAACACCGATGTGGTGACCCGAATACACCGATTCGGTGGCACCGGGATCGGCCTGTCCGGCAAAGATGGTGGCCTTTTAACGGCCAGGAAGCTCAAGCCAAAGGGCAAGGATCTGGGGATGGTGGGCGAGGTAAAGGCTGTCCGCACCGAGGTCATCACCACCATGCTCGAGATGGGTTACATACCCGTCATCTCACCGGTGGGAGTCGACGAGCACGGCACCACCTACAATATCAACGCCGATACAGTCGCTGCGGAGGTAGCTGTCGCCCTCAAGGCCGAGAAGGTCCTGTTTCTCACAGACGTACCGGGCATCTTGAAGGACGGTGAACTCGTTCAGCGCACAACCCCTGAAGGCCTTGTTTCGATGATCGAAGACGGCGTAATCAGTGGCGGGATGGTACCGAAGGCTCAGGCCCTACTTTCGGCAGTGTCGCGGTGGGTGAACAGCGCTCACATCATCGACGGCCGAGTGCCCCACAACCTGCTTGCTGAGCTGTTCACTGACAAAGGGGTTGGCACCTGGATTCGGGCGGAAGACGAATAGACCGGAAGCGCCGCTGAAGCACGGGCCTTTTAGGGCTCAAATCGAATCGATTTCAGCCGTGCTTTGACGGGGTTCTCGCGGCATGATGACACGAAACTCGGTTCCTTCACCGTATACGCTATCAAACTCCACAGACCCGCCGTGCATCTCGGCAAATCGCTTTACGATCGCAAGCCCAAGGCCGATTCCGCGCTGTTCGAAACCGAAGTCACCGCTGGAATGGTGCCGACTGTCGAAGGTGCCAAAAAAGCTCGAGAAGATCTGCTCTCGATCTTCGGGCCGAATGCCCACACCCTGATCTCTGACTTGAATCAACAGCGAGTCGCGGGCGAACTCCTCTGTGGCTGAAAGCGCGACCCAGATGGTGCTGCCATCTGGGCTAAACTTGATCGCGTTGACGATTAGGTTGAGCAGCAAATCGCGAACGTGCGAGCGCTCAGCGCTAATTACACTACCGTTATCAGTCTCGATCTCGATGTGTTGTTTCCGGGACATGAGCACCGGATCGAGCTCAGCAACGATTTCGGTGACGAGCTCGAAGACGTCGACTTCTTCGAGACTGAGTTCGATGGCGGTTAGATCGGCTGCCATCATTTTACCGATCTTCTCGGTGATCCGCTTCATGCGCAGGCCCGAACCTTTGATCCCCTGGAGAGCCTTTCCGAACGCTTCCGGGTCCATTGTGCTGTTTCCGCGCTGCAAAAGGGAAGCATAGCCGAGGATGATTGCGGTCGGCGTGTTCAGCTCGTGGCTGACGATCTCCATAAAAACTGTCTTGAGGCGATCAAGCGTCTTGAGCTCGTCGTAGGCGAGTGCGAGCTCACGGTTGCCGTTCCTCAATTCGACGTTGCGCTCGGCGAGTTCGTCCACGAGCCGCTCTCGCTCGGCGCGGATATCGTAGTATTCGGTGGCTTGGGCGACGACTACTTTGAGTTCGGCCGGATCGAACGGCTTCGCGATGTAGCGATAGACATGGCCCTCGTTGATAGCCTCGATTACCGCATTCGCGTCGCCGTACCCTGTGAACAGGATTCTGACGGCGTCTGGGAACCGGGTCCGCACCTCGGTAAGAAACTCGACGCCCGACATCTCGGGCATCCGTTGGTCACTCATGACAACGTGGACGTCATGCTCTTCTAGAATCTGGAACCCCTCGTTGGCGTCGGACGCCAAGAACAGCTCGTAGTCTCTCCGAAAGAGCCGTCGTAGTGCGTCGAGAACGTCCCTATCATCATCGACCACCAAAAACCGATGGCGAATGAGGCTGTCTTTTTGGGCCTCGAAGGGCCTTGTCACTTCTTGCGACGCACCAGTCGGTTTTTTGGTCCCTCTTTGCACAATCAGTCGTCCTAAACTTATCTAGCGAGCATAGCGGGTTTCGATCTGCGTGGCTAGGGACCGAAAACTGCCCAGGTTGGACCGAAGCAATGCCCGGATTCGCTGTGCTCTAACAGGCGTGTGGGTGACAACCTCAAACACCCTCGAGGCCCGTTTCGCGGTTGTTCTGTCCACCGTCTTCGTGTAAGAGACCCACGCTGTCCTTTTACCGTTCTCGATAAACCGAGAAGGCGTGTGCGCTGCGAGGACGGACAATACGTGTGCGCAACGAGGGAATGACATGGCACGCACCGACGACATTCGGGCCAACCTAGAGACAGCCAGAGAGCGTTTGCAAGCGCTCGGGAGGCATCTTTGACGTCGCGGAATCTCGTGACAAAATAGCTGAACTCGACGCCGAAAGCGCCGCACCGGGATTCTGGGACAATGCGGAGAAAGCCCAAGAGGCAATGCGCCAGCGGGGCGAGTTGCTGCGGATCGTCTCGCGTCACGACAAACTGACGACACTCTTCGAGGACGTCGAGGTCGCACTGGAATTGGCCGAAGAGGGTGAACTCGAGCTTCTGGATGAGGCAGATGCATCCCTGGCCGAGGCCAACAAGTCCCTCGATGCCATGGAACTGGAACGAATGCTCGGTGGCCAGCACGATCATGGTGATGCCATCTTGAGCATCAATGCCGGTGCCGGGGGCACCGATAGCCAGGACTGGGGCGACATGCTGCTCCGGATGTACCTGCGTTTCTGCGAGAAAAAAGGCTGGAAGACGGAAATCACTGACCTGCAGTCGGGGGAAGAAGCTGGAATCAAGTCTGCCACGCTGACCGTCGCTGGCGAGTACGCCTTTGGCATGCTCAGGGCAGAGGGGGGCGTACACCGATTGGTTCGGATCTCACCCTTCAATGCTGCCGGCAAGCGCCAAACCTCCTTCACGAGCGTCGCCGTTCTTCCCCAGCTCGACGACGATATTGATATCGACCTCGACGAAAACGATCTGCGGGTCGATACCTTTAGAGCCAGCGGGGCAGGCGGACAGCACGTGAACAAGACCGATTCAGCGGTCAGGATGACCCATGTGCCAACCGGCATCGTGGTCCAATGCCAGAATGAGCGCTCTCAGCACAAAAACCGGGCGACTGCTCTCAAAATCATGAAGGCGCGTCTCTACGAAGAGGAACGCCAAAAGAGAGAGAGCGAAGCTGCGGACTTGTACGCCAACAAGACGGATATCGGATGGGGGCATCAAATCCGAAGCTACGTTCTGCACCCATACCGTCTTGTGAAAGACCTTCGCACCGAACTGGAGATTGGAAACGTAGAAGCCGTTCTCGACGGAGACCTCGACAAACTGATTGAGGCCTATCTGATGATGGCTGGAGGGGACTAACCGTCCCAGTCCATTCACCACGACAACACGAGCAGACCGAGACCAGATTCAATGAGTAACTTCGAAGCTGAAAATGACCTGATTGCACAACGCCTCCAGAAAGCCGAAGCAGTTCGCGATGGTGGCGCTAATCCCTACGCGAACAACGTCCGCGTCACCCACACTTCGCGGGAAATCTTCGAGGCGTACGGCGACAAGAGTGGGGCCGAACTCGCGGAGGAAGCGGTCTCGGTGACCGTCGCCGGTCGGATCCGCTTTCGACGCGTGATGGGCAAAGCATCGTTCACCAAGATTCAGGACTGGTCGACCGAAGAAGATATCAAGCCTGACGGCATCAAGGAGGACGGCGAGCGTGTGCCGCCGAGTGACGACTTCTTGCAGCTCTACATCCGTAAGAACGACGTGGGCGACGACGCATACAAGCTGTGCAAAGACCTCGATCTAGGGGACTTCATCGCGGTCACGGGCAACTTGATGCGAACCCGCACCGGTGAGATCAGTGTTCACGCTACTGAGCTCACCCTGTTGACCAAGAGCATCCGCCCGCTTCCTGACAAATGGCACGGGCTCTCGGACGTCGAGCAGCGCTTCAGGCAGCGGTATGTGGACTTTGCGGTCAATCCCCGAGCACGCCGGGTGATGAGGATTCGATCGGAAGTTATCCGGCTGATTCGGCAGTTCTTCCACGACCGGGACTATCTCGAGGTCGAAACCCCGATGCTGCACTCAACGCCCGGCGGGGCGGCGGCTCGACCGTTTGTGACGCACCACAATACGCTCGATCTCGAGTTGTTCATGCGAATCGCGCCCGAACTCTATTTGAAGCGTTTGCTGGTCGGCGGCCTCGGCAGAGTCTTCGAATTGGGGCGGGTCTTCAGGAACGAAGGGCTCAGCCGACAGCACAATCCAGAATTCACTCTGGTTGAGTTCTATCAGGCTTATGCAACCTATGAGGATTTGATCGAACTCACAGAGGAACTCATCTCGAGCATCGCTACCGCAATTCACGGGTCAACCAAGTTGACCTACTCAGGTCAGGAAATCGATTTCGCTCGGCCCTGGGCACGCATGACGGTCGCTGAAGCCGTATCGAAGTACGCGGATGTTCCGGTCGCTGAGCTCGCCAGCAGAGAGGTCCTGGAGGGGTTGGCAAAGAAAAATGCGATCACAAAGACCGGTGGCATGAGCGATGGAAAACTGCTCATGGAGATCTTTGATGCGGTTGCCGAAGCTCAACTCATCCAGCCAACGTTCATCACGGCGTACCCGACCGATGTGTCGCCGCTGAGCCGCAGGAATGATGACAATCCCGCGGTGGTTGATCGATTTGAGCTGTTTGTAGCTGGCAGCGAGATGGCGAACGCCTTCAGCGAGCTCAACGATCCGGTCGACCAGTTCGGTCGCTTCGAGGCACAACTTGCGGCCAAGGCTGCGGGCGACGACGAGGCCCATCCGATGGATATGGACTACGTCCGGGCGCTCGAGTACGGCATGCCTCCGGCTGCAGGCGAGGGTATCGGGATCGACAGACTGATTATGGTGATGGCGGACGCTCCCAACATTCGCGAGGTCATTGCGTTTCCTCAGATGCGGCCCGAAAAAGGCTCGCAAACCGAAGGGGATGAATGATTTTTGAGTGGTTGATCGCGCGCCGCTATCTGGTGCCGAAACGCTCGTGGATGGTCCTGATCATCACGACACTCAGCGTTCTGGGGGTGGCCCTCGGGGTCGCGTCACTCATCACTGTACTGTCTGTGATGGGGGGATTCGCCTCCGATCTTCGCGAGAAGATTGTGGCCACCAAGGCCCATGTGGTCGTGAGCGCGGAACGCGGGCATCTGCCCGACAGCGAATCGATCCTCGAACTCGTCAATCGCCAACCGTACATCACCGGTGCAGCTGCATACATCGAATCCGAAGTAATGATCAGCACGTCATCCAGTGCGGATGGGATCGTTCTGCGGGGCATCGATCTGGCAACAATCGGGAACACCAGCAACCTGCCAGAAAGCATCCAGGAGGGCCACCTCGAGTGGCTCGAAGATCCTGGAAGTGCGCTCGAATCGTTCAGGTCTTTTCGGACAAATCGCGCATCGACTGACCCCTTCTTGTCGGCTTTCGAATCAGAGACCAATTCGAGATTGTCGTCTGAGGCAGACAACGACAAGCTAGAGCGAGAAGGCACCGGCCAGCCGGAACCGACGGCCGCCGAGGGCACAGGCTTCGTCATGCCTACGATCAGGGGCAATCCGGGGCACGGCTCGACCGGCCGGAGCAATTCGACAGCTCCACCTCCCGACGAGGGGAGTGGCTTGGCCCTGCCAGAGCTTCCTGAACCGACATTCACCGGCGACTTCGAGATGCCTTCCATTCCGGGTCAGAACACGACAGATCAAGTGATGCCAGACCTCCCGTTCGCACCGCCGATACCGCAGACGACCTCCAATCTACCCGGAATCGTCATCGGTACCGAACTCGGCGAGCGGCTTCATGTGGCGGTGGGGAGCGAAGTCACGATCATCAGTCCGGACGGTCAACTCTTGCCGACCGGTCCGGCGCCCCTCAGTCGGCCCTATCTGGTTGTCGGCACCTTCTATACGGGAATGTACGAGTTCGACACCCGCTTCGCCTACGTCACGATGCCCGAAGCACGCGACATCCTGCGAGTTCCCGAGGGGTACGTTACCGCTATCGATATCAAAGTATCCGACCTCGATTTTGCCACGCAGGTCGCCACAACACTCGGGAGTGCGCTCAGCGACCACTCAGAGACTCCACCACTCGTCAGAAGCTGGGACGAGTTGAACAAGGGGCTGTTCAGCGCACTCAAACTCGAGAAGATCGCGATCTTCGTGATCCTCATCATCATTATTCTAGTCGCAAGCTTCAGTATCGTCTCGAACCTGATCATCATGGTGGTCGAACGAACCTCCGAGATCGCGATTCTCAAATCGATGGGGACCACCAATCGCAGCATTATGCGGATTTTTGGAATTCAGGGCGGTTTAATCGGGTTAGTGGGAACGGTTCTTGGCGTACTGGTTGGCGTGGGGATCTGCCTTTTTATCCGGAGCGGAGGAATCCCTTTGGACACAGGTGTTTACTACATTGAGTACTTGCCGGTCGACTTACAGGTACAAGAAGTGGTAGTCACTGCCCTCGCGGCGATTGGCATTAGCCTGTTAGCCACGGTATATCCGGCTCTGAAGGCCACGCGGATCGGTCCCGCTGAGGGGCTGCGCCATGACTGACCCGTCTGGTGCGTGCGGAGGATGGTTGAGGAAGTGAGCGAAGGGACACCACTAGTCACAGTCAGCAGACTGGGGAAGGTCTATGTGCGGGGCGCGCGAGTGATCCCCGTCCTCACCGATCTCGAATTGAAAGTCGCCCGAGGTGACATGATTGGTGTGATCGGGGCCAGTGGCGTCGGCAAAACCACCCTCCTGCAAGTGATCGGTACCCTCGACGAACCGAGTAGCGGCTCTGTGACATACGAAGGCGTGAACCCCTTTGAGTTGCCAGACCGAGAGCGAGCCCGCTTCCGACGTCGTAATGTCGGATTTGTCTTTCAATTCCACCACTTATTGCCGCAATTCACGGCGCTTGAAAATGTAATGATGCCGATGCTCATTGATCGACAGGGAAGACCTGCAGCCAATCGCGAAGCACTCGAGATTCTGGATCGAATGGGGCTTAGTCACCGACTGAGCCACCGTCCCAGCGAGTTGTCGGGTGGAGAACAGCAGCGTGTGGCCTTGGCCCGAGCCCTTGTGATGCGTCCGAGCGTAATTTTAGCTGATGAACCAACCGGAAACCTGGACGTGAACACCAGTCAGGCGATACATGACCTTCTCTTCGAACTGAACGATGAGTTCAACACATCGATGATTGTCGTGACCCACAATCCAGAGCTAGCGAAACGGATGCCGCGCCAACTCCGTCTCACCGACGGAGGGCTCTTTCCCCTCGATGAGCAGCCCTCAACAGCGGAGGCGACACTGTGAGCCGCCTCTCTTTGAAATGTGTAGCGACCTTTTTGGTTGTTCTGTTCGCACTGCCGAGCTCGGCCTTTGGGCAATCTCCCTTCGACCCACCTGTCCTCCCCGACGGAAACGTTGCCGAGATACGGGTCTCTGGAACCAGACGAGTCGAAGAACAGGCCGTCCGCAACGCGGTCGGAACCGAAGTGGGGGAACCCCTCGACCGAAGTCGGTTGCGGAGAGATATCCTCTCGATTCGAGATTTGGGAACCGGCGGCACACCGTACTTCGACGATGTTCAAATCGATGTGACTGTCGAAGCGCAAGGCATCGTCGTCACCTATCTGGTGGCCGAAAAACCCGTCATCACCACACTCACTTTCAACTTTGTCGACGGAGACGAGCTCGAGGACGACATCGGTGACGTTGTCGACCTCCAAGAGGGCGACATCTTCGACCTTGCCGCGGTCAGCAGCAACGTCAACAAGATTGAGGAACTCTACCGAGAGAAAGGGTACTTCCTCGCCGAGGTAAACTACGAATGGCGAGCGCTCGACAACGGCGATGTCGCCGTGACGTTTGTCATCTACGAGTTTGCGGAGGTCGAAGTCGCCCGCATCAACTTCGTCGGCAACGAATCGATCTCAGACGACGAGCTCCTCGGTATAATGGCCAACCGACCCGGGGACCTGCTCGGCTTCCTCACCGGTGCCGGGGTCTTCAATGATGATGAGCTTGGCAACGATCGGCACCGAATACGGCTCTACTACTACAACTTCGGCTACGTGGACGTTGAGGTGGGAGAACCCAGCGTCGAGTTGTCTCGAAACCTGAGCCAGATCTACATCACGATCCCCATCCAAGAGGGACCCCAATACGATATCTCTGCAGTCTCGGTCAGCGGCGATCTGATTATTCCTGCAGAGGAGCTGTTGGCTGGCTACGTCCGCGTTACGCCCGGCAATACCTACAGTGCCGCGGATGTGCGAGGTGACGTGGAACGCATCTCGACGCTGTACAAAGACCATGGTTACGCGAATGTAAACGTCAATCTGGGCACCGATCGAGACCCAGACAATCGCGAGATTGGCCTCATCTACGATGTCCAGCAAGGCGAACCCGTCTACATCGGTCGGATAACCATTTCTGGTAACCAAACGACCCGAGATGAGGTCATCAGGCGCGAGTTCAGAATCCATGAGTCCGATCTCTACAACGGCACCGGAATTCGAATCAGTCGAGCTCGAGTCGAACGATTGGGGTTTTTCGAAAGTGTGCAGATCCGCGAGCTAGCGACCTCTGATCCGCAGGTCATGAACCTCGAAATCGAGATCGTCGAACGTCCTACCGGCCAGTTCCAAGTGGGTGCAGGCTTCAGCTCAGTCGAGAGCTTCATCGCCACCGCGACTGTGAGCCAGAACAACCTCTTTGGCCGCGGTCAATCACTCAGTCTTCAGGCCAGTTTGAGCGCTATTCGAACAATCTTCTCTCTGGGTTTTCAAGAGCCCTATTTCTTCGGTACTCGATGGCAGGCGGGCTTTGAGATTTTCAATCGTGAATTGCTGTTCACCGACTTCACTCGCCGATCTCTGGGTTTCAGCTTGACCGGCGGATACCCCCTTACTGACGACGTGACCGTCAGCCTGACCTATCAGCTCGAAAACGTCGAGGTCGAGCCTGGTGGTCGAACCGGGCGGACCGACCGTCAGGTGACCAATCTATTCGTCGGTGGGCTCACGTCGAGCATGAGAGGGAGCGTCAGCTGGGACACCAGAAACAATCGTCTGTTCCCATCTGGAGGGTTCCTGCAGACCGCGAGCCTCGAACTCGCGGACGACATCTTCGGTTCCGAGAATGAGTTCCTACGCTTTCGTGGGATCTCTCGTTGGTACTTCGAACTCTTTTCCGATGTCGTTCTCAAGTTCAATGCGGCCCTCGGTTTCGTGGCCACGACCGATCCGCTGCAGCCCGTGCCGATTTTTGAGCGATTCTTCCTCGGCGGACCCAACAGTGTTCGAGGCTTCGAGCGCGCCACACTGAGCCCCCGCGAACCGGTCGCTTCCGATCCGAATGACCCAGCGTCTCATTTGGTTGGCTTTCCGGTAGGCGGCAACAAGGAATTGATGTTCAATCTCGAGATCGAGTTTCCGATACTGAACGCGATCGGAATCCGCGGAGTACTGTTCATGGACGCAGGCAACGCCTTCGCCCACAATGCACCATACTCCCTCGACCTCGACTTACTGCACCCGGACGCCACAGATTACAATGACACGTTGCGGTCTTCTGTAGGTTTCGGTTTCCGTTGGTTTTCACCAATTGGCCCCCTCCGTTTCGAGTGGGGCTTTCCACTTTCCCCGCTGGACGATGAAGAACCGTCCGTCTTCGAGTTCAGTGTAGGGAACTTTCTGTGAGTTTGTGATGAAGTTGTTCACGCCCTTTGCTTTAGTACTCGCCCTTTGTCTGTCCGCCCCAGCCCTTGCTCAAGACACGGGCGCAACCAATGCTAGCTTCGCCTACGTCGACATCGAACGCGCCATCAGGAGCGTCGAAGACGGTCAGGAAGCAATGGCCGAACTGACTGGTCAACTCGAGCTGAGACAGAACGAACTCGACGGGATGGAAGAGGAGCTGCGACAGTTCACCGCCACCCTCGAGCAGGAACTCGAGATGCTCGACACCGAGACGCGGAACCAGCGCCTAGCCGAGTACCAACAACGTATGCAGCAGTACCAGCAGCTCTATGTCTCGAACCAACAAGCACTGGTCGAACTCGAGGCCGAGGCGACTGCCGAAATCGTTCAGCGAATGGTCGCGATCGTGGCAGAAATTTCAGAAAGCAGAAGTCTCAGTTTAGTTTTCGAGAAGACACGATCTGCGCTCGTCTGGGGTGACGCCGACCTCGACCTGACCGACGAGCTGATTCGCCTGTATGAGGAGCGTCATTGATTCAGCCCCGATCCCCGAGCTTTGCAGTTACAGCTCTCGGTGTGATCACGTGTGTTTTCTGTTCTCTCTGGGCCTGCCAACCCCCGATCGACTCCTCGCCCGATGCACCATCCACGACCCCGCTCCCAGAGCGGCCAAACATCGACAACGAGCCCAACGGCACCCCAGATGAAGCCAGCGATTTGGCCGATGGTGGGGCAGGGCACCTCGAACCAACCGACATTGACTACTATCGCCTTCATCGCTCGCCAGCTGTCTGGCATCTCGAAGCGCTCTCAACCCGTTCGGACGCGCTCAGGGTCGATCTCGTAGAGCGGGAGGGCGAACTACCAGACTCCCTCGTACCTGAAGGAACCATCTCGGCCGGGCGAAGCGACGCCGGCGTACTGCTGGCCGTTAGGCCACTGAGTGGGGAAGCAGTCGACTATGTATTGACCGTCACTGAGTTCGACGGAGATGTGGCGAACCTTGCGGTTGAACCGAACGATCGAGACCGCCCACTCGAAGTAACCGCGGCGCCGTTCCGGATGTCTGGCTTCTTCGACAGCGAAGACGACACGGACGCAGCGCTTGTCTCGGTCGAAGACTGGGAAGGGCCCATGACCGTTGAGCTCGCTCCGATGCCGGGTCTTCAGCTGGGTCTCAGAGTCTTCGATGGAAACGACAAACTCGACGAGACGATATCTCAGCGAATTGGCGTCGGGGTCGGCATTCCGAACCTCCGCACGGACCCGGAGCGCCCGTTGACCATCGAGGTTTTCGCCGTCAACGGCAGAACCCGCCAACCGTACTCGCTGTTGTTTCACCGATCAGAATTGTCAGAACCCGTCGAACGCGAACCCAACGCTACGCAGAACCGAGCCGAACGCCTGGTGCTCGAGAGGCCGACTCACGGCGTCCTTCACCGTCCAGACGACGTCGATGTGTTTCGCGTGCAAACATCGCAGCCGATGACTCATTCGATCGCTGTCACGGCCAGTCCCGGCGTTGACGTCACGGCCCGCTGGATGCCGGACGGTGGTCCCATTTTCGAACTCGACTGGGGCGGGGCCGGTGACAACGAGGTGTTCTGCGGACTTCATGCGTCAGAAGGCACCCACCACCTGGAAGTCGCGGCGAACTCGACCGATTCACTCTCACTGCCGAGCTACACTGTGAAGATCGGTGGGATCGCGGGTCCCGGTGAGAGTGAGCCCAACGACCTCTTTGGCGAGAACTCGATCGAGCTGCACGATCAGATCCAGGGCTACGCTTTTCCCGCCCATGATGTAGACACCTACGCCTTTCATGTCGGTGTCTCTCCCATCGACCGTCCGCCGACCTTCCGCTTTCGCCTCCAAGCCCCCGCCGATGTAAACCTCGATTTTGAGGTTCAGGAAGACAATGGTGACCTCCTCACTCGTGGGAACAGTGCGGGTGCTGGCGAGGAGGAACGCCGCGACGTCGCGCTCACACAAGGCGACTTCAGAGTGGTGGTCACAGCGACTGATGGTGCCACCTGCACCGAGTCCTACCGCTTGACGGTAGAGCAACTCAACTGATGTTCCGGCGGAACAAACGATGTGCTGTTCGGCGGTCGATCCTGCTGAACTGCGCATTCCTAATCGTGGGTCTCGCCCTGGTGGCGGTCTCCCCGCTGAACGCTCAGCCTCGGCCATCCCCACAACAAGACGGCTGGGTGGTCGAAACCAGGGAGCCGAACGGCGATGGGGTGTCACAGAAGATCTACGTTCTCCAAGACCGCGGAAGCGGTTGGTGGGGCGTTTTGGTGGGGCCGGCCAACCCCACCCCTTGGCTGCCAAAACACAGTGTTTTCAACAT
>CAZDBH010000033.1:0-4744 GCA_964503485.1 uncultured Bradymonadales bacterium | reverse complement strand
GGGGTCGGGGGTGGGGGGGGGTTGGGGTGTGCCCGCAAAAACGACTCCGATGGTCTCCCTAACCACTGTGTGTACGAGTTGGCGAGCGCCTATACGCTGTTTTCATGGGTAGGGCGCCAGACCCGTATCACTAGTGATGAACTGCCTCTCGAAACCGAAGCGACACTGCGAAACCTCGAGCCTGGCTGTGAGCCTTTTGACGAAACAGCTCCCTCCCAGTTGGCTCTTTGGCCGATGAGAACGGTTCAGCTGCCAGCGGAGAGAATCGAGCACCTGCCGGGTCCATGGGCTCCCGGACCTCCCGTCCCGCAGACCGACGTATGCATCACGCTCGACCAGTCCGGGATCTTCGCTGCGCCGCACGGGTGGGCAGCATCGGGCACAATTGACGAAATCGATACCTCGGCTGGATTCCTGTTGTTCAGGGGAGGGTGGCCGGGCCATGAAGAGGTGGAACTCTTGGCCGCGACACCCGCATTCAACATCTACCGCTGGCGCCACGCCCTCGCCGTCTACGACCTGCGTCGCGACCGGCACTCTTGGGTCATGAATCTCGCAGACGAGTCGCTCGGCGACGGCTTCAAACTGGATCGTTGGGACCGAATCGGGCCAGTGCGGACGCTCACAGACGGCGAATTCGAGATCGACATACAACGACCCTACGGGACGTTCGTAACGACGGTTCTGTCGGTGCCAAGCTCCACCACTGAAGAGCCTTAATCCATGGCAACGCATCTTCCTCCTCGTTTCGATGGGGATGCCCGATCGTGCCAGAGCCTACCTGATCGATGATGGAGAGGGCCACGCGATTCTCGAAGACGATGGTACGCTTCGTATCCACTGGTTCCCAACGTTCAGCCCGACCTCTTCGCTGCTCGCAGGTGGATTCCGACTCCCGAATCGTGTTAGTTTCTAGCGCTCAATGCAACGCGACAGACCGATTCAACCAACCGTAGAGCAGATTCGACCGCCACGATGCAGAACGAGGCGAGTTGCGCGCTTGGTTGTCCTCGCCTTTCTTCTGGCCTGGCACGGCCCCGCTGCCTCTCAAGAGTCCGATATGAGCTGGAAGGAGGATTGGACCCGGGTGCAGACTTGGGAGCTCGTCGTCTTTGGCAGTTTGGCCGCGGCCTCTTATTCCATTCAGTGGTTCGCTGCGGACCCTGTGGAAGCGAATTGGACCGGAGGCATCCTCCTCGATGATGGGTGGCACGACGCCGTGACACTTCCGTCGCTCGAGAGCCGGCTCCGAGCAGCGCACGTCAGCGATGGGTTTTGGTACGGGATGATGGCGTACCCCTTCGTCATTGATACGTTGATCATGACGTTGGGTGTGCACGGCGAGCCGGATACCGCGCTCCAAATGGCGCTAATCAACACGGAGGCCTTCGCCTTCACTTCCCTTCTCAGTGCGCTGACAATCCCCTTTGTGCGCCGAGAACGTCCGCTCGGATCGGGCTGCGCTTTGCTGGACGATTACGATCCGATCTGTGGGTTTGGAGCTCAATATCGGAGTTTTCTCAGCGGCCACACTGCGCTTACGTTCACCGCTGCCGGTTTGATCTGTGCCCATCACGCCAACCTGCCTATCTACGGCGAAAACGTCCCCGACCATCTGGTCTGCGGCCTTGGCATGACAGCTGCCACGGTGACCGCCACCCTTCGTATGGTCTCAGAGCGTCATTGGCTTTCGGATGTCCTCGTGAGTGCGGGTGTCGGCATCTTCTCAGGCTACGTGATGCCCAATCTACTCCACTACCATTGGGGGCGTGGCGAGGTGACTGTCGATCCGCCTCCGAGGGTGACCGCTGCCCCTTTCGGTGGGCCAGATCGGCTGGGAATCGTACTCGTCGTTGTCATGTGATTTTTCCCTTTGAGCGGGCTAGCACCACGATGATCAAGGCTCTATAGTCCGTGGCACTTCAAGGCCATTTTACTGGAGTCAAAAATGATCCTCCTCAATCCAAACAAGCGCCACCGAACTTACGCCGATGATTGCTCCGGCGAGATGATGCAAAAGACCATCGACTTCTTCGAGTCGAAGGGTAAGGCCAAGCTCAAGGACGACGACCACGAGAGAGTCTGGTATGCCGATTTCTTGGCGTTCCAAAAGGAGAACCGCGTCTTTGCCCGCCTGCTAACTCCCGCCGCCTACGGGGGCGGAGAAGCCGATTACCGTTGGGACACGAACCGCAACTGCGAATTCAATGAGATCCTCGGCTTCTATGGGTTGGCCTATTGGTACACTTGGCAGGTGACCATTTTGGGTCTGGGCCCCATCTGGATAAGCGACAACGAGGCCGTCAAAGAGCGGACAGCCTCCTACCTCGAGGAGGGCGGCATCTTCGGATTCGGCCTCTCTGAACAAAAACACGGCGCCGACATCTACTCGTCTTCGGTGAGGTTGGAACCACAAGCTGACGGCACCTACCTGGGCAACGGACGAAAATACTACATCGGCAACGGGAACAAGGCGGCTCTGTTGTCAACGCTCGGCAAGATTCTGCCGAAGGGCGCAGAAGGGACCGGAAAATATGAGGATTTCGCCTTCTTCGTAAACCGGACCGACCACGAGTGCTACAACCTGGTCAAGAACGTCGTCAACAGTCAGTCCTACGTCGCCGAGTACGAGCTGCAGGACTACCCGGTATCAGAAGCAGACATCCTGGCCAAAGGGCGCGACGCCTGGGACATGGCGCTCAATACCGTCAATATCGGGAAATACAACTTGGGGTGGGCATCGATCGGCATGTGCACCCACGCCTTTTACGAAGCGATAAACCACGCCTCTGCCCGGGTGCTCTACGGCAAACACGTCACGGACTTCCCCCATGTGAAACGGCTCTTTGTCGACGCGTACTGCCGCTTGGTGGCAATGAAGGTGTTTGCTCTTCGGACCAAGGACTACATCCGTACCGCAAGTGCAACCGATCGACGCTATTTGCTCTATACACCCATGGTCAAGATGAAGGTGACGACCCAGGGAGAGGAGGTCATCAACCACCTTTGGGACGTGATCGCGGCCAAGGGCTTCGAAAAGGACATGTACTTCGAGATGGCGGCCCGAGACATCAGAGCGCTGCCAAAACTCGAAGGCACCGTCCACGTCAACATGGCGCTCATCGTCAAGTTCATGCGGAACTATTTCTTCAACCCGGGCGAGTTCCCCGACGTTCCGGTAGTTGAAGAGGCGAAGAATGATGACTTCCTGTTTGAGCAAGGACCGACCAAGGGCTTGGGAGGCATTCAGTTCCACGATTACAACAAGGCCTACGGCAGTGTCGACCTGCCGAACATCAACCTGTTCAAAGAGCAGATCGAACTCTTCAAACAATTCATGATCACCTCGATGTCCGACCCAGATGCTGCAGCTCGACAGGCGAGGGACATCGACTTCCTGTTGACCATGGGCGAGATGTTCACACTCGTTGCGTATGGCCAACTCATCATCGAAGCGTCCCACACAACCGATGACCTCGATGACGACCTGCTCGACACGATCTTCGACGTGATGGTTCGCGATTTCTCGAAGTATGCCCTCGAGTTGCACGCCAAACCCACCTGTACTGAAGCCCAGAGCGCTGCTTGCATGCAGATGATTCGTAAATCAGCCTTCGACCAGCAGGCCTACGATCGGGTATGGCAGGACCACGTCTACAGCTTGCGTGACACCTACGAAATGAAACCCTGATTTGGCGGGCTGGACTACCGTTTATCCACCCGCTGTGGACCCGCGGTCACATCTCGAACACATCGAAGCGCGAAACAAGCACGCACGCTGCCGGTCCGGGCCACCACTCTGGTTGTGGCATGGTTCGAGCAAAGTGGTCGCCCAAGGGAATAGGGCCGCGACTCGAGGAAGGGACATGTCACATTCATGGGGGTGCATCTGCGCGGCGTTGGTCGTTTTGGCGACGGCGATGCCGGTGTCGGTACAAGCCGAAGAGGGAGACAACAAGTTAGGAATCGGCCTCCGCGTGGGTGGATACGGATTCCGAGAAATCGATGGCGATAGCTCCACCCAGTGGACCGACTGCCGGATGGACGGGATCGGCGTCTTCAATACCATTTCGTTCACACCAAGTTGGTTCGTCGAGACATCGATCGACTACTATCAAGCGATCGGGAGCGTTGTTGAGGAAGAAGGCATGGACCGCCTCTCGCTTCACGCTCTCGCGGCAGGAGGATTTCGAGCCTTTCCTTCGTCGATCTTCAGTCCGACCGTTCAAGTTGGAATCGGAGGGGAGTTCACTCGAGTGACCTGGGCGGGTTACGAGGAAACCCTCGCCAGCTTCTTTCCGATGGGTTTCGTGGGAGCCGGTGGAGAGCTCTCTATAGGAGACCATGCCGTGCTAGGGGCCAACATCCGGATGTTCATGATGGCTGGATTGGCTCCTCAGGAGGAGCATGAGCACTCCGATGGGGTACATCTCCACACGCCGAGTCACGCAGAACCTCAAGCCGCAGGTCAGCTGCAGTTTTGGTTTAGATACGACCTGTGACCGGAATCCGGGTGCTCAGTCGTTGGGATCGACGCCAATAAAGATCGGCAGACCTTCGACGTCTAGCCTCACCACGGTCTCACCGTGGAGCAGCACCGCGTAGAAGTCAGCAAACCGCTCATAGAAGCTGGGGTGGCTGGCGTCGAATCGCAACAACACGCGGTCAGCTATCTCTGGCGGAGCCCAAACCAGCCCTTCCGGCATCAGGCTGATGCCATTGGAGATCAGTTCTTCAATGCCGG
>CAZDBH010000032.1:0-32738 GCA_964503485.1 uncultured Bradymonadales bacterium | reverse complement strand
CCTCTCGCTTCGATGTCTACCAGCTCTTCCTCGCCGTGTTCTCTGGCTTCGATGTCGACCAGGTCGTCCTCGCCCTCTTCACTGGCTTCGATCTCCACCAGGTCTTCGTCACTGTCTTCAGTCGCTTCGATTTCCACCAGGTCTTCGTCGCCTACCTCGCTCACTTCTGCTGCCTGTGAACCATCCTCACCGCTGGCAGGCGCTTCTTCATCGCCTGCTGGCAGTGGTTCGACCTCGACAAGGTCCTCTTCACTGTCGTCAGGCTCTGCAATTGGCTCGATTTCCTGGAGATCTTCCTCCGACTCGAGGGCGGCTTCCGGTCCGTCCGAATCGTCCTGGGCGGGGGGTGCCTCGCGTACAACCTCGAGTCGTTCGAGCGCCGCTTCGGCTTCTGGAATCGACTCGGCGAGGTCTACGGCTTGCCACAACGAGGTTTCGGCCGAATCGTAATCCGCGAGGTGGTCCATCTGGGTTTGGCCCAGCTCGAGCCAGAGCAGGGCCTGAGCTTCGGGCTCGCTTTGTACTTTGAGCTCGAGTTGCAGTAGCTGAGCAACGGCATCCCACTGCTCGTGGCGGCGGTAGATGGCTCGGGCCGAATGGAGAGGTGACAGTTCATTCGTGTTGGCTTTGAACGCTTCCTGGTAGGTCCGAATAGCGTCCTCAGAGGAGTCCAGTTTCTGATCCAGAAGGTCACCGGTGGATTGGAGAAGAGCGGCTCGGTCAACGGGATTGGTCGCGGCAGGGACCAACGTTGCGTAGAAAGCGTGCAGCCCCAGCCAATTCTCTCGGCTTCCGAAAAATTCGCGGCCCGCTTCGAGGACTTCGCTCGAATACCCTTCGCTGCTCACCAGTCCGGCCAATCGTTCGAGCGCTTCCGCGCTCTGCGGATCGAGATCCAAAGACTCCAAACACTCGGCCAGTTGCTGCTCGATGCTCATGCTTTTCTCACTTCAAATCGAATCGCCGCACGGGGACCTCCCCCGTCCGCTTGTCGTTACTCCGCCTTGTTCCCTAATTGGTCGCTCCCTGCCGACCACGGGAAGACGCTTACTGCGTCTCCGAGTCCGCCAATTCCTGAAGGGATTGTTGGATCTCGTTACATCGGGCTTGTGAGCCCAATGCCGCGCACTGATTCCCTGCAATTGTCAGGTACTCAGTCGCTCGATCGCGGTCCTGGCGATCGTGTGAACTCTGATATGCCTCGGTGTACGCAACGCCGAGGTTGTAGTTGTAAGCGACTGAATCAGGACGTGCCGTGACAGCCAGTTGGAAATTCTGGATGGCCGCCTCAATTTCGCCGTTACGCTGGTACATGCGTCCCAAGTTGTTCGCGCTGTTCGGATCGCCGCAATTCTCCAGTGACTCGCTAAAAACCGCGATCGCCTCGTCCACGTGGTCATAGAGCCCGTAGATGTTGCCCAGGTGCTCATAGGGCTGTGGAAACCTGGGTTCGGCGTGAATCGAGTGTGTGAAGGCATCGATGGCGGCCATTACGTCACCTGTGGCCTCGTAGGCTGTACCCAAACGGAAGTAGGCACGAGCGTGTTCGGGGTCTTTCTCGGTAGCAAGACTGAGATTGGTAACGGCCGCTTCGTGGTTCCCGTCACGAAGATAAGCTGACCCGAGTAGGTAGAAGCTTGGGGCATGGTCGGGCATCAGCTCGGCCGCTTGCTCGAGATCTGGAATTGCCGTTTCGGGGGAATCGTACTGTTGAAGCCGGATCATCCCAGCGATGTAGTAGGCTTCACCGTAGGTTGGATCGACCGATACAGCCTCGCTCAGTCGAGACAATGCGCCGGTGTAGTTTCCGCCCTCGTACAGATGGATCGCTTCGTTCTTCAGAATAACGGCGCGATTCCGCGTCCGATCACAACCGGTCAACAGCAGAAGCGACAACGTCAAAAGCAGGACGATCCAGCGGCCAAAGGCAGAATCTTTCACATAATCCCCAATTGGAAGCAGCGACGAATTCGCCGCAGTTCATCAAGGACGTAAAGATACTGCGAAGATCACTCCGCCTCAAGGGTGTCGGGCGACGAAAAGACCACTTCTGAAATAGGGCTGTTTCGGGGCTGGTGGGGAAGGAGCTAAGCGGCGCGAAGAGGCTCAGCCACTCGTGAAAACGAAGGGGTAGTTGACCCGCACGTTTCCTGGGGTCGAGGGAGCCGGAAAACGCCAGCGTCTGATTCGGTTGACCAGACACTCTTCAACGTTGTCATCCCCGATGTCTGATTCAGCCACACTGGACCGAGCGACGTTTCCTGCCGGGTCGATCATGAACGCGACCACGACACGACCGGAAAGGTCCGGGTTGCGCTGCAGTTCACGCTGGTAGCAGTCGCGAATCTCACGACGATGCTGACGGATAACGCGCTGGATTGTCTCGCGGTCTAGGTGCCCTTCAATGTTGGGATTACCGAGTGCCACTTCGACTTCTGTCGGGACGCGTTCCCGCATTCGATTGAGGTTTCTGCCCAAGTCGGCATCTCCGTCCTGACCGAACCGACCCGCCGTACTAATTCGACCGATGCCGATCCCGCCCGGGTGATTTCCACCTCCGGACCGTCCGTTACCAACCACGGCTAGCCCCAGGCTTCCCTGAGCCGGCCCAATCGACGTACCAGTCTGAGCTCCGAACGCCATGACGTCGTCGTAACCCATCGCAGTGCTTCCGAAAATGCTCTGAGGGCCCTGGAATTCCTGAAGGACGCTGACTACGCCGCGTTCCATCGCTTCTTCGCGGGCCTGAATCTCATCGAGCGTTACTTGCTCGTTGTCCTCGGGCCCTTCCACGGCCATTCGACCTTCTTCTTCCACCTCTTCTTCCAGTCCGGCACGACCCTCGTCACCGTCTTCCATCGCGGCGAGTTCCTCTTCTTCCTCGTCCTCTGACAGGAGCTCGGGAAGCTCTTCAGCCTCTTCCTCTTCCTCGAACTGCGCTATGTCGACAAGACTCTCGTCGAGGTCGAAGGCGTCGATATCGAGGGACTTCGAGCCGGGAGGCGCCAGAAAGATCATACCTAGAATAACTGCGTGAATGACGATGGAAAAAACGAAATAGAGTCCAAGGTGTCCTTCGAAGCCGCCCAAAGGAAGGGCCAGATTCGGCTTCGTGCCTTGGTGTACAAAAATTGTACTCTCACCAAAACGGATTCGAGACCGCGTTTTGGCTGTGATGGGAATCGAAGACCCGCGCTGAGCCATTGCGTCAGCAATCGTCAGCCTCTCCGAATCCACATAGACGTCACCCTCCATACCCGGGGACAGATTCAACGTCGCAGAGCCATCTGGAGATTGGCTAATCAGCTCGTAGCTCGGCGCCGGAATCGATTCGTGATCGATGACTATCGAGTTCCGTGCGTGGGCACCAACCGTAATGCCCCTACCCTTCGCCTTGAGGGTCATCTCACTCATGATGTGGTCGCGCCACAGGTGAGCGACTTCGACCGTGCCGTCAGTGCGGGATGGCTGGCTCAAAAAGCGACGCGAATAGTGCTTCACATCGCTGGGCCGGTGGGTCATTTTCACGTAGCGATAGGGACTCGGTGGTCGCGTTGCGCCGGCCGGTCCCGCATTTGCGCTTTTTTCAGAGAGGTCCGGCGCTTGCACCTTTGGAAGGACTCGTTCCACCTTGAAGATGATTCGGGTCTCACCCACTTCGAGCACATCGCCATCACTGAGCTCATGCCGATTGACGCGTTCGCCGTTCAACCGAGTTCCGTAGGTCGAACCGAGGTCGATCAGATTGAAAGAATCACCCGATACTTCGATCACTGCGTGAATACCCGAGACCTGGGTATCCTCTAGCCTCAGATGAGACGTGGGCAGGCTTCCTATCTTGATGATCTCACGATCGAGTCGTTCGGTTCGCTCTAGCTCACCGTTACGATAGATCTCAAAGACCAGGACATTCTTGCTCATGTTAACAACCAGTTCGGGTTACGGGCGCATTCAAAAGGGTTGTCTCCTCTAAAGATCCTCTACCGATTCGATCATCTTGTCGATGAAGTGCTCCCGAATCGTGATCAGACTCGAGCCTTCTCGATGTCGTTGACCTTCGATTAGTTCACCATCCGGCCGAACCAGCTCACCTTCGACAATGTCGTCGGCGAAATCGTAGACGCGCTCGGGAAGGGCGGTATCTCCTTCATCTTGCGCGAAAACAGGGAAAGCCGCAAATGCGACTAAGAGGAACGCTGCTAGGCTGATTCGTAAAATCATTTTCTCCGATCCGATTCCGAGGCCGCTACCGAGCGACCGCTCTCTTTCCGAATCGCACACAGTTGGACAGTGTCGCGACTGGTATGTTCCGAGTTTTTTTCCCGCCATCACTCGATCTCTTCGTCGAGGCCGGTCGGTTCCTCGTCAACTGTTCCTTCCTCCAGTACCCCGTCGTCAGGTGCACCCTCTTCTTCTTGGGGCTCCTCATCCGCGGTACCCGAGTCCTCGAAGCCGTCGTCGCTAAAGCCGTCATCCTGCGACGAGTCTGAAGCCGCGGCGTCGGCGGCATCGGCTTCCCGAAGCCACTGAATCAGCTCCCGCAGCGTGTCGATCCGCTGCTCCACATCCTGTGACAGTTCCGACGTCCCTTCCAGGTCCGCGCGCAGGTACTGCTCAAACCAAGTCACCGCAGTTTCGTAGTCCTGCCTGTGTTCTTGGTAGAGCACCCCGAGATTGTACAGGGCCGAGAGGTTTTCGTCATCAAGTGACAATACTTGTTGGTAACCAGCCTCGGCCTCAGTCAGCATTTCGAGCCCGCTCAACGCCACCGAGCGTGATATCAGGGCGTCTAGATTCTCTGGCTCGACAACCAAAACGCGGTCGAATGACTCGAGAGAAGTTTGATAATCGCGGTAGCTCAACGTGATCGCCCCGAGGTTCATCGATGCCTCGACCAACTCATGGTCGATCGCGATCGCCTCCCGAAATTGCGCATAAGCCGCCGTGACATCGTCTTGGCGAAGCGCGATGAGCCCGAGCCGGTTGTGCAGCCGAGCGGAGTCGATTCCCATTGCGATCGCGTTCAAACACACGAGTTGCGATAACTCGTAACGGCCGAGGTCGAAATAGACCGAGGACAGTGCTTCGTAGGCGTGGGGATTGGTCGCGTCGCCAGCCAGCGCCATGCGCACCCGGTTGATCGCCTGATCGGCCTCGGCTGTGTCGACACCACCGTTCGGCAATCGGGCCCGGCCACGGTAGATCTGGGCCAAGTTCAGATTCGCATTCGCGTGAAACTGATCCACTTCGACGACTTGTTCGAGAAGTCGCTCGGCCTCACCCTCTCGCCCCTGTTCCAACAGTATCCGGGCGATGTTGCTCAAACCATCGACCTGCTCGGGATTGACCGCGGCCGATCGCTCGTAGGCGGAGATGGCATCCTCCTGGCGATCGAGGGCTTCGTAGGTCACACCGAGATTAAACCAGGCGTCCGCGTACTCGGCGTCCTTGTCGACCGCCTCTTCCAGAATATCCGCAATTGCGTCGTAGTCTGGGCTCGCAGAACTCTCCCACATCACGCCGGCTTCTTCGAATAGCTCGACGGCCGTTGTCTCTCGGGGCCGGTTGTTGTCGTTGTTGACGACGACAACTGGCGTGCTGGAACAAGCTGCCATGAACAGGGCCGTCAGCGTGAAGATCGATAGCTTGCGTGTCATCTTATTCACATTCATTGCACCCGCTCCGAGATCGGTTGTTCGTCGGATGGCGTGGTTTCGGGGTCGGGTTGGACTTCGAGCGCTTCGTCCTCGTCTTCCTCACCCAATCGAATGAACTCGGCGGAAAAGAAACCCGACGGTTCGTAACCCGGCCTCGATCGAATCTCTGAGCCTCGGCGGAAGCTCGGGTCGAGAGCAGACAGATTCTGCTCGGCCAACTCGGTGTACTCGTTGAACCAGCCAGAAGTCTGAGCGATTTCAAGCGCGGTCTGATAGCTGAGGATGGCCCCTTCACGATACTGGGAACCAAACTCTTCCAGAGCCGACAGGTACTGTTCCTCGACCTCGAAGGGCATACCTTCGGGAATGGGTGCGTTGACCACGGCTTCGTAGAACTTGCCCCATAGCTGACCTGAGCGAGTAAACGCAGCAATACTCCAGCCGGGTCGTCTGAAGGCCCGGACCTGCTCGTATACGCTCACTGCTTCGGCACCAATGGCCAATAGTTCGCGGAGCTGCTCTTGAACCTGCGTCTCATCACCCGTCAACGCGAAGTTCTGAAACCGCTGGAAGATGAACTCACCGAGCTTGAAGCGCGCCTCAGCGGCAGCGTCGAGTGCGTCCGGCTGCAGTCCATTCCGATCGTCCTCGCCCAGGTTGTTGAAGAGGTCGAGAACTTGGATAAAGTACTCCTCCGCGTCCTCTGGGTCCTCGTCCCACTCGAGCTGGCCCAACCGGGACGTTGCTTCGATCGCTCGACCTGGCTGACCGCGATCAGCGTACCGTTCGAGGTAACGCCGAAACTGTCTCGCCGCCTCCCTGGTCTGACCTTGTTCGTGATACACAACGCCAATCTGAAAGACCGCCTCCGCGACTTCCTCGTCGTGATCGTCAAAAATATCGATGAAGGTCTCGTAGTCAGCGATCGCCTGATCGTACTCACCGAGGCCCTTTCGGAAGAGCGCGGCGTTGGCAAGCGCCGACATCGCGTGTTCCGATCCGGGATAGTCGGTAGCAAAATCCTCGTAGTGCTGTGCTGCATCGCGGTAAAGCGCCAACCTGTGGAAATCCTCGGCGAGGGTGAAGCGGGTCTCTTCTGCCAGCTCCGAGTCGGGTCTAAACTGAAGCAAGAGCTCCCTTACACGGATCGCCCGTGCGAACATCTTCTCTTCTTCGAAGGAGAAAGCTGCGTTGTAGAGCGCCGAGTCGACCAATTCACCGTCTGGGTACTCACGGAAGAACTCGAAGAAGCACAAACCCGCCTCTTCGTGGTCTTCGGCAGCTTGGACGTCGCGGCAGCGGCTGAACGTAATCTGTTGGCCCAGCTCCTCGAGAATGATCGCGAAATCGCCGGTCGCCAATGGGCTATCTCGCAGCGTGTCGATCCACTCTTCCATTTCACTGTAGCGATGAAGCGCCCCCAAGGAGTCGAGCAACAGTTCCGCACTCACTTTGGCTCGTTCCCCGTCAACAGTGGCGTAGTTCATGGCGATGTTTCCAAATCGCGGTACGACCTCGTTCAGGTGCGCGTAGTCGTACAGGACTCGCGCCGCGACGTACTCCACTTCGACTGCGTACTCATCCGGCGGGTTGATTGCCAAGTAGCGGTCTGCTGCGGCGAGCAGGTTTTGCATGACGACAGGCAGGGGGACCGGCTCGGGTATCGGAACATCCCCATCCTCTTCCGGCTGTATCTGGATGTCCGGCACGGTCTCGAGGTCGACGAGCCTGGTGTAGGCAAGCACTGCTTTATAAGTCGCTTGCTCGGTGTACTCACCCTCTGGATTGATCTCCAAACAGCGCTCCCACATGCTCGCAGCGTCCTCGTAACGCTCGTTTCGATACAGTAGCTCGGCGTAGTAGAAGCTCATTGTGTAAGCGGTCGCGGTCTCGGCGATGTCACTAAAATGGGTCACGTAGTCTTCATACAAGTTGTAGGACAGGGCGTAGACGCTCTCGTTGTTGAGAGCCTGAGCCTCGCGGTGATAGGTCGTTGCCAAGCGGCGAACTTGGTATTCGATGCGTTCACCGGCCTCTGACACCTCGGTCGGTTCGGCGTCCTCGAAATCTCTAGCCGTATTGTAGAGTTCCACCAGCCGTCTTACTTCGCGAACGATTTCGGTCTGGTCTTCACTCGGCAATGTGTTGCGAACGATTTCTTCCTGCCATTTCACGAGTTCGAAGGTGTCGGGATTGCGGGCCATCAACTCTTGAAAGAGCGAGTTCGCTTCAGCGTAGTGGCCATCCTCGCTGAAGATGTTCGCGACCAGCGTCACCATCTCTTCTACTTCGTCGGGGGCGACCGCTTCGAAGAAGCCGAAGGCCTCTGCGGCATTTCCGACTTCGACGTAGAACAGGGCCGTATCGTGTAACGCACGCTGTCGCATCCGAATTCGGCCAGAGGAATCGCCAGTCGACGCGTTGACCGCATCGATCAATCGCTGCAAGGCCTGCGGATAGTCTTCGGTGTTAAAGAAGCACCACGCTTCCTGGTAGAGAGCGTAGGGGTAAATCGATGATTCGGGAAACTCGGAAACCTCCTGATAGAACAGCTGCGCTTCCTGCATTTCCCCCTGCTGGAAGTAGTACTCACCGAATGCGAGCAGCGCTCGCGACATGTACATACTCGAGGGATAGTCGTTCGCGAGTTCTTGGAAGAAATCCAGGGCGTCTTCGGTGCGCCCCAACTGGGACAGCGTACTACCGAGGTAGTACAGGACTGCGTCCATATCGGGGTAGGTGTCGTGATAGTCGGCGTAGAGTTCGACGTACACTTCGACAGCCTGGGTCGCATAGCGGTCGGATTGCTCTAGATCGTCATCAGCTGCCAGCTCATACTGCCGGCTCTGGGCCGGGTTTTCGTTGCGGGCCAAGAAGGCGCGGTCTCGCCGGTCATAGGCTCGCTGCTCGAAAAAGCGTGCTTTTGTGTAGTACAGCTCGGCGAGTCGGAACATGTAGTTGGCGCGTTGTTCGGTGCCCGGATCTGCGCTCTCGACCAGATCTCTCAGGCGATTCATGGCCGTATCCATGCGCTCGACTTGGGCTAGATCGATATTCTCTTCGAACCAGCGCGCGTCAGCTCGAGCTGCACCTTGGATTTGCTCGCGAACGCTTTCACGAGGGGCTTCTTCTCGCTCTTCACCGACGCTCTGCACCTCGGATTCCTGATAGGAATCGTCGAGCTGAGCAAACGCGGGCAGAGCAAGTAAACTGACCGCGAGCAGTGTTGCAAAGCGTACTGCGTGTTTAGACAAAATCGATATATCCATCGTTAGAATCCAACCTCAGAACAGCGAGAGCGAATAGCGTACCAATAGTAGCCGAGCTCATCTCGCCAGTACTCACCGCGAAAATGCCATAGGAGGTGCTCATCGTCTGAAGGAGGGGGGAGCACGCCGGCGTCGGACATGTTCAGTTGGGACCGAATGTCGCTGTTTACAACAGATTGTTCGACCAGATCGGTCTCTACTAAGATAGCGTCTGCTTGGTTCAAAAGACTCTCAATCTCTTCCTTGGCACGGTCGATTCGTATCCGGACAAGCTCTCCCGATCGACTCGCTGCCAAACTTCGAGCCAGACCAGTCTCCGCGTCGACCTCGTCTCCTAAACCAGTATCGAGCCAACTCGATTCCATTGATTGAAGTACTCGGAGTTCGCGGTCCAACTGTTGGACATGCGTAATCGCGTTTTGATCCTGGTCACTATCGATTGCAGTATTGAGAATCTGCTGAAGCTGGGACGAAAAATCGCGTTCCTGCTCACCGCGGAGTGCGAGCACAAGGTCGTAGTAGTCCTCGTCAGAAGTGAGCGAGAGGGCCATCTCGTCGAGTTGGTCCAGGAATGGAACGTACTGAGCCTTGAACTCTTCAACCGTCTCGCGCACGGCGTCGTAGTTGCAGTTTCGGAAGAAGATGACCGCCTGGAGAATTCGACCCTCGGGGTAGAACTCGTCATCAAAGAATGGCGAATTCAGGGAGTGCAGATTTCCGAGGGCGTGGTTGAACTCTCCCGTTTGAAAGAGCGCCCAAGCCTTCTCGAAAAGAGCGTCCAGCCAATGTCGGCTGCTGGCCGGGACCTGGTCGTACCAGCGCACTGCGGTCTCGTACTGACCGGTGGAGTAAAAGGTTCGTGCCACAGAAAGGACACTCAACTCCGCCAGGTCCTTCATTTCATCGGTCCGCTCGTCTGCATTGAGCACAAAGCCAACCACGTTGCGGAACGCGTCCACGGCCTCTTGTCCGTTGTACTGCTGAATGTTTGCGACACCCTGAAGGTAGTTGGCCCGGCTGAAGAACCGGGATCCGGACGAAACGTAGGTCAGAAACTCTTGGGCTTCGTCCAAATGACCGCGCAGGTAGTTGTGGCGACCGATCATATAGGCAACCTGATCGCGGTACTTGTCCTCGACTTGGTCGGGGAAGAACTCCGTATACTGAGCAATGCGTTCCAGCATGTGGGTCTCACCCGGAAGCCGCCGATTGAGCCTCAGTAGCCAGGGAAGCGTCGCGATAAACAAAGGGTGATCCGGACCGTAAGCGGTGATCTCGTCTAGAAAGAACATCGACGCATAGAACAGGCGCATATTGTACAGCGCCTTAGCCAACTCAAACTCTGCCCGAAACCGAACCGGATCAGGCGCGTCGTACGACTCTCGAGCCAGCTGATAAAAAATCTGACTAGCGGCAGCCCAGTTATCCTGCGCGGCATATTGCAGCCCCTGCCCCAAGGCCTGACCTTCGGGCGTCGCCATGTCAGCCGGATCGAGCTCCGGCAACGGCGCGTCCGTTTGGGCCAGGGCCACCGACGATGTCAGGGCTAGTGTAAGGATGGTAACCAGGAAATGCGCAAACCAACGCCCGCACCTTGAGAGCCTCATCACAATATTCCTTTGCGCCTGTTTACGATTGTGGGTCACAATCATCGCCGTTCGACGGCCGCCAATTGCATTGTAGGGTCCTAAAAAGCACTGTCAACAGCACTTCCCTCATTCGTCGTCCCCAACGACGACCTGCCCATAATCACCGACAAGGTCCCGGAATTCAACAAGGTCATACTACCCGACCCAAAATTGGTGGCTCCCAGCCCACTCAGGGCCGGTGAACCCGGCGCCCAAAACGTTGGACCGGGATCGATTCTGTTGCCGACCTTAAGTTTCTTTAAGCAACAGATCTCGACTCCCGCCGATAACGCTTTTGGATTCAGACGAACAAGGAGTCGCCATGAGCTACAATCGCCTCACCCTCGGCAGAAGAGGTGAAACCCTCGCCGCGGCCTATCTCCAGGGACTCGGCTATCGTATCGAACATCGGAACCTGCGTGTTGGCCGAGCCGAGTTGGACATCTTGGCCTGGGACGACAACATTCTGGTCGTCGTCGAGGTTCGCTCGCGACAATCGGCCCGACCCGTTCATCCGACGGATACCGTGGATGAGGCCAAACAGCGCCGGGTTCGAAGAGCGGTGTCGAAGTACCTCGACCGGACCGGACGGCAGGGATTCGTTCGGCTGCGCATGGACGTCGTCGGCATTGTCTTCGGTCGTCTCGGCGTCGAGCTGGAACACATACGAGACGCGTTCTGAAGCAGCGCAGTTCCTTCGACTGTCGAAGGCTCGGTGCTCGGCAGTTGGGAGCCTAGGGGTGGGTACTTGACCAGTGATTCTTCCCCCATTGAACCGCTGCCCCGTGAACGGGACTCGACCCACGGGTATGGCTGGGCTATACTCCGAAGCCGATTGATTGGCGTTCTAGTAGGTGAGCCCGCTTGTATGCGATTTGACTACTCAACTTGTCTCTATTTCGTTCTTCTCGTGGCAGCGTTAGCTGTGGCGGGATGCACCGATGACTTCGGCACACCGTGCGACTTCCCTCAATCACCTGAGGTCCAGGAGGCGTGTGGAACGCAGGTAGACGACCTCGGGAACGCGAGCATCGCGACCTGCGTCGACAACTTCAACGCCGATTGCAATAGCCGGATTTGCGTGTCGTTCCAGGGCAGTTCGCCTTTCTGTTCCGACGACTGCAACAGCGACGGCGACTGCAATAGCGATGCGACTTGCCAGATCGGCAGCTCGGGCCGAGGCCTTTGCGTGCCGTCCTTCATCTACTCACCCGAGTAGAGCCCCACTTTGTGAACAAACCGCTACCCGAATGGACCGGAACACGATACCGGCGCCAACGGCCGTTGAAGCCCAGCGTGCTCGCCGGATCCACCAGGTGGCTGGCTGGTCGAATCGGTCGGGGGTGGCCCAAACTGTCAGTCACCGCCCGAGCACCCGAACTCAGCCGAGTCAATAACGGAGACATGCTACTCCACTGGGTAGGCCATTCCACGGTACTTGCGCAGATGGACGGCCTGAACCTCCTGATGGATCCAATTTGGAGCAAGCGCTGTAGCCCAATCGGGTGGCTCGGGCCGTCACGAATTGCCGACCCTGGGATCCCCTTCGAGGGTTTGCCTCCAATCGACGCCGTTCTCCTGAGCCACAATCACTACGATCACTGCGATCTCCCAACCCTTCGACGGCTCGTGGCCGACCACGATCCGCTGATTGTCGTGCCCACAGGCATGGGGAAACTACTGATGCCGACTGGCACCAGCCGGGTCCAAGAGCTCCATTGGTGGGACACTCACAGATTCCAGGGCCTCACGATCACAGGTGTGCCGGCTGCCCATTGGAGTGGTCGCCATCCTGCGGACAACGCCAAATCGCTCTGGTGTGGTTGGGTGGTTTCGACCAAATCCGGCGGAGACTTCTATTTCGCCGGAGACACCGCCTGGTGGCCACCTGGTTTTGAGGCAATCGGCCACTACTTCCCAGAGATTAGAGCGGCCGCGATTCCGATAGGGGCGTTCGAACCGCGGGCTCTGATGGAGGCGTCGCACGTCAATCCCGAAGAAGCGGAACTGATCAAGCAAGCAGTCGGCGCCAAGGCCGCCATTGCGATTCATCACAGTACATTCAGGCTCTCGAACGAGTCTCTCACCGCGCCGGCTGAGCGCCTACGCGAGGTCAGTTCATCTGACTTCGTCGTGCTGGAACACGGCCAAATGCACGTTGGGTAGGGAGTAGGGACGGAGATCAAGGAGTGGAGAACGGGTCGCAGGAAGTCACTTCGGTTTGCGTCGCTTCTTCGGCTTCGAAGCGCTGATCAGTGTCGCCTTTTGAATGCGTTTGCGGTTGGGGCGCTCCTCTCCGCGGTGGCATGCACCGCACAGAAACGGTTCCCCTTCTGGCGGCTCAAAGGGTACCCGGTCTTCCTTACCGCAGTCAGAGCAAGTGAAGGTATACTCCGACGGCTGGTCCTCGTCTGGTCGGGTTCCAGCCCAGTCCTTCCCAAACACCTCCTGGGCGCACTTCCGACAGAGGAACTCACGTTGAGTTTTCGGGACGAAGGGTAGCGTGTCTTTCTCACCACAACGGGAACAATCAATATTGAATCTGACTTTGGTGCCGTGGGTTACCCTGGGCGGAACTCGTTGCTCACGCTCTGCTCTGGGTGCCTTTCTCGTCGTCACGACCGGCGCACTCTTTTTCGATTTTGAATCCGACATCAGTACAGCACTCTGAATCCGTTCAACAACGAATCGACGGGGCGATCGGTTACTTCGACTCCATCAACACGGGCCCCGGCTGGGCCAGTCCGACACCAGGCGATAAGCTCGTCCAGGTCGTCCGCCGGGCCCTGTACCACGGCTTCGACCCGTCCGTCAGTTAGATTCTTCACCCAACCCGATAAACTGAGCCGCTGAGCCTCGTGTTTCGTGCTTGCGCGATAAAAGACGCCCTGGACTCTCCCGGCGATTAGAAGGTGCTTGGCGGTAGTCACGTTACTGCTCCAGCATGGCCAAGAACTGGGTTTCACCAATGACCTCAATCGCGGCATCCTCGGCGTTCAGCTTGTCGACCTTCTTCAACTTGCTGCTTCGCCAGCCGCCCTCGAACTTGGCGAGATCGCCGTCGCCGAGCACCAGGTGAGTCAATGAGTTGACGACCGATGAAGGGGTTGCCCCTCCCAGGGCCCTGACTCTCTCCTGAGCCTCCTTCCGTTTCATTGTCTCGAGCGTTCCGGTGAACAGGAAACTCGAACCCGTGAGCGGGCCTTCGGGAGCTTCTGCCGGAGCGGCGACTGCCAATGGCGTGACGTGTTGAAGTAGACGCTCAATGAGATCGGCTCTGTCTGCCAGGCCCGTCACGACGTTGTTGGCGATCACCTGGCCTACTCCCTTGATCGTCGCAATCTCCTCTTCTGTTGCCGTTTTGAGGCGTTCGAGATTCTGGAAGTGGGCGGCAATGCTGCGGGCCACGACCGGGCCGAGTTCGTCGATGCCGAGTGCACATAACAGCCGATCCAGTGGTAGTTCGTTCTTGGCTGCGACCCGCTCGACGAGTTTCTCGGCGGTTTTTGTTCCGACTCGCTCCAGTGAGAGCATCTTCTCGACCGTCAACTCGTAGAAACCAGCCGGATCCTGCAGCAGGTCGGCCTCAATCAACTGCTGAATCAGCTTTGGCCCGAAGCCCTTCACTTCGATGACTTGGACGAAGTGCTGCAGACCGCCCAGCCGAGTGGCTGAACAAGAGGTCGTGTGCTCTGCGAGCAGGATGTCCTCTTCACGGTAACAGGAACCGCCGCACGACGGACACACCGCCGGCAGTTCCACCAGCGCATCACCGGCTTCAATGACTTGCTCAACGTGGGGGATGACCCCTCCCCGCCTCATCATCAGAACTCGGGACCCAACCGTCAGGCCCTTCTCTCCACCGAGCTTGGCCATGATTCCAAGGTTGTGCAGCGACGCCCGTGTGACGGTCGCGCCCGACAAGACCACCGGATCGACGATTGCAACCGGATTGATCGCTCCGGTTCGCGATACGCTCCACTCGACCTCTCTGAGCGTGCTCTCGGCCGAATCGCCCTGGAATTTATAGGCAATTGCATAGCGCGGATGATGTGCAGTAGTCCCCAGGCGCTCCTGCTCGTCGAGCCGGTCGGCTTTGTAGACGACCCCATCGGTCTCGTAGTCGAAATGGTCTCTCTGAGCGAGAAGGGTTCGGTAAGCGCCGGAAGCATCCTCCCGATCGGCGACAATTGCCTCGACCGGCTGAAAACCGTAGGACTTCAACAGCGTCGCCTTCTCCTGTTCGCTGGCTGGTTGAACCGCCCCGTCGGGGTCGAGATCGTAGGCCATGAACCGGATCATATAGCCTCCGGTCTTCTCGGCGACTTTCTGTTTGATGGCACCCGCCGTGAGGTTGCGCGGATTGGCGAAATCGGCGGCAAAATGCTCCCGAAAGACAGAGAGCGGCATGTACAGCTCGCCGCGCACCTCCAGAGGACCGACGGGTAGATGACTCGGCACGTCCGACACGTGGCGCACGTTGTTCGTAATCAGCTCCCCTACCCGGCCGTTGCCACGTGTTGCCGCTAAATGCAGCCGTCCTGAGGCATCGTATCGAATCGATGCGGCGACGCCGTCGATCTTGGGTGTCACGATGGCGTCACCCTCGAATTTCTCGAACCATTTGTTGAGCGTGTCGTCGTCGTAGCACTTGTCGAGAGACAACATCGAGCGCCGGTGCTCCACTTTCTCTCCCAACTCGTGGCTCTCACCGTCAAGCCCGGCACCGGCTTCCCCAATCGCGTCCAACACGGGGCTTTCGGGTTTTCGTTCGCGCAGCGTCTCGACCAGCTTGTCGTACTGGTAATCAGTGATCTCGGGCGCGTTCTCTACCCAGTACTTCCAGTTGTGGTAGCGAAGCGCTCCTTCGAGCTCTTCCACAGACATCGTTTCAAACTCGGGTGTAGACATACTCACGACTCTCAAAGGCGGCTCACAAAGGTCACTTGCGCCAATACTGAAGAAAGGTGCGAACGAAGACCACCACCTCGTCCGGTGACTGAAAAAGGGCGAGGCGTGCATCGGCTGACTGGATCATTCGCATCCATGTTGCGAGCACTTCGCCGAATCGATGAGCGGGTCTTTCGTGGTTCATCGAGAGATGAAAAGCGACCCACACGCCAACGCCGAGCGCGGCCGCTCCGTGCCGAAGGCCGTTGAACATCAGGTAGTGTCGCAGAAACAGAAAGCGGCGAATGGCGTCCTGCAGGAGTCGCTTGATCTCGGGCGTCCTGAGGCGACGCGGCGGCGGAAGCAGGCGGACCTTCTTGTCGCCCAGCTGTTCGGCAAAAGCCCGAATGGCTCGCGCCGTTTCAGGGAATCGTCCGTCCTGCTCGAGGAGGCCCGTCATCATCGGCTCCTCCTTCAGAACATCATCGAGGCGAAGAAAGTAGAGTGCTGCAAGGCGACTCAGCCGTCTTGGAGCCTCTTTCTTTCCCTTCTTGCGCCCTCCCCTCGGCGTAACAGCCTCGAATAGCTCACCAAGCGGATCGTCCACATTGGCAAGACTGGTAACGATATCTTCTTCGAGCTGAGCTTGGTTGGTCGGCGGATAATAATGATGCAGCCACCCGTCGATCTCGTCGTTGACCTCCATCCAGTGGCTGGCCGGTGCCGGCTCCTCCTCTGCGAGCGTCTGGTCGAAGTGCGTCAGACACATCAAGCTGACGCCGAGTCGAGTCACCGCGTCGTCTTCAAACCGCACCATTGGGAACATGCGGCAGATGTGAGGCTTGCCTTCCGCACCATATTCCTTGTGGAGGATGCATTTGAGGTCTTGGTCGAGAAAGAGGCACTGGCCAGACTCGCTGTTCAAGAAGAGCGCACTATTTCCCTCGAAAATCCGTACGAAGGGCCGTTTTCCGCGCAGCGCTGGGTAACTCTCTCGCAGGGCCTCCATGCGCCCGGTGGTCTCCGTTACGAAGCCCGGCTTCAGGGGGCCAATCCAGTGTCCTTGGCAGCAAGCACCGCAGCCTTGACAGGCGTGCTCGGGCCAGGGCATTGCCTGGATCGGGCGCCACTCGGTTTCATTCTCTTCGAGCGCTCCCGCAGCCACCAGACTGCGAAAAATCTCACCCAAGACCCCCGGGGGCATCGGCGATCCCTCGGCGGCCATGGCGCGCTCGATTTCCTCCTCGGATCGACGACCGTCAAGCATCAGAGCGGGCGTTATCGCTGGTGGATGGAGGCGGGCCGTATGCCCGGATGGGGTGTCGATTCGGTAGCGACCGTCGCTTTCCAAGCTGATGGTCGTGCCCGGGGTGATCTTATAACAGAGTCTCGCCATAGTCGGCGCAAAGTAGGCCGAGTTTCGTCACGACGCAAGCTCTCTCGCTCGGAATGGGTTGGCAAGAGCGAGGACAAAAACAGGGTGCAGGTCGAGCGTCTCATTCCTAATGGCCCCAACAGTCGGTTCGTCAGAGTTCGAGGACATGCCATCGGAGCCACCACCACTACCGCTGCCCCATGGGAGTGACGATTGATCGTTTCGGACACTGATGGTCTACTAGTATGTAGGCACATTGCGGAACGCCAAGTGACAGTATCAAAAAGACAGCCGATGGGGCGGATCGTCGACATTCGATCTTCGGCCCAGGTCGTGGGTCCGGCCTACTTGGACGCGTTCGTTGGGCGCCTAGAGGAAGTCCGCTGGATACTCGACGACCTCGAGTCGGGGCACAGACTCTTGACGGTGGTCGGTCCTCCTGGCGTGGGCAAGACCCGGTTGGCAGGGGAAATCTGCAAGCGACACCAGGCCTCCCACACCCATTTCGTCCAGTTGACTCAATGCCGAGACACCGATTCGCTGTTGTCGACGTTTCTCCACTCCGTCGGCGCCGACGCTACGGCCACCGAGGCAACCGATCGCGCCCGGGTCCTGGCCCGAGTCCTGTCTTTTCCAGAACCGGCTCTCGTCGTTCTGGACAACAGCGAGGTCGTGACTGAACCGCTGGCCGAACTACTGCACCAGCTGATCCCCAACTCAACCGCACAGTTCTTGGTCACCTCTAGGGAGCGGCTACACGTCGGTGGTGAGATTATCCACGAGGTTGGAGGCATCGGAGTTCCCAGCCAATCGGCCAGCTCGGAATCGGTTCAAAGCAGTGAGGCCGTCCGACTTTTTCTTGCACGGGCGATGGAAGCCGCCCCTTCGCTCCAGCCAACCGCGGACGACATGGGTGAGATCGCGTCGATTGTCCGGCACCTGGACGGTGTACCGCTGGCAATCGAGTTGGTCGCAGCCAGGACCCGAATCGTCCCTATCTCCGATCTGCAACACAGAATGGAACGGTCGCTATTGGAGTTCAAAAACCGGCGGCGCGGCGGTGACCCTCGCCACGCCACGCTCGAGGCCGCCATCGGCTGGTCCTGGGACCTTCTGAGTGACACGGAACAGCGTGTTCTAGCTCAGCTATCACTCTTCCGTGGACCGTTCGACTTGGTGATGGTCGAGGGAGTAATCGGCGAAAGCCAGATTGCCGGCCAGTCAGTTCTCGATCTTCTCGAGAGCTTGTCTGAAAAGTCGTTGTTGACTCATCAGGAATCCGGCTCCGTCGGCTCGTTCTCGCTACTGGAAAGCGTGAGGGAGTACGCTCGAAGCCAGCTTCGGGACAAACCGGACGCTAGAAGACGGCAGAGCCTCTTTTTTGCCAGATTCGCCGACCAATGGACCGAAAAGGTGTGGGATGGCTCCGATAGTTCGGCTGTTGAGCGGCTTTTCAATGCGTCTGAGAATCTTCAGGCAGCACTGGACTGGGCGATAGAAACCAGTGACAGCGCGACCGCTCTGTCGACCGCTTTCGGTCTGTTGTTGAACCGCAACCCGCACGACGTAATGGACACGAGGTTAGCCAATCAGGTCCGCGCCCTTTCGCTGGCCCAGGACAACGACCAGGGCGCGACGCTCCCCTACCTTCGCCTCATCGTTGGCATGGGCTCGGTACTGGCGAAGGCAGGATTGGCAGATAGAGCCTCTGTCCACGTTGCAGAAGCACTGGAGCTGGCCAAAACGCTCGATTCGGATTTGCTACTTCGCCGAGCCCACTGGAGTGAGGCTGAGGTCGATTTTCACCGTGGCCAAGCGGAACGGTCTGCGTCCACATTGAAGGAGTGGCTGCCTCCTTTGGCGAAGTGCCAACACCTCCGCTCCCAGTTTCTTCAATCATTAGGCGTCGTTTTGACGGAGTCAGGTCGACTCGAGGAAGCGCGCCAAGCGCTACAGGAAGCGGACCAGATCGCGACACAGGGCGGCTTCGAAAGAACCCGGGGCGGCGTGCTCGCGACACGAGCCAGCCTGTTGGTGAAACTGGGTAGGCTCAACGAGGCGGTCGCAGTAAATCAGGCTCAGCTGGACCTGAGCATCGCCAACGGTTGGAATGGCCTCGTCTTGTCAGCGCTCTACAAACAGGGCTTGGTCCTGCTCGAAATGGGTAGAATCCAGTCTTCTCTAGAAGCCTTCAACGGGTGTCGGCTGGAAAGCGCTCGAAGAGGCGCAGCTCAGCCCGAATCTTGGAGCCTGGGACGCGAAGCGCTCTGTCTTCTCGTGCTCGGCCGGCAGGAAGACGCAGCCGCCCTGCTGGCGATGACCCCGGGCGGCGGAGAACGGAATGCTGTATTCCGTCTGTCGCTCTGTCTGGTTCGAGCGCTCGCGCTGTGGCGTTTGGGCGAGCTGGATCAAGCACTCAACGTTGCCAAGAGTGAGTTCGCTCACGGTACACCCGAGACAGCAAGCCCGTTCATACCGGTGCTGCTCGCTGCTTCGTCTGGCCTGGCGCTGCTGGTCGGCGCAAGCGAGACGGGTCAGGACTTTCGCGACCGAACGAAGAGAGCCCTCGCCTCGTGCACCTATCCGGCAGTCGAGATCATGAGCCAGTTACTCGTGGCCTGTGGAGAACCGCGGGTCGAGGGAGTCGCCCCAGAGGCCCTGCTAGCAGCCATTGATTCGTGCTGGAGTGATCGAGATATTGGTGCGTACAAGTTCTTCCTGGCGCTCGGAGTGTCTCTATACCTCCAAGCAGCCTCTGATCGGCGTGCGGAAAATCTCATGCTGATCGCGGAAAGTCGTCCTGAAGGGCTCATTCTAGACCAGAGTGCGCGGCGAGTCCGCCCGCCCGGAAGCGACTGGAAAGAGCTTTCCAAAAAACCGACGCTCTGGAACGTTCTCGAGGTCCTCGCTGTAGCGGCTCGTGAACAACCGGGAGTACCGATCACCATCGACGAGCTCGTCAAAGCCCTGTGGCCCGGCGAGAACATCATGCCGGACGCTATAGCCAATCGCCTGTACGTCCTGATCTCCTCCGCTCGCAAGCTCGGCCTACGAGATTCGCTCGCAAAGGACCAGAATGGTTACCGCTTGGATCCTGCCCTCCCGCTCCTGTTTCTTAATTATTGACCGGACCGTCGACAGGCTACGAGTTGGCGCAGTGCGTCATACAACGCTTGATTGCACCCCAGCTTCGAGCTAGTTTGCCAAACTTGGATTGTCCTTTTGTGGCGAGGAAGACGTGTCTGAATTCATTACCGAACTGAAACGCTCTCATAACTGCTCAGAATTGCGAGGCTCAGACGTCGGCAAGGAAGTCGTGCTGATGGGTTGGGTGGCCAGTCACCGAGACCACGGTGACGCCGTTTTCGTCGACCTTCGGGACCGGCACGGTCTGACCCAGGTCAAATTCGATCCGGTGAACAGCGCCGACGCACACGCTATAGCAGAGACGCTTCGCTCGGAATGGGTCATCGGATTGCGCGGAAAGGTGATCAGCCGCGGCGACAACGTCAATGCGAAGCTTGCTACCGGCGAGATAGAGGTGGTCGCCACCCAGGTCGAGGTCTTCAACCAATCCGAAACACCTCGATTCCAAATCAAGGACGGTATCGAGACCAACGAGGACCTTCGCCTCGAGTACCGCTTCCTCGATCTGCGGCGCCCCGAGCTTCAGGCCAACATCGTTACCCGCGCCAAGACGACCGAGGTCGTGCGCCGGGTGATGGCAGACGAGGGGTTCTTGGAGCTCGAGACACCGATTCTCACGCGCTCGACTCCCGAAGGCGCCCGAGACTATCTCGTTCCGAGCCGGGTTTCGACGGGGCATTTCTACGCTTTGCCCCAGTCGCCACAGCTCTTCAAACAGTTGTATATGATTGCCGGGTACGACCGTTATTATCAGATTTGCCGGTGCTTTCGAGACGAGGATCTACGTCACGACCGACAGCCCGAATTCACTCAGATTGACGTCGAGATGGCTTTCGTAAGCGAGGATGACGTCATGGCGGTGGCCGAGCACCTAGTCAGTCAGGTCTTTAACGAGATTCTGGGTGTCGAAGTCGCCTGTCCAATTCAACGTATGACCTTTGCTGAAGCAATCGAGCGCTTTGGCGTGGACAACCCGGATCTCCGTTTCGGATTGGAGTTGATCGACGTCTCGGGCGTGTTTGTCGAGTCGGAGTTCAAGGCGTTCAAAAGCGTGGTCGCCGGTGGCGGTATCGTCAAATCGATCAACGTCAAAGGCGGGAATACGCTGAGCCGGAAACAGCTCGACGGACTCGCTTCCTTCGTGGGCAACTACGGCGCCAAGGGTCTTGCTTGGATCAAAGTCAACGAGGACGGCTGGCAAGGCCCGATCGCGAAGTTCCTCGGCGACGGGGAACGAAACGCCCTTACCGAGCGATTGGGACTGGAGCCTGGTGACCTGATGGTCTTCGTGGCTGACAAGCCCTCGGTTGTGAACGCGTCGTTGGGCAACCTCCGAAAGCGCCTCGGCAAAGACCTGGGCCTTATCACCGAAGGCGACTATCGCTTCGTATGGATAACGGATTTCTTGGCCTTCGAATACGACGAAGAGTCGAAACGACATGTCGCTCGTCATCATCCCTTCACATCGCCGCGCTGGGATCAGCTCGAGCAGCTCGAAAACGATCCCGACAATGTGATCGCCCAGGCCTATGACCTGGTCTGCAACGGTTACGAGATAGCCGGTGGCAGCATTCGTATTCACAAACTCGAAGTCCAAGAGCGCATCTTCAAGCTGTTGGGCATTGGACCAGAAGAGGCGGAAGAGAAGTTCGGCTTCCTGCTCAAAGGCCTCAAGTTCGGTGCGCCACCCCACGGCGGGCTCGCTTTTGGCCTAGACCGCCTGATCATGTTACTCACGAATACGGACTCGCTGCGCGACGTGATCGCGTATCCGAAGACCCAACGGGCGTCCTGTCTGATGACTGCGGCGCCGTCGGTAGTCGATAAAAAGCAGCTCGAAGAGCTCGGCATCCGCACAATCGCGCCGAGCTAGCGGAGAGGCAGTGGCTGAGGAAACCCCGAACCCTACAGGTTGCTCAGGTGACCCCTTCGACGTCATCATCATGGGTGGCGGCATCAACGGGGCGGGGATTGCTCGGGACGCTGCGCTGCGCGGACTATCGGTCATCCTATTCGAGAAGAAGGACTTCGGTACGGGTGCGACGGGTGCCTCTTCGGGCATGATTCACGGAGGGGTGCGGTACCTTCAGAGTGACCCCGAGGTAACTCGCCTGGCATGCCTCGACAGCGGATTCATTCAGAAGATAGCCTCCCATCTCATTTTCCGAATTCCGTTTGTTCTGCCGATGTTGGGCGGATCCAAAGCAAGAAAGGTGATGCTCGAGCTGGCCGAGGTCTACTTCGAAGCATACGACCGATATCAGCCGCTGAAAGCCGGGCAGCAACATTGTCGACTCAATGCGGAGGAGGCTGCGGCCCTCCTCCCTGGCATACACCCCTCGGTTTTCGGCGCGGTGACGACCGACGAGTGGGGAATCGACGCAAACCGGCTCAATCTGATTAACGCACTCGACGCCGCCGAACACGGGGCCGAACTCTATACCTACACCGAAGTGATCGATTTCCTGCGCGACGAAGGAAGTGTTCGCGGAGTGCGTGTTCGCGACCGCCTCGACGGAACACAGCGCGACGTATTCGGGAAGCTCATCATCAACGCTACCGGAGCCTGGGCATCGCGAACTCTGGGCATGCTGGGCAAACGAAAGCAAATCGTACGTCCTGGGAAAGGGATACACCTCATTTATCCCGGCCGCCTGACCAACTCCGCCATCATCGCCACTGCGATTGATGGCCGAGACATCTTCATTTGTCCCCATCAGAACGAGACCTGGATCGGCACCACCGATGACGACTACTGGGGAGACCTCGACGATGTGCCCATCCTCGAGGACGAGGTCAAATACCTGATCAATGGAATCGCCAGTGTCTTTCCGGTCATCCGCAGATACCGACCATGCCGCGCCACAGTGGGATGTCGCCCGACGCTCTATCAGTACGGAAAAAGGGAGAGCAAACTATCCCGCGAACATGAACTCATAGACCACACCGAAGAGGGCGCGGCAGGCTTGTTGTCGCTAGCTGGCGGAAAACTGGCGAGCTACCGCATCATCGCTGAAGAGGTGACCGATGACATCTGCCGTCGATTGGGCGTTGATCGAAAGTGTGAAACCCACACCCGAAGACTGCCGGGCGGCGATGACCACGATCTTGATACCCGCCCCTTCGTCGAACTGGGAGTTGATGCATACTCGGCTGAGCGAATCCTGTTTCGCCATGGCGATAGAGCGAGAGCGATTCTCCAGCTGATGAGGGAGGAGCCCCGCACTCGCGCTTTCGTCTGCCCAGCCGAACCCGTCACTGAAGCCGAGCTTCGCATCGTTCTCCGCACCGAGATGGTCCGCACGCTCGATGACTGCCAGCGGCGCTCCAAACTCGGACTTGGTGCAACCGGCGGTACCGATAGCGCCTGGAGAGCCGCCCAGATCTTCTGCGACGAAAAGGACCTCGCTCCCTCGGCAGTGTCAGACGTGGCGCGCAGTTTCCTTGCCAGCCTTTGGGCGCGCCGAAAGGGCGTACTCAACCAGGTTCAGTTTGCCCAAGAGGAACTGGGCCGGGCCTGGTGTTTCCTGGGCGGCAAGCTCGAAGCGGCCCACACGAGACCACTTGCTCAGCCCACGGAAGGGACGGACCAATGAGCGTCGTCGTCGTAGGCTCAGGAGTTGCCGGTACCCTCGCCGCACTGTCGGCGCGCGCGCAGGGTGCGCCTGTGGTCGTGATTTCAGGGCCGCCCGCAGCTTCTGCGATGTGGTCGGGAATTGCCGAGATCTTTGGCCCCGCTTACGACTCGGTCGACTACCAAACGCGGGTCGGTATCCCCCATTTGGAGGTAGCGGGCAGACCACCGCTTGAATCACCCAGCCAGCGTTTCGATCGGTTGCTTCGGCGCCGGAGTTTTCACCCGTACGCACGGCTGGGGCTTGGCGCGAAGGAACTGAAACAGCGGGTGGGCGAAGCGGCCGCCCTGATCGAGGGACACATCGAGCTGGCTCACCAACCGAGCTACGTGGCATCATCGACTGGCCAAATCCGCCTCGCTGACGGCGGGGCAGCATCGATTTGGGCCGGCAGGTTGGGTGATGCCTCAGAATTCGTAGTCTGCGGCTTTGAGCACTATCCTCGATTCAACCCGGAGGCCTGCGTTCAGCAGCTCAGGTCACAGGGCCTCGAGGCGTCTTCCTTCTGGCTGCGGCTCGAGAACAACAAGCTCGCCCAGAACACGGCCACCGCATCCAGCGTTTTAGAGCGGCTCGAGGACGACGAACTGACGGCGCTCGGTCGGCAGCTGGCGGTTCGCGTGGCCGGTGGAGTCACACTGCTGCCACCGATTCTCGGACGCACGACCGAATCCCATGGCCACCTCGTCACGCGGTTGAATAATGAAGGCGCCAATGTGGCTGAGCTCGGCGGAGTGCAGGGCAGCCTGCACGGGTTCCGTCTGCGAGACAAACTGCAGTCTTTGCTCAAACAGGCTGGCTGCTGGGTGCACGAACAGAAGGCCGAGTCAGCCCGCTGGGACAAGCGTCGCATTGTTGAAATCACAATGGCCGACGGCGCATCTGTCGACGTGAGCGCGTTGGTACTGGCGACCGGTCGGGCTCTTGGCGGTGGGATCACGAGAGTCGAACCCGTCGCCGAGTCACTGATTGGGCTGCCACTGTTTCTCGACGGAGCGGCGCTGGAACCCGATGCCGTCTACGCGGGAAATCTCGCCACCGAACGGTGGTTAGATGACCATCCTGTCTTCAGAATGGGTGTCGGGGTCGACCAGAACCTTCGCCCCCTTAACATGACGGGCAAGCCCGCCTTCGAGAACTTGCACGCCGCCGGCCTTATCGTTGGAGGTACCGATTTCACGCGCGACGGCTCTGCACTTGGCGTTAGTCTCGTAACCGGCATGCTGGCCGGGCGAGAGGCGGCGAGGAGCGCCTGATGGGAATCAAGTCACTCTGGATATTGGGCACCCAGTTCTTCTTCCATATGATGGCGAAGCTCTTCCGTCGCTACCGGCCCGGCGGGCGTGAGCGCTTCGACAGGAACTACCGAGCGGATCGCATACTTGCCGTGCCCTCCGAGTTCTCTGGCTCCTTGTCCATGTGGCAGCGCTGCACGGGCTGTGGATTGTGTGACGCGATCTGTCCAATCGCAGGCATCGAGGTAGAAGGCCGCGGGTTTTCGATTTCTAGGCTTGCTCTGAGTGCTTGGCGCGACTTGAGTGCGGTGCATCTGTCCGTGGGCGACGCGGACCTCATGAGTGGTTGCAAGGACTGTCTGAAGTGCGAAACCGTCTGCCCCGAGCGCATTCCGCTCATGGAGTTGGGGCGATTCATTCGAGAATTCGGCCGCGACGTCGGTAAGACCAGCTAAGAGGTTGATCCTATAGGCGTGCGTATCTTGACGCCTGGCAGAAGGATGTTGTCTTCCGCCGAGGACTTGGCCGCAGTAGGGCGTTTGGAGTCTCCAGTTGGGTTGGTGGGTTCCTCCTGACCTCGGACCTCCGCCAACGTCGGACTGTGTCGTAAATTCCTGGAATCAACGGGAATACCGTCAACCCCATGGCTCTTCCGAAAAACTCTCTTGAACCTGAGTAACATGTCACTCTCCTTGCCTTTGCTCCCTCCTCTTTTCTAATGCAACATCGGCGCCAGCCCGGTCTGATTCCTAAGTGTGCTAGATCTCTAAGACTCGGTTCTGTCCGATTGACCAACGGGGCGGGCCAGCGTTCCAAATCGGTACACCGCCCGCTTCGGTTTGAGCCGATACGTTACAGCTGAAATATTACAGCTGTTTAGCCACGATCTCGCGGCCTATTTCTTGTTGAGTTTGGCGAACGGGTTGTTGGCGAACCCGCTCTTTTGAGGCGAACGCCCGCCCTTCTTAGGCGGCTTGGAACGGCTTTGGTTCCTTTTCTCGTTTCGACCGGTGCCCCTGTCTGGTTGGGGCGAACGCGTCTTTTTAGCCTCTTCGTTTGGCGCGTGCTTCTTGGCTGATAGAGAGATTCGCTTGCGCTGGACGTCCACATCCAGCACCCGGACTGAGAGTTTTTGCCCAGCTTTGACGACATCAGATGGGTGTTTGATGAATCGGTCGGCGAGTTGAGAAATGTGAACCAGTCCATCTTGGTGCACACCGATGTCGACGAAGGCGCCGAAATTGGTCACGTTGGTCACGATTCCTTCCAGAGTCATGCCGACCTTTAGGTCGTCCATGGTGTGGACGTCATCCCGGAACTTGGGCGGCTCGAAGGTCTCGCGGGGGTCGCGACCGGGTTTTTCCAGCTCCGCGACAATATCCTTGAGTGTGGGTCCACCGAGGTCCTCCGAGACGTAACGACTCGTCTGAATGGTCTTCGCCAAACCGGCATCCCCCACCAGCTTGGCAACCGGGACACCCAGGTCTTTGGCCATCTGGGCTACCACGCCATACCTCTCGGGGTGCACGGCCGACTTATCCAACGGGTCGTCGCTCTCGCGGACGCGGAGGAATCCGGCCGCCTGCTCGAACGTCTTGGCACCTAGACCAGCCACCTTCATCAGTTCTTTGCGGCGTGTGAAGCGACCTGCCGACTGGCGGTGGGCGATCACTCGTTTGGCCAATCCAGGCCCGATACCAGCCACATAGGCTAGCAGCTGCTCGCTGGCAGTATTGAGTTCGACTCCGACACGGTTCACGCAACTCTCGACCACTTGATCGAGTTTCCTCTGCAGAGTGGGCTGATGGACGTCATGTTGATATTGGCCAACTCCAATCACCTTTGGGTCGAGTTTGACCAATTCGGCCAGCGGATCTTGCAGGCGGCGCGCGATTGAGATCGCGCCGCGCACGGTCAGGTCGAGCTCAGGAAACTCCTTGCGGGCGACATCTGAGGCGCTGTATACGCTCGCGCCGCTCTCGCTCACACTGACGACGATCGGCGATTCGGACTCGTTCTCGAGCACTTTCCGACAGAACTTCTCTGTCTCTCGTCCGCCTGTACCATTGCCCACCGCGATGGCAAATGGCCCGTGTTTTTTTACCAGTGCGGTCAGAGTCCGCTGAGCAGCTGCGAGTTTGGCGTCGCCTGACGTCAAATAAATCGTTGTGTGCTCCATCAACCGGCCGGTCGAGTCGACCATGGCGCACTTGCAGCCGGTGCGCAGTCCTGGGTCGATGCCCAGGATCGGCTTGCTGCCTACCGGCGATGCGAGAAGTAGATTGCTGAGGTTTTCGCCGAAGACGTCGATGGCTTCCTCGTCCGACCTGAGCTTTAGTTGAGTTCTGACCTCGTTCTCGACTGAGGGCAGAATTAGGCGCTTGAGGGAATCACTGACAGCCTGATCCATCTGCGAGAAGAACGGGCTGTTCAGCCGTCCGCCAACGATGGCTAGGACCCGCTTCCGAGCAGCGTCTGTATCGATCGCGATCGAGACCCGAAGCACGTCTTCTTTCTCCCCCCGCGCCATGGCCAAGAAACGGTGAGAGGGCACCCGCGCGACGGGCTCGGAGTGCTCGTAGTACTGCTCGTATTTGGTCGGTTGGTCCCCGACCTTCGAGGCTTTCTTTGAACAGAGGTCTCCGCGATTTCGCATCTCATCGCGAACCCAGCGGCGAACCTGAGCCGACTCTGCAGCCACCTCTGCGACAATGTCCCGGGCTCCGGCGAGCGCATCATCAATGCTCGGAACGTCTCTGGTGGGATCCACGAAGTCTTGGGCGGCCCGCTTGGGGTCGCCCTGGGTAGGTTGGGCCAGAATCTGCTTCGCAAGGCCTTCGAGGCCGCGTTCACGAGCGATCATGGCCCGGGTACGTCGCTTCTTCTTGTAGGGCAGATACAGGTCCTCCAACTCAACCTTGGTCTCGCAGCCCGAAATGGCCTTGCGGAGCGAGTCATCCAGTTTGCCCTGCTCGTCTATCGCCTTCAGAATCGCTGCCCGCCGTGTCTCCAACTCGATGAGGTACGCCCTGCGCTCCTCAATCTGGCGGATTTGCACTTCGTCGAGCGATCCGGTCGCTTCCTTGCGATATCGCGCGATGAACGGAACTGTGTTGCCCTCTGCCAGCAACGTGACGACGGCCCCTACTCCGCGGGCTGCCAAACTTAGGTCACGCGCGATGCGTGGTGATAGGTTCAAGGATTCAGGCTGCTGCCCCATTGTCTTCCTCAAGGTCTCGGCGGATTGCGCTGCTAGGTCAGTTTACTCGAAGAGGCTCCGCAACAACTCATACGATTCGACCATCAGAGCAACGTTCGCGTACTCGCCGACCTGATGGGCCTGGTGTGGGTAGCCCGGGCCGAAGTTTATCGCGTCGATTCCAGCTTCGGCCAACCGCGCCACATCGGTCCAGGCCTGTTTGGGCTCCGGGATTTGACCAACTGCCGCCAACAGACGTTGCATGAGTTGGTTGTCGGCACACACTGCGCCGGACGGGGCCCGATCGGTGATCTCTATGTCAGCCTCACCCGCCACAATCGCCCGCAACACCGCTTCCGCCGAGCCCAGGTCGCGGCCCGGAGCAAAGCGGTAGTTGATGTTCAGTTCTAGGTGATCGGGGATAATAGTCCGAGCGCGCCCCCCACTCACCAGAGTGGCATTCATCACTTCTGAGAACTCCAGATCGCCCACAGAGACCCGCTTTCGACCAAACTCTCCAAGGCGCGTGAGCAATCCAGCTGCATTGTGAATGGCATTTTCCCCCTGCCAAGGGCGAGCGCTGTGGGCGGCCTTTCCACGGACCGTCAGAGTGGCGTGCATACTGCCCACACAGCCGAGCTGCACAGCGTTTTCAGTAGGCTCCATGCAGATTGCCAATGCGGCGTTCTTGAGGCTTGGCACGTCGGACAAGACGGTCCGTAAACCGCTCGCTTCGTGGGGGCCTTCTTCCTTTTCATACAGAACAACGACCAGATTCAGGTCGCTGTCGGCGGTGGCCATTTCTTCGGCGAGAGCGCACATCACGGCCACACCGGCCTTCATATCCGAGGACCCAAGCCCGTAGATTCGGCCGTCGTCCCGCTTTACCTCGGCGACGGTTCCGTCAGGAGGCGGGACTGTATCTAGGTGACCGACTAGAGCGAGTGTTTCCCCAGCGGCTGAGAGGTCTCCCAACACCAAGTTGTTACCGATCCGAACGATGTGCTCAGCCTTGAATACGGCCGTGCTCCAACGCTCCATTGTGTCGGCGATTTCGCGCTCGTTTCCGTAGACGCTCTCGATGGCGACAAGAGCCTGGCACCAGGCAGCCAGCCGATCGGCTAGACTGCAATCTGGATCGACTACCGGCCAGCCACCGTTAGACTGCGACATCGAAATCACGGAGTGCTGAGTTAAGTGAGACCTTCCGATCGGTGGATTGGCTTCGCTTGCCGATGATCAGAGCGCATGGAACGTTGTATGTTCCGGCTGGAAAAGCCTTCGGGCGGGTGCCGGGAATGACCACACTGCGAGCCGGCACGCGGCCTTTCAGCACGGTTTCCCTCTCCTGAGTGACATCGATTATCTGGGTACTCGCCGTGAGAACCACTCCAGCCCCCAACACCGCTTCTTCTTCGACTACGACACCTTCGACGACAATGCATCGACTGCCAATGAAAGCGCCGTCCTCGATAATCACTGGCGACGCTTGGGGCGGCTCGAGAACCCCACCGATCCCGACGCCTCCTGAAAGGTGAACGTGGCGGCCGATCTGGGCGCAAGAGCCCACAGTCGCCCACGTGTCAACCATTGATCCGGTTCCTACATAGGCGCCGATATTGACGTAGCTGGGCATTTGGACGACGCCGGCCTCGAGGTGAGCACCGTAGCGGGACAACGCATGGGGCACAGCGCGAATACCGGCTTCTTTGAGCCCCTTCTTGAGCGGGATCTTGTCGTGAAACTCGAAGGGACCGACTTCAATGACTTTCATTTCTGCCATGCCGAAATACATCAGGATCGCTTTCTTGACCCAAGTGTTCACGAGCCAACCGTCATTCGTCGGCTCGGCCACTCGGACCCGACCTGCATCTAACTCGGCAATCGTGGCTTCGACCGCAGCGACCACGTCCTTGCCAGAGCGCAAACTCGTGTCGTCATAGGCTCGCTCAATCAACGTCTTGTTGTTTTCGAGATTCATCATGAAGGTCCCTATAGCACGTTACTGTGCGTTGAAAAAGGCGGCCCGCCCGGCCCCCATTTCCGCGGCCCGCGACGAGCGCACCGACTGACGGCCCCCCAGGCCATGATCGGAAATCGATACAATAGCTGGAGCGTGTGGGTTGAACAACCTATACTGGTCACCTTAGGCAACCGCGTGATTGGCGTCCAAATGAAGCGACTACACCCCCTTGGCAAAGTCCCTGGATCGCTCCGTGCTCACCCAACGGGTTGGGAAACTCTGTTCATTGTCGCCCTAGCTCTGGCGCTGTTCGGCTGCAGCTCTGGCAGTGGTGGTGGGTCGAATCGCGATGGTGACGTCGCAGACTCGACGGTGGAGGTGTCTGGTGACGCCGTGACGGATGAACAGCGTGACCAAACACTGGACCGAAGCACCGATTCGCAGGTCGACGCCCCCGTTGAGGACCTGGTTACCGGTGACCCTGACACCAGCCCTCTAGATGTCGACCAAACCTCTGACGACACAGTCGAAGACGCCCCAGCTGATCAGGATGACACCGAGACCGACCAGGGCCGTGACATTCCCCTCGACAGTCCAGACCTCGACGCTGATGGCGTTGCTGAACGAGACCCTGATCTGGCGGAGGCTGACGATGGGCCCCATGACGCCGACAGAGACCTAATCGACAGCGACATGAACACGTTTGACTCGGTTGGCGCGGATCCGGATCGTTCGGATGCCACCGATCTGGATAGTGCAGACGTGGTCACCCCTTTGCCCTTCTCGACCATCACAGTTGCCGGAGATGAACCGGGTGTCGTGACTTTTGCTCAGGCTTTCGCTGCCGGCGACGTTCCGGAGTCCGTTCGGGTTGTTCGTGAGGGAGAAGCGTTGCCCACCCAGGTGGACGCCAAGGTTCACTACCCGGACGGCAGCCTCGCCTTCGGGTTGATTGCCGTCGAACTGGAGTCACTGGGCGACGGCGAGAGCGTGGAACTGGGATATGTCCCCTCGGATGAGGAAGTTCACGATAGTCTGGGCCTAAGCGACCTGCTGTCTGGTGGTTTCGAGGCAGCATTAGAGGTTACCGAGGACGACGCGGTCTGGACTAGCGATCTCACTGAACTCCTCCGTGGCGACGACGTTCAGGTTTGGCGCGAGGGACCACTCGCTAGCACTTTTCGGGTTCAGGGTCCCTTGATGCGTGACGGCGACGCGCATCCGGCGCTGTGGATGCTGGCTGACGTGACCTTCTTCGGGCCCGAGCGGGCGCGAGTCTCGATTGTTCTCGAGAACACCTTTCTCGATACGCCGGGCGACTTGGTGTACGACGCGGCGATCACGAGCGGCGGCGACGAGGAGGTCGTTTTCGAGGCGTCCGATATCACTCATTACCATCATGCTCGCTGGCGACAGGTTCACGAGTGGGGCGCAGTTCCGCGTCTGCGTGTGCATCATGACGCTGCCTACCTGGCGGATGCTGGGGTTATTCCCCGATACGACCCCGACGTGGTGGTCACAGAAGATGCGCTCAGCCGCCAGTACGAGAGCTGGAATGGGTCGAATACTGAGATCATGGGCAATGGCCTAATCCGAGCCTACTTCCCAGGCACCGGTGGCCGGCCAGATATCGGTCCACTACCCACCTGGACAGCCCTGGCACTCACAGCGAACGACGCCCGCGCCGACGAAGTCATGTTGGGACTCGGCGATCTGGCCGGGAGTTTTTCGGTTCACTACCGCGACCGTTCCACGGGACGACCAATTTCAATCGACGACTTTCCTACCGTCACCCTCATCGCTGCGGCGGCTCGATGGTCGGATGACGAAGACAAACTGCCGATCTGTGACAGCTGCACCAGCCCCTACACGGTAGACACGGCCCATCAGCCCTCGCTGGCCTTTGTCCCCTATCTACTAACCGGTGATCCGTACTTCCTCGACGAACTGTATTTCTGGGCGAGCTACAACTTCATCAGCCAGAACTTCGAGTATCGGGGAAAGGCGCTCGGCCTCTTTCATCGCGAACAGGTTCGGGGTCAAGCCTGGAGTCTGCGAACCCTGTTCCACGCGGCCTGGATAGCCACAGAAGGTGACCCAGAGCGCACGATGTTAGCGGCCAAGGTCGCGAACAATCTCGACTGGTACCGAGACAATGCTGTCGACTCCAATCCGCTGGGATGGTGGGGCGCCCAATCCAATTCGGGGACAGATGGCGGTCGCCTCGACCGGAATATGGATGAGACGGTGCGCTACTACACCTCCCCTTGGCAGAGCGATTTTCTGACTTGGGCTTTCGATCAAGGCGTCGCCATGGGATGGGACGACGCAGAACCGATTCGAGATTGGCTGGCCGGCTACGCCGTTGGTCGTTTTACAAACGGTCCGGGCTTCAACCCGAACGACGGTTCGCCCTACCACCTTGCTGTTTCCAACGTCTCAGGCGACCAATACTCGGATTGGGCAACCGTATGGCAGATGAGTTTTGCCAATCGAGCGGGCGATCCTCCCGAGACCTTGCCCTCAGTCAACTGCGCGTTCTGCTATCCGGCGAACGCGCGCGTCGCCCTTACCGCTGCGATTCACGGCAGCCTCGCCGACTCCGCTGAAGCGTATGACTTCGTCGACGAAGGGCTGGCTCCTCACAAGGAGCTGTTCAGTTCCGATCCAACCTGGGCGATTGTTCCCTAGGAGCCCGTCGCGTATAACGCCCCGGACTCCAGCCGTTAGCTTTTAGCGG
>CAZDBH010000031.1:4408-32784 GCA_964503485.1 uncultured Bradymonadales bacterium | reverse complement strand
TCTTCCAGGTCGGTGTCGCGGACAACCGTCGTGTCGTCCGTCCTAACGTAGTCGGCCAATGCGGCTTGCAGCTCCGGATTGTCGATGTAGGCCGCAAGCTGCGTGTCGCGCACCACCGTTGTGTCGTCTGTTCTCACGTAGTCGGTCAGCGCGGTTTGCAACTCTCGGCTATCGATGTAGTTCGTGAGGGCGACGTCGAGTTCTGTGGCGTCGATGAACGGTCTCAAATCACGTTCGCGTACCACCGTTGTATCGTCGGTCCTCACGTACGCTTCCAATGCGGCCTGCAGCTCCCGGGTATCCATGTAATTCGCAAGCTCGCTATCTCGAACGACCGTTGCGTCGTCACTGCGAACGTACTCACCGAGTGTGGTGGCCAGGCCAGCATCGTCGACGTAACTCCTCAGGGCGCTGACCAGATCATCCGTCCGCACCACACTCGAGTCATCACTGCGCAGATAGTCACCCAGGATGTCACCTAGCTGGCGGGTTGTGATGTGGCCTGTGATGTCTGTCACCCGCACGACTGTGGCGTCGTCGGTCCGCAAGTAGGACTCCAGCAATGCCCGTAGCGCTCCGATTTCCATGTAATTCGTTAGCTCGGTATCTCGAACCACCGTGGAGTCGTCAGCGCGCAGGTATGAACCCAACACTCTGTCTAGGTCCGCACTAGTCGGCCGCGATGTTTCGAGTTCTGTCATTTGGTCTCTCAGGTTCGACAGGGCTGCCAGTGTCTCGTCGGTGATCCCATCTGTGCTGACGTCATCGACACCATCTGCGAAACCGGCGGGTACGCCCATAAGATGCGCCCAGCTGAGATCTCCCGTTATGGAGCCGACGTATCCCGAGTCACCTCCGTCCAATCTCAGATCGGCATCGGTCACCACTAGGTCGCCATCGACAACTGACAGAACGCTCATCAGGTCGTCGATGGCAGGCCGCCGGCTGGCCAACCAGCCCGCTTGCTCGGCCAGCTCAGAAATGCGTTGTTCGAGTTCTGCGGACTCGGTGGTGGAACCGGACAGAGCCGTGTTTGTTTCCTCGAGCCGAGTATCAACCTCTGCTAGATGCGCATCGTGCGATTCGATCGAGGTCTTGCAGGTCGCGACCTCTCCTCTCAGCTCCTCGAGTTCGGCTTGCAGCCCGGCTATCACCTGGTCGAGCGGCTCGCTGGCAACGGCAACCCGAACAGGCGGACCGACCCAGTGGCCTTGTTCGTCAATCACTGGGGTGTCACCAACGTTCACTCCGTTCGGATTAATGGAGTCCACAGAACGGTGGGCAAAGAACGAATAGGGCACCGTCGCCAACGCCGTCCTGGGTTCGAGTCGCTCGCCGTTGACTACCAGCTGGAGGTAGACTTGGTCGCCGCTGGCGAACCACTCCGGATCGAAGTCCCCGAGACTCAAAGTGAAAGCCCCAGCATCGACATCGACCCCGCTGTGAATCTCCTCCCAGATTGGGTCTCCGCCGGTGAGGGTGTCGTACAGGGCGGTCTCAATTTCTACCGAGGCTGTCAGGGGTGAGGACTCAGTCGAGAGAAACCCCATGAACGCAACGTGGTTGGGCACGGTCTGGGCCCGTAGATGGCTACCCACCAGTGTGAGTGAAGCAAGGATCAAATATGAGAGATGTCGGTTCATTGCTGCCCCCCGTTGGAAAGACTGTCAGTTAGGCTCGCGTGACTGGTCACAGTCATGAGTGCGCCAGTCACTCGATAGGTGTCAGAGGCGGCGTTCACCGATCCCCCCGTGAGTTCACCAATGGACTCCTGGGCTCCATTCAATGGGTCTGGCTGGCTAGCGTCGGCCGCTTCAACTACTTCGACTGGCTCCGACGGTGGAGGGCTGTCAACGCTGCCACCGCAGCCCGACCCGAAGCCGGAGAGCAAATACACAACGAGACAGCCTACCGCGACCCGTTGAAGGGGATTGATCGTTTTGTCCATTCTTGAAACTCCGTTCTGGTTACACTCGCCTGCATTGGCGCAAGTCTCAGCGCAGTGCACGGAGTGGACCGGAAAGACGCAAACGTAACCACAGGTAATGACTAGGGTTTAACGAATCACCCGAATCACAGAGAGGGGGCGCCCAACCAAATGAATGGGGCGCCCTTTCGGGCCTGAGGGGTGGAGGCTTGTGGTTCTCACAACAGTGGTTAGACACTTGGATTCGGAGGCAGTCGGTGGAATTAGTTGACTCGGCAGCCTGCTACTCGCAGTGGATTCCGTATTCCGCTCCTTCCCACTCAGCGGAGTCGTCGCTCCTGTACCAGCTGGAACGCAGGTAACCGGCAGAATCTCTGACCCAGACGATTTGTTGAAAGAACTCGGCGTCGGGGCCAGAGTAGGTGGCGTATGAAGAGAGCTGCCCAGTGTGGTCGAACTCGATGATGTCCGTCCCGAGTATCCTTTGATCTTCACCGACGGAGGTTCGCACTTGGGCGATTTGCCCCGACTCGTATGAAAGCAGCCTCGTCAAACCTATGGCTCCATCTGAATACGACTCCACCTGTTCGAGGAGCGGCCCTTCTTCGCCCCCTACCTCGGTGTAGAGGTAATCAGCAGTCAGGTCGGCGACACCGTCGAGATCACTATCGTATTCGGTGTGGAGCATCGAGTCAGCGGGCCACCAGTAGACGAACCGTTCGGGGTCGTATGTGGTGGTGCGACTCGTCTCCCACGGGTCTTGGAGGTCCGAATCAGTCAGGAATAGCTCAACGGGACCTGCTTCAGTCGTCAGGTATTCGGTCCGCGTGCGTCCAAAGCCGGGTTCCACACTGTCACCGACACTGTAGAACGGTTCACGGGCCCCATCACGGTAGGTATACGACCACGAATAGGTGTAGTCCGCCACGGTTGCCTCGGAAATCAGACGCGCTTGACCATCGTAGACGAACGTCGTTGAGTATCCGGTTTCGTCATCGATCGATGAGGCCGTACAGTGAGCGCCATCTGCCGCGACGGGTTCATAAACGACGCAGACGTTCGTCGGTAAACACGAGCCTCCATTCTGGCAGGTCCTATCAATGAAACAGGGTTGGCCCTCGGCGCCAACTTCAGCCGCGGGGAGACACTGATCGAGCACCGTACGGCATCCGGCTTCGCAGTCGTCAGCACTGCAGTCCCGAGGAACCTCCTGGGGTGGGTCCTCGACAACCGTGTGAGGCTCGGTACACGCGGCTAAGCCGAGCCCAATGGCCAGTATGACTACTTTCTGTTTCCAATTCACTTCAAACTCCTTCATTCGGACAATTCGACATCAGGAGGCTGCAGTGCAGTAAGCGGGCCACGTGTTACAAAAGAGGTCCTGCGGGCTGGTTCATGAATGGGATGCCGGATTCGTACGCAAACCACGGCAGAAACTGTCGTCTTCGATTCGCTTTGTTGTGCTCACTGTGAACTGGCGGTCTACAACGCGGATAGCGCCGCTAAGAGAAGGCGGCCGCTAGGCGACATACCGACGCGTGCGCCAGAAGCTCGCGCCCAACGCGAGAAGCCAAAGAGCCGGGGAGCTCAGGCTTGTGGAACCTGATGCCACAAGCTGGCAGCCTTCGTCGTCGCTATCCTCAGCGCCAGCTTCCCCGCCGCTACCATCAGGCCCGACAACTGTGTCCCCGAGGTCGACATCGCCGAAGACCAGCACCTCGGCGTCCTCGTCAACGAACTCACCGTTGCTGGTTCCGCCAAACACCAAGAGCTCGGGGTGATTGCCGTTCTTGAACTCGCCGTTGAACATTCGCGCCGCGGCGGCATCGATGCGAGGGGTCCTCATGAAGCCGAACTCCTCCCACTCACCGGCTTCGATGTTGAAGCGCCATACATCGGTGAGCTCGATGTCCCCCTCGCCGAGCCCGGAACCCTCAACCAGAAAGGGCTCGTCGTCGACGAAGACAATGCCCGCGAAGTGGCGCGTTCGCGAGGGTGGCCGCGGTGTCGACGTCTCTTCGGTCCAGCTGTGGTCGGCGGTGTCGTAGATCCACAATTCGTTGGTGGGACCATTGTCCGTGCGACCGCCAAAGATGTAGACCAGACCATCGTGTTCGACTGCGGTGTGATCAACACGCCCGTCACCGGTGAACTCGGTTGTCGCTGTCCACACCACTTCGTCGGGGCTGTCCTCCGAAGGGGTGATGAGCGAGGCGGCGCTCGTGAAGTTGCGCTCTGTATCCAGGCCGCCAAAGACAAGGATCTGCCCTGTCGGCAGTGCGGTCGCCGAATGGCCCTCAGTCGCGAGCGGTTGGTCGCCTGTTGAGGAGACTGGCCTGGCTTCGTCGTTGGCAGGGTCGTACAGAAAGTGGTTGTTCGTCACACCCGAGATGGTGTGGCCGAACAGGATGTGAACCATGCCACCCACAGGTACCAGGGCGTGGTTAGTGATTGAACCCACCGATGTCCCGCCTTCCAGCGCCTCGAACTCGGCTGCGCCCGGCTCTCTCACGAAGAGCCCGTCATCCAGGCCGTCGTCGGTCTGACCGCCATGCATGAAGATATCTCCGTCCATGTCGACCATTGCGTGCCCGGAGCGCGGAGCTGGGGCCACCGCAAAGGCGGGAAGCGCTAGAAGTGCGATCGAGAAGAACGTGCAGGCTCGCAGTACAGCTTGCGTCATAAATAGCTACCTCTTTTTGTTGGCCCCGCAGATCGTTGTACTGGTGATTTTAACGGGAGTGATGCTAAGGAGCAACGCCGAGGCCGGCCTGGATAGAAACGACCCGCCACGGGTCAGCTGAATCGCGGACCGGGCTGAGGTCGATGCCCCTACTGCACAGCCGGAAGCTCTTTACTGCGGCCAGTCGCGTACTCCAACTGAGCCTGCTGTGTGCTCTCGAAGGTGATGCTGTCGTTGATGCGCTGTCACTTCGGCAGAGCGCTCCTCTTGAAGATGAACCACGATATCGCTGCACCTGCACCGACTGTTATCAGCGCCAGGAACGCCGATCCGCTGAAAGCGGTCGCGGCCAATACGACCGCCGCGGTGAGAGGCAGACCGACTATTGCGCCGGCAGAAGCCCAGTAGGAGGCCTTTGCCTGGCTGCTCCGCTCGCCGCATTTTGGGCAAGCCGCAAGCTTACGAGCCCGTTCCATGGTGATTGTCTGTGTGTTTTTGAGGATGACCGTGTCGCGCTGTCCGCAGGCCTGGCAAACAAAATTGGGTCTGACTTTGCTTTTGTTTCGCACCCCGTATGCACCGCTAGCCACAATCGTACCCTCCGCAAGTTGTCGGGATTCTCTGCCCCATCCGAGCCACGGTCAATGTATATCGCTTTCGCATGGTCACTCGTACCACGGGCAGAGTCGAGCTGGAATCTCGAACGCGTTGCCGAGCGCTGTCGGAACCTCGGGTCCTACTTGCACCGGTGCGTCGAAGAGGCCGTCACCTGTCCCCATGAGCATTTGGATAATCGACGGGCCGTCATCCCAGGGCGAACTGCCCACGTTGTGCGAGACGACAATGTCCATGTTCCCGTCAAAGTCGAAATCAAAGGTTCGAGCCGTGCCCGTCACCCCGATGTTGTCCGAACCGGTTTCGATCGACGGCTCAATATCGAAGGCCTCGTAGGACGTCGTGTCAAAAACTCCCGTCTCAGTACCGCGGTACAGCCATGCCTGACCCGCGTCGCCGTCATCGTCGAGTCCTACGATCACGTCTCCGATATCGTCCGAGGTAAACTCGGCGAACACCAATGAGATAACCGCTGCGTGGTTGTGAACTAGAACTTGGACCGGTGTGGAATTGAACGTTCCGTCGCCGATACCCTCGAGACGATAGAGTGTCGACGGGGTGATTCCTCCGTGGGGAAAGACTGAGAAAATCAGATCTTTGTGATCGCTTCCTGCGATATCTAGGGCCTGGCGCCCCAACGAATAACTCCACTGGTTGTAGATGACACTGCCCTCCCCCATATGGAAGGCCTGCTTGCGTGTAAACGCGCACGAGGTATCCGGAAAGTCTGCGACTGCGCATGTCGCCGAACGAATGTTGCCGTTGTTCAGGAACGACCAACCCGTGATGCTGCGCAGGTTGCCGTCCCGGGTTGCGACGTTCGAGACGATGTCAAAGAGATTGTCGCCGTTGACGTCGGCTACGATTCCCGAGGGGCGCATTGCCGTCTCGCCCACCTTGACCTGCACGAACTCGTCTTCTTTGCTCGTGCGGTAGAAGAACCACATCGAGTAGTTCCCGTCATCGTTCGGTGTGTTGTTGTGACCGATAAAGTCCATCCGGCCGTCGTTGTCGAAATCAGCAATCGCGAAACCCCGATACAGGTCCGAAATGTCCTCGCCCCACTCCTCCCGACTCCCAAAGGTCCCGTCTCGATTGGACAGAAAGAAGTAGAAACTGCCCTCATCGTTGGCGTTGATGATGAACTCGGGGAACGGATCCAAGGGGTAGGGGTCGTTCACATCGAGGATGCCATCGCCGTCACCATCCTCGTCAAATGGGTCGGATACCACGCAGTCGGCACCGATTATCTCTTCTTCAGCGTCGAGGATACCGTCGTTGTCGTCGTCGTGATCGGCATTGTCTCCAATCTCATCGCCGTCGTTGTCGCTCCACTCATTGATATCGTCGGGAAATGCATCCCAATCGTCACGTACGCCGTCGTTGTCGCGATCAGGTGGTTCTTCTTCGCCATCCGTCCCCGCGTCGGGGGGCTCGGCCGTGTCTGAATCGTCACCCGTGTCGTCCGAGACATCGGGATCGCTGACCAAGTCTGAGTCCTCGATTGGAACATCAACGCTGTCACTGCCGTCACCGATATCTGAGTTTGCCGATTCGTCCGTCGGGACGATGTCTCCGACGTCGAATCTCGGCCGACTCTCGTCCTCTTCGGCGACCTCAGGCTGGTCGACAGCAAGGGTCTCTCCCTCGGCGCACGCCCACAGATCAACGCAAAGTGCGGTAACGAGTAGCCCAACCAGTAGGGGTTTTGCGGCGTTCATGTTGTAGCCAATTCAAAGACGCGCGTGTGATGTTATCCGATCGAGCCCGCGACCACTAGTGATCCGACCATGTCTACTCGACCGATAGGTGTCGGGCTTCGGATTGTCCCGCCGGGCGGTTTTTGTATTCAAAACATACTAAACAGACACCAAAACAGCTCAAGTGTATTCAGCATGAATACGCTTATAGCACCCATTCACTTTACTTTTCCTCGATGACTACCGTATTCTAGTTTTCGGTTTTCGATTCAAAGCGGCCACGACAACAGCGAGAGAGAAAATGAGAAATACACTATTCACGATCCTAGTTGGGTGTTTGATTGTTTCAGTCGGGTGTTCTCACTCCGATGATGAGCTGGGCTTTTCGGGCCACTCCTTGGAGCGCGCCTTTCAGGGTTTCACCGGTCACTTTTCGCAGACCGAGTACACCGGCAATGTTCACGTACTCAAGGCGGTGATGGATGGTGAATACGGCTACGTCACCGACATCCACCACGTCGCACACTCTGTCAGTGCTGACAGATGGGACGACACGCTGTCGGTTTATCTGACGGTCGACACAGATGAAGGCGCTGCGATGGCGATTATCAATGTCAGTGACGCCTTTTCCGACGACCCAGCATACGGCATTACAGTCGTAGACCACTCGGATGACTCGGCCGTGACGGGCTGCTCGGGACCAGAGATCGGCTACTGGACCGCGGATGACCAAGCCCCTGAGCCGGAAGTCGAAATTCACTACGACCCCAAGTATCCAGATGTCATGGCCGTTCACTTCACCGCTGCCATTCCAGACTACGGCTATGGCTCGAGCGTGATGCCGGTGAGTATGCCATGTTACGACGATGAGATGGGCGAGTACGGTGGAGAAGACTGCTACTACGACGACGATGACTATTGGGAGGAGCCAGAGTGGGAGAGCACTCCGGGTGGAACCCTGTCAGGCGCGATTCTGATTCAATTGAACTAAGCTCTCCAACCCCGAGGCGCCACGCCGCTGGCGCCAGCCTCACTTGTCAGATTTGGGCTGGGTCCCCGCCGGTCGAACGTGGAGTATGACCGGCGGCCCCGCCTCCACCTCGAACGTCGTCCCCAAGAAAAGTGCCGTCACCTTCATTTGAGTCGTCATGAATGTGGTCAGGTGGTTTACTGTCACCGCCGACGGGCTGGGCGCGCAGGCTAGCGCGATCAGAAGCTGATCGGCTGTCCGGACGTCGAGTACGGCTCCGCTAGACAAGTGGGCCAAGACTGTCTCTGCACACAGTTTCGTTCCGTCGTCGTCACGAGTTCCGTATTGCTGGAACCCGGCAGGTCCGAGCAAGGTCTCGACCAGACAGAACACCTCTCCCCCCGAAGCCCCAGTGAAGCGCACACGACCTTCAGTTCGATCGATCTCCGCCATCGGCCCAATCAAGTTGGGATGGCGTCGAAGTTGCGCCACCACTCGGTCAGCTCGGCGTCTCTCTCGACCGGGTGGCATATCGTCTGTGAGCAGTGACAAAATCCGGAACCGACTCGGCTTGGCGCTCGAGGTCAACCTGAGGGGATGAAGATCGGACACCGGATGCACACTTGCTGTGATTTTTCCGCGACCGCGCGGATAAAAGCCGGGCTCAACCAGGTCAATATCGATCTCGAAACCGATAGCCCGCATCCAGTGCGTCCAGACGTAGTCGAGAAACTGGAAGCTCGGCGCTTGGGGCGCGTGGGTTCCTCCGGTGATTGTCAACCGACTCCTGCCACCGGCTAGGGCCAAAGGAAGCGCGACGGTCTGCAAAATCGAGCCGACCGCGCCCGATGGCGTCGCGTCTAGATTGAATCGGCCCGGCCGGACGGGTGTGGGCTCGAAACCGACGGAATCGCTGCCTACGGTTGCGTCACGTAGTTTGCTACCGGGGGCGATTGAAGCCGCAGCCGTCAGAAGTGCGATATCCCGCTTCCTCAAGCCGGCCGGCTCGGCGGCGGAGCGAAGATGGTGGGCGTGAAAGGGTTTCCCGGTCGCCAGTGAGAGGCTTATTGCGCTGCGCACAGTCAAAGCGCCGCCATCACCCTCCCGACCGTCTATTTCGACCCAATCTGGCACTGTCCATTCAGCCTGTCAGGCGAGTTATTCGAGGTCGACCCCATCCAGAGTCATGCCGCCTGGGTAAGCGTATGACACATGACACGAATAGCCATAGGCATCGAGACCGAACGGAGTGCTCGCCGTTACTGTGTGTGGACCATCTTCTACCAAAACCCGGGCCGCTGACCAGTCGCTTTCACCGATCTGTGAAAAAAGGTCCGCATCGACTTGTTCGTCATCCAGTCGAACACTGTCGATGGCGTTGGTTGGAACTGCGAGATTCAGATAGTCTTCGACGTAGGCGAAGGGGGTCAAAACGATGTAGTCCGACCGAAACTGCTCGGTGGGGACCAGCTGGGTCATCGCCGGATCGCCGATGCCGGTTGGAGGACCGGTCGCATCGAAGCAGTCACGCGGTATTCCTGTCCAGTTGGCTCCGACCATGTAGTGGGCCACCAACACCGGACGGTCGGCGCGGAGAATGAAATCCTCTCTGAACGCGATCTCGAGCCACTCGCCCGACGCGATAATGGCGCCGTCGATGCCCGGAATCTCTGGGTCCGTCTCGAGCAACGTTGCACCTTCTACCGCCAGGACACGCCAGTAGTCGGGCTCGCTACGGACGCCATCTTCGACTCGAGTTTGGTACTTGGTGGCCGTATATTCGTTTCTGAGCAACGCCACCGGGAGGAGCTGTGTCTCCATGTGATCGCAGCGATCCACACCCAACACGACGTTCGCACATTCGTGGCCGCCAAAGACGGCCAGCCGGACCTGGTCGCCCTGGACGAGCGTACCCGTCAGGTCGCCGTCAATTCCTGCCGTCTGCAAGGTCACGCTTTGGCCTTGCTCCAAGGTCCATGTCCGCTGCTCGCCCGGCTCTAGATTCTCTTCCCCATCACCAGCCAGCGCTTCTGATGGCACCGTCACCGTGACTTCCGATTCGCCGGGATCAACCGCGAGAATTGAGACAAACCCGTTCAGTGGCGACACGGGGTGTTCCCGATGAATCCACGAGGCGACGTAGTAGCGGTCATCTAAAGCGTGGGTGGGAAGCAAGAGCGTACCGTCATTCGTGAACGGATCGGTGAAGTTGTCCAAGGGATTGAACTGATGTGCTGTGACAGGAATCGTGCTCGTGATTTTCCATGACGAATCGCTGACTCCCGCACGAATCAATCCTTGATCGGCGGGAAAGCGGATCACCAGCTGCCCCTCGGCCGGCACGACTGCGTCCTCGAGCTCCATTTCCTCCCCAAACCGATCGACGACTTGGACTCTGGCATCGATATCGGCGCTCGGATTGCTGAGGACCACCGTGTGCTCGATCGTCTCCGCCTCCCCGAGATTGTCGAGGTCCACCGTCCAGTACTCGCAGCCAACATAGGAGCGGATCTTCTTGTTGATCTCGCACAAGGGCTGGCACTCGTCCTCATAGCAGGCCGTTCCCTCGTCGCAGGTTGTCTGCTCCTCGAACTCGCCTGTGGCTGGATTGCAGCTCAGGATGCGGTCGAGACCATCACAACGGTGAGTATCCGGGATGCACGGGGGCTCCTGACAAGCGCCGTTTTCGCAGTGCCAGAAGGCTGGACAGTCTTCGGCGATCCAATCAGTTCCGCTGAAATTGCACACCTCCATGGCTGTTTCGTTGAAACACCCGGTGATCTCGAAAGGATCGCAGATGGTCTCGACGCACTCGCCATCGAGGCATCCAAACTCGAACTCGCATTGCTCTTGGCGGCGGGTTTCGCCGTCATCTTCGCACACCAGAAAGGTCCGCGCGCTAGCACAAACCTGCTCACCAGGGGTGCAACCATCGCCATCTTCCCCGGAGTCCACAACCTGGTCTTCCACAGTGCCGTCGTCGTTCTCGACGATGTCTTCAGGGGACGAATCCGTGACGACTTCGGCAAGATCCGGCGCCGGAGCCGGCGGGTCTGAGCAACCAAACCAGGATACGAGTGCGACGAGCGCACAGTTTAGAGTTCCATTCGATCTCAAATCCGTCCTCTAGTTCTACACGGGGCGTCCAGGCTCAATGCAGTAGGGCAAATTCGGCACCGGTCTGTATTCGGAAGCCGTGACCGAGGCGACCGTCTACGTACAGACTCAGGCGGTCCGTAATCGCGTACGAGAGTGTACCAAAAAACGACCCCACTGATTGGGATACGTGGCCAACCAGTGTGTCGGGACGATCAAGATACCCCACCTCGAAAAAAAGGTCACCGAACGGGTTACTGGCCAGACTTGTCGAGATCAGGGGAAACTCGGTAGCCGTGACCGCGTCGCTTGGATCGTAGTCGAAAATGTAGCGTTGCGAGCCACCACCCACCTCGTTCCTGAAGACCAGGCCATCCAAATGGGGAAATATCTCACCAAAATCGAAGCTCAGACCAATCGACCCCACCAGCGACCAGTAGCTGAATCCCGCCGCTTCGACAATGCTCCGCATGGCCTCTGCGTTGACGAATACAAAGGACTGGGGACGGCGACCGATCCCAAAACGCAGCCCCAACACACCGCCATAAACCGTCAGATCAGCGCCAAGGGTACCCTGCGGATTCAAAAAGAAGGGGCCGAGCTCCATCTCGAGCCCCATCGAGAGCGCGTTCCCGAAGGGCAAGCCGCCCACCGAGAGATAGTCGTGGGCTAACGAAACACTCAAACTATCCCCTGCCGGTTCTGTATCCCGATAGGACGCTTCCGTTCCCTTGATCGTACCCACCACGTCGACCAGCCAGCCGGTGACGAAAAGGCTCGCCCCGAGAGGAATTACCGGTTTGTAGAGGACCGCCAGACCTGCATCATTGTTGCTGAGCTCACGGGTAATATACCCGGTTGCGAGCAGAACCACCGCGATGCCCTCGGACACGAGCAAGGTCCGCCAAGCCCGAATGTCACCTAGGCGACGGTGACCCTCTCCGTGTGCAATGGCCCCCAGGGTGAGGGCCCACCAGCCCGCTTCGGCGCTGCCGGCAGTTGCACCCTCCTCATGGACGGTCCATCCGAGCGCCTCTAACTCCTCTTGGGACGCGTTTCTGAGGAACTCGTCTTCCTCATCTTGATCCTGAGCAACAGCAGGGCTGGCAACGAACTGAAGGACCAGCCCAAGCGTAATTGCGAGCGCACCGTTGTGTGATCGAAGGGTCATCTCAGCTCGAATCCTCCCCGTTCGACGGAGAAAAGGCGAGGTTCTTGTGTGCTCTGGCGCTCTTCCGAAAACTGAATCGTACCCGTAACCCGCTCACCAGCATCGAGGTGGTGCAGACCCAACCACAGCGCACCACGCGTTCGCACTGCTGGGTCGGCGGACAACACCTTGAGAAGCGCCAGTGCGTCGAAAGCAAAGGCGTCGAGTATTCCCGGAAGCCTCGAGTAGGTACTCTCGAACACCTCTACGAAGTCCGCCGCGTGGGACTCCTCGTCTGATGGCATCCAGCTGGGGAAAACCCCGCCAGCGAGATAGTCGGGGCCCGACGCCAGAAACTCTGGATTGTGCCAAAAGCTGTTGCCCAAGTAGACAACTTCCCGACGGTCGGTGCTCGGCGTCCTCTCGGGCGGCCGGGACCAGAGGCCCTCAGCGGCTAGGTAGGCCGCTAGCGTCGTTGCGTTTCCGCCCACGTCAGGAATCAACAGGGCATCGAAACCTTGGCCAGACAGGATGCCCGCGGCCATCGCTGCCTCACTCTGAAGGTCGTCGACCAGGTAGTTGACCGGCTCGAGAACGGTGATTCCGAACTGGCCCGCGCCTTCCTCGAAAGCTGTCATCAACTCATTCATGTACTGAGGAGTCGGGACAGGTACGGCAAGAGCGACGGTTCGCAAGCTGTGCTGATCGGCGACCTCGAGCAACGCTCGCGCTTCGGCACGCGGGTTCGCGAAGAGTTGGAATGTCCACTGGGATATGTCGGTGACGGTCTGATCGAGCGTCATCGACACACTCGGAATCCCTCGTAAACCCGCTTGCCGGGCGACCTCGGTCGCCAAACTCGGCTCGTATGGTCCCAGAACAGCGAGCACATTCTGATTGTCGAGAACCGCGATCGCATCCTCGATGTGCTCGCCCTCTTCCCCGGAGTCGAAAATGAGAAGCATGGTCGCTGGCGCTTCGTCGGGCATGAACGCGCCCTGGGCCAGCAGCAGACCGGCCAACTGCGCGCGCCCGATCTGGCGCTGTGCTCCTGTCAGCGGAAGGATACATCCAAAGACCGCCGGACGCTCTGCCGAGGCCCGGGCCAGCGCGTCCTGGAGATTATTGGCCGAGCTGACCAGGCCGAGCGCTGCCAACCTGTCGCTCAGCGCTGGAAGAGCTTCCGTGGCCTCTTCAATCGCCCCTCGGGTTATCGAATCCTGAACAGCCGCATAGGCGAGCGCGGCGGCCACAACCGGGTTGTCACTCGCAACGAGCTCGGCTCTTTCTGCGTCGGTGAGGCTCTCGGCTAAGACAAGAGCCCGCGACGCTGCCCACCGTACCTCCGAGGCTTCGCTGGTCTGATCGGAGGCCAACCACACGGCGCTATCGAAGGCGCCGAGGTTGTCCTCAACCCCGGCCCTCAACTCAGTCAAAACTGCGGCCGCGTTCGCTGAATCGGCAGCCAAAACTACGCTCTCGGGAGTTATCTCTAGACTTGGCTCGCAGCGATCGATCAAAGCGGCGGCTTCTGCATCCCGTCCCAGACTGAGAGACGCCCAGGCGGCCAATACACAAGCCTTCGCGCGGGTGTCACGAGGAACCTCCCGTGCTCCAGCCAAGGGCGCCGCCAACGAGAGTGCTTCCTCGAACTCCCCCAACCCGAAGACTGCTCTGCTCAGGCACAATTCGATCTCGGGGTCCGTGACCTCGACACTCGCCTCCCGCAACAACCTGGCTGCGTCGACGAAATCCTGCCTTTCCATTCGTTCCACTGCCGACTGACACACTTCGCCGTCGGACGGTCGGTCAACGATCACCACCACGTCCTCATCGTCGCGAATGTCGGGACCTGGCGCTGAACAAGAAGCCAAACTGGCAACGACCGCTAGCAGCATTGTCGGAATCCAAGTTTCGGCGGTTTGAAATCGCTGAGGTACTGTCTGAATCATCACATTGTCACGTGGCTCTTTTCTGCCGACTCGTCTCACCCCTGTGTCTCTGGCCATAACGTGAACAAGGGCAGACGGCAACAATCTTCCCGAGACTGTGGGCCATATGAAACTGGCCTCGGCGCCAGCCGCCGGATGAGTGGGTTTGACTCTCGGTATGCTGTGGAAGGTGCGGCTCTACTCGATCGGCTCTTGGAAAACCTGCCAACCAAAGTCGCCTCCTCCAGCGTAGACGCGGGCCCGCAGATTGAAGTTCCCCGCTTCGGGCGTACACAGTCCAACCACCGGATACTTGTCCGGTGCTTCGTCGCTTCCTACCACCTGCCCACCTGCGTCTTCGAGGATGAAGTCGAGATCGACAATCGCGGCTCCAGATGAGCCAATGATGGTGTAGCAGTGGTTGCCTTCGAGCTGAACCTGAAAGGCCTGCTCAGCGCCCGCGGCCAGATTCGCCCGGTTCAAAGGACCAATCGGTACTCCCGTTGGGGCGTAGACACTCGCGAAGTAGTTCATGTTGAGCTCGATGTCATCGGCCCCCCCGAATTGCTTGGCGTAGCTTCGAAAGGCGAATGGACTGGCAGCGCCGGCCGAGATGATGTCGATTCGGGCCGTCTGTTCGGTCACCGAGCAGTATTGCCCTATGGGCCAATCGTCTAGCGCGGTGTCGCCGGCGACTTCGACTCCACCGATCGTCACCGCCAGGTCGATATCAGCGCCGCTCCCGTCGCCCACCGCCACCCACAGGTAGCATGTCCCGGCGAGTAGTTGCTGCTCGAACGACTGAGTTCCGCCGGCTTCGATAACACCCTCGCTCCCCTCACCGGCTGGTCCGAAGTCGGGCGCGATCTCGAGCGCGATCTGGTAGAGACGACCCGACATGAAGTCGTTTGCGGTCGCCAAACTTGGCATTAGGGCAATAGCAGCGGTTAGCAACAGTGCGTTGCGCAGAATTCTCATCATCGAATCATCCTCCAACAAAACGTCGATTCCTTTGACGACGTTCATTGCAGAATTGTTTAAGGGAATTTTGCCGAAAATGTTAGATCCCAGTACCGCATGGGTGCTGTGCCCGTGTTCTAAGAGGTGAGAGAATGTGCAGGAATATCAAACGGCTTCACAACTTCGCCCCGCCCGCGACCCCAGAGGAGATCGGGGCCTCGGCACTTCAGTACGTACGGAAGCTCAGCGGGATGACCAAACCGTCCGCCGCCAATCAGAAGGCCTTTGACAAAGCGGTCGCTGAGATCACCGAGGTGACGAGTAGATTGCTCGACGGACTCGTGACCAATGCGCCGCCCCGCGATCGCGAAATCGAAGCCGAGCGCGCCCGGGAGCGGAACCGCAAACGATTCGGGACAAACTAGTACCGTATCAACCGGAATGGCGCCGAGCTGCGGCGAGTCTCGACTGTGTTACGGCCTGGGTGGCCCCCCCCCGGTCGCGAAGCCCGAGTTGACCGGGGAGAACACATCGTGTATCGATCGTGTGGGGTATGAAGAATTCTCAGCAAAACTCGAGGTTCCCCTGGCGACTCGCCTTTGTCGCTTTGTTGCTTCAGCTATGCATCGGACCCAACGCCTTTGCGACCTCTAGCGCAGGCGAAGACTACTGTGGGCAGACCTGCCCCTGCGATTCTGAAGCCGACAGCGGTGTTGAGCAGACTGAAGTCGATACACACACCGGCCTCGACGGGCACTCCGACCTCGATGAACACGCTGAACACGATGGCTGCGACGAACACACTGAAGTCGACGAACACAGCGGCTGTGACGATGCATGCCCCGACGACTCCGACGAACAGTGCCCACCCGACTGCGACGACTGTACCTGCGCTTCGGTTGTAGTCGCGGTCTCGTTGAACCCGACCTCACCCCCTAAGTTTCAAGTAAGCTCTGCCCAACTAGGCGCACCCGCCGACCGACCAGCGAACGGGGTGCGTGCTCGACTTTTCAGACCTCCGAAAGCCTCCTGATCCGCACTTAGCTAGAAAACTCAGGTTCAGTTTGGCCAACAGACGGGTGGTTTTGCCCGCCCCTGATCCCGACTCGGGAGCCAAACTTCAGAGCCAAAACGCGGAGCAATACGCGGGAGAACACGCATGAAGCCAACGTCGTGCGCTGCTCTGCTGTTCCTCTGTCTGCTCGGGGTCCGACCCGCGGCGGCACAGGAGTCAGCAGAGGCGGTAACTTATGATTTGACGCTGCAGCAAGCCCTCGAGCTCGCTCGTACCCGATCACCATCGGTGCTTGCTGCACAGGCGAGAGTTGCGGAGGCGGAAGGACGCCTCACTGAAGCCGAGTTGTGGCACAACAATCCCACGTTCGAACTGGGGGGCGGACCTCGGATCGGACCGGACGATACGACTGTTGACGTCGATATCGGTATCGGCCAAGAGTTCGAGTTGGGCGGGGGACGAGATGCCCGCCGTGACGAGGCGGCTGCCGATATCGACCGCGCTGTCGCATTGGCTGAGGACGCGTCGAGGCGTGCTCTGGGTCAGGTCGCAAGTGCTTTCCTCAGCGTGCGATATGCTCAAGAGCACCTCGCGATTACGGTAGAGAGCGAACGGTTAGCCACGGAACTCCTTCGTGCGGCCCAGCTGCGGCACGAAGCGGGTGACGTCGGCGTCTTGGATGTCAATCTCGCCACCCTATCTCTCGCCCGTCTTCAGGCTGACATTCGAACCGCAGAAGCGGCTCGGATTCGAGCGGAGGGGGCGCTGAAGCTGTTGCTCGGCCTGGAACCCGAGGCCTCTCTGGTGACCAGCGGCGACCTTCTGAACCGCCAGCGCTACCAAGTCGACGAGCTCCTGGAACTGGCCTCGAACCGGTCTGATCTAGAGGCGATCGACGCTGTTGAGAGGCAGGCCGACGCCAGCCTTCGACTCGCCGAAGCACAGGGTTGGCCCGATCTGGGCATTCATCTGGGCTATGGCCACGAAGAGGACAGCAACATTCTGGTCGGGGCCATTTCGTTCTCCATGCCCTTCTTCGACCATGGCCAGGGTCAGGAAGCGATCGCCCGAGCCCAAGCAAATACCGCCCATACCCAGCGCGAGGCAATCCAACGCGCGGTTTTTTCCTCGGTGCGCACTGCCCATGAGACGTACCAGAGGCTTCTCGATGCTGTGGTTCAATTCGAGCGTGACGGCCTTCCGCTTGTCGAAGAGAGCGACACCCTCGCTCACCGCAGCTACGAAGCGGGTGCCGTGCAACTCGGTGAGGTACTCGCGATACGGCGGGAACTCATCGATGCGCGTGTCGCCCATTTAGACCTTCTACTCAACGCAGCACTCGCTGGCATCGAGCTCGAACTCGAAGCGGGGGTGCTCGAATGACAGTTTCCCAAGGACCGAAGAAAATGATGCAGTACCGGAAACTCAACATATGTCTCCCTCTCGCTGTGGTGGTGGGGATCGGTCTCCTGTGGTGGGGCTGTGCCCGAGACGCAGACGTCGATGCGCCCGGCGAGACTGAGGTGCCTACGGCGCCTTCCGTAGCCGATCCGGCCGATTGGTGTGACGAGCACGCCCTGCCTGAGTCCATGTGCACCGTCTGCAACACGTCCCTACTCGAGCCCTTTCAGGCCTCAGGCGACTGGTGCCCTGAGCACGGATACCCCGAATCGGTGTGCCCCTTTTGCAACCCACTGGCTCCGCCTGGCGCGACTCCGGCTGGAACTGACCGCACTGCGCGGACCGGTAACGCCGACGACTGGTGTGCTGGGCACGCCCTGCCCGAGTCCATGTGCACAGTCTGCAACCCCGAACTCGTTCAGGGTTTCCAAGACTCTGGCGACTGGTGCGCAGGACACGGTTTTCCGGAATCGGCTTGTCCGTTTTGCCACCCCATGGAGCCGCCGGGTGACTCTGGGAGTGAGCATGGACACGATGACGGCCGTACCGGGCAGGCTGACGACTGGTGTGACGAGCATGCGCTACCCGAGTCGATGTGTACCCTCTGCCACCCGGAACTCGTCCAGGGCTTCCGCGACTCCGGCGACTGGTGTGCCGGGCATGGACTTCCGGAATCGGCATGCCCCTTCTGCAACCCGATGGAGCCGCCGACTTTTGACGGCCACGCCTACGAGCACGCGCCCCACAGCGACGAGGCACCGGATTGGTGTGCGGAACACGGTCTACCCGAGTCGATGTGCACACGCTGTGACCCCTCTCTGGCTGAGGCCTTCCAAGACGCGGGTGACTGGTGCGCTGCACACGAGTACCCCGAGTCGGTGTGCCCGTTCTGCAGTCCGCAGCCGGCCCCAACCCAGGCTCGGGCAGACCTCTTCGCCCTCGGCACCAGAATACGCTTCAGAGATTCTGCCCTCGAGGCCGCAGCGGGTATCGAGACAACCCATGCCAGCGCTGGTGCGCTGGGAATTGACGTGGAAGCCACCGCCCGAATCGACTTCAACCGAAACACCATGGCTGAGATCCACGCCCCGGTTCCTGGAATCGTGCGCGAGATGCTCATTGACCTAGGCGATCAGGTCGATGTGGACGACGAGTTGTTCACCCTCGAAAGCGCCCATATCGGTGACCTGCAGGCTCGAAGACGCGCTACAAGCGAACGTGTCGATGCCGCTGAGGCCAACCTCGCTCGGCAGGAGGAGCTCCGGGAGGACGGCATCGCCTCGCAGCGACAAATCGAGCTGGCTCGTCAGGAGCTGGAGGCGGCCGAGGCTGAACTCCAGTCGTTCGACCAGTCGTTGCGCATCAGCGGTGCGGCTCGCAGGGGCCGAACAGGCCGTTTCACGGTACACGCGCCCATCGGCGGATCGGTGGTGCGACGTGACACCTTGATCGGAAGCTACGCCGGCGAATCTGATTCACTAGCCACGCTGGCCGATACCTCCGTGATGTGGGCATTGCTCGACATACCGGAGTGGGACGCTGCTAGCGTGAGCGTCGGCCAGCGAGTCGAAGTCAGGGTCGATGGGGTCGACAGTCGTCGGTTCAGTGGCTCGATCACCTGGATCTCGTCGGAAGTCGACGACAGGACTCGTACCGTCACCGCTCGAGCAGAGGTCCAGAACCTCAACGGACTCCTGCGCGCCGGGCAGTTCGCCCGAGCGAACGTCCGCGTCGAGGCGCCCCGGGGGGCGGTAACGATTCCCTCGCGCGCCGTCCAGCGCTTTGAAGATGAATCGATCGTCTTTGTCCGAGCCGCACCCGGTCTGTATGAGCCGAGGTTGGTTCTGCTAGGTCGCTCGAACGGCACACGGGTTCAGGTCTCGGGCGATCTTCAAAACGGCGAGGCCGTCGTCACGACCGGTGCCTATTTGCTTCGGACCGAGCTAAGCCGTGACAGCATCGGCGCTGGCTGCTGCGAAGTCGGCCAGCCCGAAGGGGATTGACAATGCTCAATCGAGTCATCGACCTGTCGCTCCAATATCGCGGAGTCGTCTTGCTCGCGGCGGGCATCCTCGTCGTGGCGGGAATCGTCTCCTTCAAGCAGCTCCCTTTCGACGCCTACCCTGACACCACCCCCGTACAAGTGTCGGTCAACGCAGTCGCTCCGGAACTGTCACCCCTCGAAATTGAACGTCAGATTACCCATCCACTCGAGCAGGCGATCGGCGGCTTGCCAGGTCTGGTCGAGGTTCGCAGTATTTCCAAATTCGGTTTCTCTCAGATCAACGCCGTGTTTGACGACGACACCGAAATCCTCGTTGCGCGTCAGCTCATCGGCGAGCGCCTGCTCTCGGTCGAGCTGCCGGATGGGGTCTCTCCGCCCTCTCTCGGGCCCATGTCTACCGGGCTCGGCGAGGTCTTTCAGTATCTCGTCGAGAGTGACGACTTGTCGGCTCAGGAGCTCCGAACGCTCCATCATTGGGTCGTTCGACCGCAAATGCGCCAGGTCCCCGGAGTCGCTGAGATCAACACCTGGGGCGGCTACGAGAAGCAGTATCACGTCGTCTTCGACCCCGAACTGCTGATTAAGTACGAGGTCACCCTCGACGATGTCGCGACCGCACTGAGGCGAAACAACGCCAACGTCGGTGGTGGTGTCCTCGACCGCGGTGGTGAGGCCCAACTCATTCAGGGTGTCGGCCTCGCTGGCGACACCCACGACATCGGAAACATCGCGGTCGCCGCCCAAAACGGAGTCCCGATTCATATCCACGACGTGGCTCGGGTCGAAGAAGGCCATGAGATTCGCCGCGGAGCAGTGACTGCAGAAGGGCGCGGCGAGGCAGTGCTCGGCCTCGGATTCATGCTGATGGGTGAGAACAGTCGAGACCTGACGCGACGGCTGGAGGAGCGACTTCAAGAGGTCGGCGAGAGCCTGCCCGACAACGTCACTCTCACGCCTGTATACAGTCGAACCGGGCTCGTCGACCAGGTGTTGGAGACCGTTCGAAACAACCTGCTCGAAGGGGCCCTGCTCGTCATTGTGATCCTGTTCATCTTTCTCGGCAATCTGCGCGCCGGCCTCATTGTTGCTCTGGCGATACCGCTCTCAATGCTGTTCGCCTTCAACGCCATGTTGCGTTTCGGAATCGCTGGGACGCTCATGAGCTTGGGTGCGATCGACTTTGGCTTGGTCGTCGACAGCTCGGTGATCATGGTTGAGAACGCCGCCAGGCGCGTCTCTGAAGACACCACTGGACGCAGCGTCAGGGAGGTCGTTCGCGAAGCTGCGGTGGAAGTCCGCAAGCCGACTCTATTCGGTGAGCTCATCATCGCTATCGTCTATCTCCCGATTCTGGCTCTCGAAGGAATCGAGGGGAAACTCTTTCAGCCAATGGCGCTGACCGTCATTTTTGCCCTACTGGGGTCGATGATTCTGTCGCTCACCCTCATGCCAGCCTTGGCCAGCTTTGTGCTGAAGCGACGCAAGAAGGAGAAACATCGGGACAACCTCCTGGTCCGCGGCCTGCAGGCTGTCTATCGGCCCGTGCTGTCGTGGGCGATTTCGCTGCGCTACGGCGTTCTCGTCCTAGCGGCGGCCGTGTTGGTCTATGCCACCATGCTGGCTGGTCAACTCGGTTCCGAGTTTGTGCCGCAGCTGCGTGAGCAGGCTATCTCGATCAACACAGTTCGGCTTGCTGGAGTCTCCCTCGACGAATCGGTCCGCTACGGGACCCAGATCGAACAGCTGCTGCTCGCTGAGTTTCCCGATGAGATCGCTCACATCTGGACCCGGACCGGTACAGCCGAGGTAGCCACTGATCCGATGGGGCTCGAAGTCTCGGATGTTTTCCTCACTCTCAGTCCGCGAGATGAGTGGCGGCGGGGACACACCCAAGACGAGCTCACGCAGCAGATGAGCGCGACCCTCGAGGGGATGCCGGGGATGCGCGCTGTCTTCACACAACCGATCGAAATGAGGATGAACGAGATGATCGCTGGCATCCGGACCGATGTCGGTATCAAGCTCTTTGGCGACGACCTGGACCTCTTGCGGGCACACGCTGAGGAGATTCGAGAAGTGGTCGCCGCTATCCCCGGCGCAGCGGATGTTTCAGTCGAACAGATAACCGGCCAACCAATCTTGCGCATCGAGGTCGACCGTGACGCCGTTGCGCGATTTGGTATTCCCGTCGACGGCGTTCTCGAGCTGGTCGAGTCTCTCGGCAGCCGGCATGTGGGCGAGATCGTCGAAGGCCAAATGCGGTTTGACCTCGTTCTGCGCCTGGACGACGCGTACAGGCAGGATCCGCGGCTGATCGAACGCTTGCTCGTCAGCGCACAGGACGGCCAGAGAATCCCCCTCAGCCAACTTGCCGAGATCAGCGTTGTGGAGGGTCCTTCGACCATCAACCGAGAGTGGGCGCGCCGACGGATAACCATCCAGGCCAACGTTCGGGACCGCGACGTCGGGTCCTTCGTAGCCGAGATTCGCGACGCCGTCGCCGAGATCAATCTGCCAGACGGCTACTACGTGCGTTATGGCGGCCAGTTCGAACACCTCGAACGCGCGCAGGACCGTCTGATGATTGTGGTACCAATCGCGCTGCTCCTGATCTTTTCGCTCCTCTATATGACTTTCGGACGAATTCGAGACGCAGTCCTCGTATTTACGGGGGTGCCATTCGCTGCCGTGGGCGGCATCGTTGTGCTGACGGTCCTCGGAATGCCCTTCTCGATTTCTGCGGGAGTCGGCTTTATTGCCGTATCGGGCGTCTCGGTTCTCGGCCAGCTGGTACTGGTCTCAACCGCCAGACGCCTCATCGCCGCGGGCAAAAGTCTCGCCGAGGCCACACGCGAAGCCGCCGAAACCCGTCTGCGCCCGGTTCTTATGACCGGGCTCGTGGCGGCGATCGGATTTGTGCCCATGGCGCTGAACACGGGTGTTGGTGCCGAGGTTCAACGACCGCTGGCGATTGTCGTGATAGCGGGCGTCATCACCTCGATGTTGGCGACACTCATCGTCCTTCCGGTGCTCTACACGAGCTTCGGCAAGCCATCAAAGGAAGATGCGTAGCGCCGGTGAGCAGTGGGCCGTGCGCAGTGACGTTGCAGGATTCTCCACACAACCTGTCGAATAATCTGCACCCAGGTCGGTGAACTCCTTGCCTCAAATCGACCGCGGGCGACTCCGATGCATGCTGCGACGGGAGGTCTCATCCACCTCGGGAACCGGCATCCATATTGCACCGTAAAAACGGCGCCATGTCTGTCGGTCCGAACAACAGACTCGGCCAAAGAAACGGAGATAGGAATGAAGAACTCAACTCGAAGCACACTAGGCCTCGTCGCTTTCCTCGCGATGGGAACGCTGACGCTCTCTGCAATAACCGTAACCGCCCAAGACGAGCCGCCGGCAGACGAGCCGGCCGAAGTTCAGGAAGCCGAAGGGCTGATCGAAGTCAGCGAGGAGGGCGCCGAGCTCGACCCGCCAGCCACGTCTGACCAGATCCCCGTCGGCGCCTGGCACTGCGATATGGGCGGCTCAGTTCACTATGCAGCCCTAACCGAAGGCGACGGGGCGTGTCCAATCTGCGGCATGTTCCTCACTCAGAAAGCTGAAGCGGAGCCCCCGCCGACGGGTCACGAAGGTCACGGCCACTGACCCCGGCTCACCAATCCCCGATCCCCGATCACTTAATCCCAAACTTCTCCATCCGGTACAGCAGCACGTGCCTGGGAATTCGAAGGTATCGGGCTGCCGCCGACTGATTGCCACTCGCCCGAGCTAGCGAAGCTTGGATGATACGCTTTTCGAACTCCATCAGATCGAGACCGTCATCTGGCAGTTCGAATGGCAGACTGTGGCTCGAATGATCGGTCTGTGGGTCCTTCGAGCTGATCCCGCATGCGCTAACATGCGGGGGAACGTCGGCCAGGCCCAGATGTTCTCCGTCCCCCAGCAAGAGCATCCGCTCTGTGACATTTTCTAGTTCGCGGACGTTGCCTGGCCAATCGTAGTTGAGCAGACACTCATCAACCGCGGGATGGACCGAGACGGACTCGCTGAGCCGGTGTTTTCGGATGAAGTGTCGGAAGAGCACGGGGATGTCTTCCCGTCTCGCCCTCAGTGGAGGGATGGTGATCGGAATCACGTTCAGTCGGTAGTAGAGGTCATTTCGGAACGTGCCTTCGGCGACCATCGTTTCTAAGTTCTGATGGGTAGCGGACAGGATTCGGACGTCAACCGAGTGCGTCTCGGTCGATCCGACCACATCGACCTCGCCCTCTTGCAGAACCCGCAGCAGTTTTGACTGGAGACCTCCGGACATTTCCCCGATCTCATCCAGGAAGAGTGTCCCTCCATTGGCTGCTGCGAACTTGCCCTTCGATGACCGAATTGCTCCTGTGAAGGCCCCTTTGGCGTGGCCGAAAAGCAGACTCTCGAGTAGGTCGGGTGGTATCGCGGCACAGTTCACAGTTACGAACGGGTTCTTTCGGCGAGAGGATCGATCGTGAATGGCCCGCGCGATCAGCTCTTTGCCGGTTCCTGATTCACCCAGGATGGTGATCGTCGCGTCGCTGTCTGCGACCTTGTCGACGAGTCGCAGCACGTTGTTCATCGCCGGGCTCGTCGAGATAATAATCTTCTGGGTTCGGGCTCCGCCTGCTGCTGTCTTGAGCTTCTGATTCTCCCGACCCAAGCGACCATGTTCGGCCGCCCGCTCGAGCACAGCCAGCAGGGTTGGCGTATTGACCGGCTTCTCGACGTAGTGAAAAGCACCCTCCTGCATGGCCGACACGGCGGTGTCCAACGTGCCGTGGGCGGTCATCATCACGACGACCGCCTGGGGTTCCATCGCCCGTATTCGGCGTAGGAGTTCCAACCCGTCGATTCCGGGCATCTTCAAGTCGGTCAGAATCACGGCGTGTCTTGCTGGGTCGTATATCTCGAGAGCCGCAAGGCCGTCGGTTGCGGTTTCTACGCCGAATCCGCCCTCCGAGAGATTGAACGAGACGACTTCGCGGAGGCTGTCATCGTCCTCGACGAGCAGGATGTTGGTTGAGGTCATTGGGGCCCCTCCACTGGAAGAAAGAACCAGACCGCCGTGGTGTCGCCATCGCGCTTCACCTCCATGAAGCCACCGTGCGCTTCGACGATTCGATTGGACACGCTGAGCCCCAACCCGCTTCCTTCCGTTCGAGTCGAGAAGTAGGGGTCAAACACGCGCTCTGCGATCGCGTCATCGATTCCTGGGCCGTTGTCCACGACACCGACCCCCTGAAAACGGTCTCCGGCCACGCTCTCCGTTTTGAATGCGATATCGACCTTGCGCTCTCGGGAGTCAGAATCGGGTAGGTCGTCGAACGATTGCAGGGCATTGAGCAGTAAATTCAGCAGTACCTGAGTGATCTGATCTCGGTCCGCGGGGATATTGGCCAACTCGGCTTCGTCGACGCCGACCTCGACCAGGCGAGAACGCGCTTCGGTCTTTGTCACGTCTGTGAGCCCCACAACCAGCGCGCGCAGGTCTTGTGGACTGCGCTCCGGTGGCGTCGGCTTGGCGAAGTGGAGGAAGTCAGACACCACCCGGTTGAGCCGGTCGATCTCTTTCAGCATGAGTTGGCCGATGCGGTGCTTTCGATGCGACTCGTCATAGTCGGACATCAGGGCTTCAGCACTGCCGAGGATAGAGGCCAGCGGATTGCGGATCTCGTGAGCTAAACCAGCTGCCATCTCGCCCAACGCGCTCATTTTTCCGGCCCGAACCAGCTGAGTCTCTAAGGCGTCCCGCTCGGCCAGAGATTTCTCCAGAGCCAGATGCGCTTGCTGGCGACGGTGTACGAGCCAGCCGGTCAATCCCCCGATGAGAAGGTAGAGCACCATTTCGGCGACTTTGTCCTCAGTCGGCGACGGGTCTCGATGGTGGTGGTGGGCCATGAAGGCGTGAGGAACGTAGGCGAGACAGGCAGCGGCGGCCGTAATCAGGCCGCCTCGGTAGCCATAGGCGAAAGCGGCGAGAACGATCGGGATGTAGCAGAGGCGACGGTAAATGTTGTGCAAAGCGACCAGCCGCGGGTCGGTCCAGTAGTGTCCCATCATGATCAGGACGACCATGATGACAGCCACGGTCACCCACAGTCGGGGGTCCCGGGCCGTACCTCGAATCGGCTGGACTCGGCCCAGACTGTCTGGCTGTTTGACTGCTGTTTGCACCACGGTTCCGCCTCCAACTCGTCAGTGAGCCATGCCCGATGGCTCCAACCGGCCCTTCGCGCGCAATTCTCGAATCTTCATCATCGAAAAGAGGACTGGCGTGAGGATGAGCACTACGATCACGCTGGTTACCATGCCACCGACCATAGGAATCGCGATGGGACGCATGACGTCCGATCCCGTTCCGGTCGCCCACAAAATCGGTGTAAGGCCAATCAGCGTTGTGCCAGCCGTCATGAGTTTCGGCCTCAGACGAAGGACGCTTCCCTCGACGCATGCCTTTAGAACGTCCTCGCGGCTCGGGTTGCCACGATGAATTCGCTTGTCGAGCGCTTCCTGCAGGTAGATCACCATCACCACGCCCGTCTCTACTGCGACCCCGAACAGCGCGATGAAGCCGACCCAAACCGCTACTGAGAAATTCACCTCCATGAAGTAGAGGAGGTAAACGCCTCCTACCAGGGCAAAGGGTACTGCCAGCATCACGAGCAAGGCCTCTTGCACCCGTTTGAAGGTGATGTACAAAAACATGAAGATTACGAAAATCGCGATCGGAATCAGTAACTTCAGACGCTCCTTGGCCCGTACCTGGTTCTCCCATTGACCACTCCATCGCGGTGCTGGATATCCGGGAGGCATCTCCAGATTCGCCTCGAGAGCGGCCTCGGCCTCAGCCATGAAGGAGCCCATGTCCCGGCCTCGCACGTTGAGCAGAACCACGCTTCGCAGCATGCCGTCTTCGCTGTTGATCGCCGGTGGCCCATCCAGCACTTCGATGTTTGCAATCTGACCGAGGGGGATGTGGACGCCGTTTCCGGCCGACACAAGAATGTTCTCGAGGTCCTCGGGGCTATCACGTAGATCGCGGCCATATCTGGCCCTCACGTCGAACCGGTCTCTGCCCTCGACAGTCTGAGTGAGGGGCATCCCTCCGATCGCCGTCTCGATGATCATCTGCACGTCGTTGACGTTGAGGCCGTAGCGCGTGATCGCAGCTCGATCGACCGAGATATCGACGTAGCGACCGCCGACTACTCGCTCTGCGTAGAGATCAACCGCCCCTGGTATCTCTCGGAGAATCTCCTCGGCCTGAATTGCAAGCTGTCCCAACACTTCGAGGTCATCGCCGAAGAACTTCACACCCAGGTCGGTGCGAATTCCGGTCGCCAGCATATTGATTCGATTGATAATCGGCATCGTCCAACCGTTCGACAGACCTGGTATCTGGAGGGCCGCGTCGAGTTCGCTGATCAGCGTTGCCCGCGTCATGCCGTCCCGCCATTCGTCCCGAGGTTTGAGTAAGATGATGGTCTCGATCATTGCTACGGGTGCCGGGTCGGTCGCGGTATCGGCTCGACCCACCTTGCCCAGCACGTAGTCGACCTCGGGGAAGTCGGCGATGATCTGATCGGTCAGCTGAAGTATTCGCTTTGCCTCGTTGATGCTCACATTGGGCAGCGTGACCGGCATGTACAGCAGTGAACCCTCGTCGAGGGCGGGCATGAACTCGCTCCCAATTGCCTCCACCACCAGGTCTGACTCGTCGTCCCCGTTCAAGTCCAGCTCGAGACCCGTCAAGAGCGGGATTACGCCCATACCCCCGGCCACGATGACCACGATCGCGGTCTTGCGGTATCTCAGGGCGGCCATCAGAAACGGAGTGTAGAGCCAAATGCACAGGCGGGCGACCGGGTTTTGGCGTTCTGGCCGCAGGCGCCCGCGCAGCGCGTAGCTCATCAGGAATGGGACGAATGTGATCGAGAGAATGCTCGCTCCCAGCATCGCGAAGGTCTTCGTCCAAGCCAGCGGTGTGAAGAGCTTCCCTTCCTGACCGGTGAGCATGAAGACCGGAACGAAACTCGTGATGATGATGAGCATCGAAAAGAAAATCGCCGGACCAACCTGCCGAGAGGCACGAGCGACGATGTGGCGCCGCATCTTCTCTTCGGGCGAGTCATCTGACCAGCGTGCCAGCAGAAAGACGCCTCGGAGCAACGCGGCGATGGCTGCGCCTCCCCCCATATATCGCCCCGTGGGAAACCCAGCAGCGCTACCCTCGGCGACCTCGAAGGACTCTGCAATGTAGTAGACTCCGATAAGAAACGCGATCGACCAACCGACGAACTCCAGCAAACCGAGCACAGTTCGACTCAGAGAACGCTCGCTTTCGATGAGTTCACCGCGTCGCTGCGCCTCCGCCAGTTGGCGGTACGAGTTCTCGACCATCACAATCGAGGCGTCGACCAACACCCCAATCGCAATCGCGATCCCACCCAAGCTCATGATGTTGCTGGAAACTCCGACGTTCCGCATGAAGATGAACGCGATCAGCACCGCCAGTGGCAGGGTCAGAATCACAACCAGAGCGGCCCCAATGTGAGCCAAGAAGACCAGCACCACCACACTCACGACAATCGCTTCTTCAGTGAGCGTGTCCCTCAGCGTGTGGATTGCGCTTTCGATGAGGTCGGACCGGTCGTAGGCGATTTCGACGACCACCCCGGTTGGCAGTCCCGCCTCGATCTCCTCGAGCCGTTCCCGAACCCGTTCGATCACCGCATGGGCGTTCTCGTTGTAGCGCATGACGACGATGCCACCCACCACCTCGCCCTCGCCGTTCTCATCCAGCAAACCGCGCCTAATGTCTCCCCCAAGTTGCACCTCCGCCACGTCATCGACCGTGACCGGGGTCCCCTCGGCGCTGGTTCGG
>CAZDBH010000031.1:0-4398 GCA_964503485.1 uncultured Bradymonadales bacterium | reverse complement strand
ACGATCTGCTCAATGTCTTCGACCGACTCGATGTATCCCGACCCCTGAACGAAATACTCGGCGTCAGTCATCTCGAGGATTCGCCCCCCGACGTCGATATTGCTCTCACGAATCGCCCTCAGAACACGCATCAGCGAGACGTCGAAGGCCCGCAGCGCGTTGGGGTCGATGTCGACCTGATACTGCCACTCGAAGCCACCGATGCTCGCGACTTCGGCTACGCCGTCCACGGGTTGCAGGAGCGCGCGCACGTAGAAATCCTGCATCGCTCGCAACTCGGCCAAGTCGTGTGCATCGCTCTTTAGGGTGTACCAGAAGACGTGGCCGACCCCCGTGCCGTCGGGTCCCAAGCGAGGAACCACCCCGGGTGGCAGTAGAGACTGTGCGTAGTTGAGCTTGACCAGCACCCGGTCTTGGGCCCAGTAGGGATCTATGCCATCTTCGAAGATGACGTAGATCATCGAGAATCCAAATGCACTCGTCGCCCTCAGCGCCTTCACTCCAGGAATACCCTGCAGTGCGGCAGACAGCGGGTAAGTGATCTGGTCTTCGATCACCTGGGGCGCCCTGCCCTGCCAATCAGTGAGCACGATCACTTGGTTCTCTGAAAGATCTGGAATCGCGTCCAACGGGGTGTGTTTGAGTGAGACGTACCCCCAGATAATCACCAGGCAGACCCCGACTACGACCATCAGCTTGTTGTCGATGCAATATTGGATGATGGCTTTGATCACTGTGGGTCACCACCCTCCATCTCGACTAGGTGCATGCCACAGACCGGGCAGCTTCCGGGTTCGTCTGCCGCCCATTCCGCCCCCATGGGGCAATACCATTCGCCCGCGTGGACAAAAGTCAGTGGATCGACGGTCGGATCGAAGTCCAGGCCCTCCGTGTTCTGCACCATCTGAATCCCAGTGGCAGAGCAGCGGGCGGGCCCGTCCGAATGTTCGGCAAGGTCGGTGGGACAGAAATAGTGGCCCACAGGAAGGTCGCTAAGGAGGGCCAAACTCTGGCCTGACTCGGGTGCTGCGCCCGTGTCGGCCGGTGGCTCTCCCGTCATTTCTTCGAGGAACATCCGGCAAATGGGGCAGCGTCCCGCTTCGTCGGTGACCCATTCAACGCCCATGGGGCAGTACCACTCGCCCACGTGGACCATCGAAATGGGGTCGGCCCGAGCGTCATATTCAGTTGTTTCCCCGCGCTGTACGAAGCGCATGTTGTTGTCACTGCATCGACTCTCGCTATCGCCCTGCTCCCGCGGGTCGGTCGGGCAGTAGAACCCGCCGATGGGTATGTCCGAGAAGGCCTCGATTCGCTCCTCGGAAGTCGTACCTTGGAGCTCAGCAACGTGTTCGTGATGGAGACTCGAGCCACCCGCGTACAACTGGGCCTCGCTGTCGATTAGGAAGCCACCGCGAGCGATCACCTGTTCGCCTTCTTCGATGCCGCTCCGAATCTCGAACAAGTCCCCTGCTCGATAGCCGACCTCGACGATGCGTCGCTCGAATAGATTCGTCTCGACTTCGACGTAGACCACGCTGCGTTCACCGGTCCGGATCACCGCTTCCGCCGGTACAGCAACCACGTTGTGCGCCACCTCCGCCGAGAATCGAACGGTTGCGTACATTCCCGGCCGGAAGCGAGCGTCCGGGTCTTCAAACTCGATACGCACCCTCAATGTGCGTGTGTCCGTATCTAGGAAGGGCCAGACCAACGTGACGATGCCGCTGAAGGTTTCACTCGGAAAGGCCGTCAGCATCAGATCAACTTGCATTCCTTCGGAGATAAATGGCACGTCCTGTTCAAAGATGTCGGCCTCGACCCACATGTTCTGCATCCCGGCCAACCGGACCAGCGGCTGACCTTCGGTCACGTATTGGCCCTCTTGAACCAAGCGCTCGATGACTGTCCCCTCCGCTGGGGCATAAACGGTGATGGTGTCGGTTGTTTGTCCGCGCTCGGAAAGCCGACGAATCTGGCGGCTGCTCATTCCCAAAAGACGAAGTCGGCGCTCAGCAGGCTCGACGAGGCTCTCTGAGTAGGTCCCCGAGTGGATGATCACGAGGTACTCCTCCTGGGCCGCCAACAACTCGGGGCTGTAGATCGAGAGTAGGCGCTGCCCCCGCTCGACGTCCGTACCCGTCTCTTCCACATAGAGGCGTTCCACTCGGCCGCCGACCCAGGCCGGAATGGTTGCGTACGACGTCTCGTCGTAGACCACCCGGCCAAAAGCTCGCAGCTCGCTCACCAGATCGGTCCGCCCTACCGGAACGGGCGCCACGTTCGCCAGTACGCGCTCCACTGGGCTGATGGCGACTCGACCCAAACGGGCGAGCTCCACCGGGTCGAGACCCGTGTTGTTTTGCCTCAGAACCAGATCCATGCCACATACCGAGCACGCACCAGCTTGATCGGACGTGACAGCGGGGTGCATTGGACATAGCCATAGAGCCTCAGCCTCTTGTTCCTCTGTTTCGTGCCCACTGCCTTCGCCCGCACTGAAGACGGGTTGCAGCTTCCCCCACGCCAAGACGCCGAGCAGGGCAAGAGACATCCCAATCAGGATCGCGACGGCCGGTGACAATCGGACCGACTCTGGGTTTGGGGTGTCGGCAGCGGTAGCGCTCGAATCGGTTCGCTCGGGGTCGGTCGCGGCTGGCGCCTTGGGAACGGGCCGTTTTCCGTCGCCACCATTCTCTTGCTCTGGGCTCATTGTTCGCTCCTCGCGACGTCCAGGATCGCGGCAGAATCGGCTGCAATCGCCCGTAGGTAGGCTCGTTGCATATCGTGCTGGCACACCAGTCGCGCCCGCACGAGCTCCAGTTGGAGCAGGCGGACTTGGATCTGAATCAGTGCTTCGATGTTGGTGTGACTCGATGAGTAGTGCGACACAGCCGCCTCGTACACGCTCTCGATACTTGGGATCAGCTCATCCTCAATCGCGCGAATCTGGTCCTCTATCCCCAGAGCTGACTCGACACGAACTGCGATCTGACTGCGAAGCTGTCGCAACAGTTCGTCCCGATCGAAGTCGCTCCCGAGGCTCCGTGCCTCGAGTTCGTCCACCTCTGCCTCCGCGGCGTTGGATGAAAAGAACGGGAGGTTAATCCCAAGTGAGAGACTGAGAAGATCGCTGCCAACAGGCGGCTCCTGAAAACGAGCCGAATAGGCGACGCCAATCTCCCAACTTGGATTTCCAGCCGAGTTCGCGGCCGCAATTTGGCTGTAGATGGCCCGCTGCCTCTGACGCAATGCTTCGAATGCCGGCCGGGTCTCGATCGCCTGACTGACCCAATCCTCGGTTGATTCAGTCAGAGGGACGTACTCCCTCCGGGGCGAATAGGTGACGACGACGCTGCCGCTATCGCGGTTCAGCAGCCCATTTAGTTGGGCCACGGCAGTCCGACGAGAGCTCTGAATTCCGAGCGTGACCTCTCTGAGTCGATTGATCTCTGTCTCGACTCTCAGCACATCCGTGAGGGGCACGATTCGAGCTTCGTATCGACCTCGAGCCCCGTCTCTCAGGGTGTTGAAGGCCTCGAGCTGCTGATCGAGGACATCGGTGGCTCGATCGTACGCCACAATCTGGTAGTAGGGCTCGACCGATTCTATCCAAAGCCGGATTACCCGTTCGGGAATCGCCGCTGCCTGCGCGTCTGCGACTGCTCGAGCCGCTTCAGCGCGGGCGTCGAGTGTTCCCGGCCAGTAGAAGCGCTGGCGGGCGCCTACCTGTATGCCGGTCATCCCGTGTTCGGTGAACGCGAAGGAATCGATCGGAACGTTCATGATGGTCAGTCCAACCATCGGGTCGAACGGCTGCGAGACCTGCTCTTCGCGAGTCCTGAGGGCATCCACTTCGGACCACTGAGCGCTCAGGTCGGGGTAAGCTTCGACGGCCTCGATCACGAGGTCTTCCAGCGTGCCCGAAGGATCCTGAGTGGGGTCCTGCGCGTCCGACTGGGATGGTATGGCGAGTATGGCCGCGACCATGAACAGGGCGACCCAATAGCCAGTTTGTCTCTTCGTAGCGGTCACTTTCGCTCCATCCTCGTACCCTCTTGGATCCTACAGTGCAATCGATGCGCCAACTTCGATCCGGTTGAAGCCTCAGCCCGAGTTCGGTCTCTCCAGGCGCTCCCTCCTTGGCTCCCAATGAGGTCATGCGAGGCGAACCAAGCGACAGTGGGATTCGGCCAAGTGCGGAGTCTTTCAACGAAACCTCGCCCGACTGTAGAATAGTCTACTACGACGGGACGATTTGTATCGAGAATGTGGAGAATATTCTACAGAACAAAACCCGAAAGGAGGTCTGCGGGGTAGGGCTCTGGCGTGTGCAGACTGATCGGTGGCTAGGAGCCCGTCGCGTATAACGCCCCGGACTCCAGCCGTTAGCTTTTA
>CAZDBH010000030.1:0-33116 GCA_964503485.1 uncultured Bradymonadales bacterium | reverse complement strand
TGTCCCTGGGATCGCGAGGATCTGGATGAATGGTTGGATGAGGACGGCTGTCCGGATCCCGACAACGACGGCGACACGGTCTTTGATACAGACGACGAATGTCCACTCGAAGCAGAGGATCTGGACCAGTTCCTCGACAGCGATGGTTGTCCGGACCCGGACAACGACGGGGATGGCTTCGCAGATGCGGTCGACACCTGTCCAATGCAGCGCGAGATCGTCAACAACTACGAAGACGACGACGGATGTCCCGACGATCCGCCTTTGATTCTCACCGCATGCGACCGAATCGAGCTCGAGGACAGCGTGTATTTCGACACGGGCTCAGACGTCATCAAGGAGGAGTCCTACGGTCTGATCGATGCAGTCGCCTCGCTCCTTTCGAGCAACGAAGACATCCTGCGAATTCGAATCGAAGGTCACACCGACAGTCGGGGCCGAGCGCGGGCCAATCGCCGGCTATCGCAGCGTCGAGCCGAATCGGTTGTCAACGCGCTGGTCGAGCGAGGAATCGATGCCGAGCGTCTCGTTCCTCAGGGCTACGGCGAGGACGTGGCAATCGATACCAATGACACTGGCGAGGGCCGCGCACGCAACCGCCGGGTCGAGCTCTTGATCCTCGAGCAGGAGGGCTGCGACCTCATCGATCCCCCCTATTGAGGGCAGGTTAGACCCGACCAGTGATTTCGGTTTTTCCATTCAAATTATCACGACAGAACCGCTTTGCGCCGATGGCATAAGAGGGCAAAAGCACTACAGAACCAAGTGGGAGACGGGGTATGCGCGGTATTCATCTGTTCGCCGGAATCATACTGGGGCTAGTCGTCTCTGGTTGTTCAGACGATGTAGCGCCCGGGGCCGGGCAGATCGGAGAGGCAGACGCACGCACCCGACTCGACCGCGGCACAAACAGCGACCTGACCGACAGCGCATCGGATGGAGACATAGCGACCGGAACCGGCGACTCCAATGACTCGCCCGTAATGTCGCTCTTGCCCGGAGAGGACTGTCTTTCGGGCGTCGATTGCGAAAGTGGAATCTGCCTGAGCGACGACGGCGTCGACAAAGGCGTCTGTAGCGAGGAGTGCGCGGGCTGGTGCCGCACCGGGTTCGATTGCTATCCCCTGCTGGGAGACGACGACGAGGGCGCTGTGGCTTGGCGTTGCCTCGGTGAGGACTATCCCTATTGCCAACCTTGCGAGGAAGACACCGATTGTGCTGCCGACGGCGAAGAGGGGTTCTGCGTCGAGACCGACAACGGAATGTGGTGCGCCCCACGCTGCACCGACGGTGGGCATTGCCCGTCGGGCGCCCAGTGCGAGACCTTCACTCGGAACGATCTCGACCAGTTTCTCTGCGTGCCATCAGACGGAACATGCGAAGCGTGCCCATCCGGAACCGATTTCTATCGGGATCCAGAGAATTGCGGTGGCTGCCAGCTAAACTGCGGGGCCGAGAACGGGTTTGCGGGCTGCGAAGCCGGCCTGTGCGGGATCGCTGAATGTGTGGCCGGTTTTGCCGACTGCAATGGGGAGTACGAGGATGGGTGTGAGACAGACGTCACCCAACCGCAATATTGCGGTACGTGCACCGAGGTCGAAAACGACGTTGGGACCCCTTGCGGTACCTGCGACACTGGTCGTTGGTCGTGTACAGAAGAGGGGACAACTGAGTGTTTCGGTGACCTGGGTGATGAGGTGTTGAACGAGTGCGGTGGCTGCGCCGTGCTCTCGCCAGCTCTCGGGACGCCGTGTGGCGAATGTGCGGGCGGGTCCTTTGTCTGCGACGGCGAAGAGGATGTGGTCTGTTCAGACAGCGACAGCGAACTGACCAATGCCTGCGGCGGCTGCGGCACCCTTCGAGCCGAGCCTGAAACGTCTTGCGGTCGCTGCGGTTCGGGGACCTATGTGTGTCAGGATGACGGCTCGGTGGAGTGCGAGGGAGACCTGGGTGAGGCCGCTGAGAATGAGTGTGGGACCTGCATCTCCTTGCCTGCAGCCGTCGACGACTCGTGCGGCACCTGCGGCTCCGGCGAGTTTGTCTGCGATAGCGGCGCGTTGGCCTGTTCGGGCGATCTGGGAGAGGCCGCACTGAACAGCTGCGGCGGCTGTAATACACTCGCGAACGAACCTGAAACGTCCTGCGGTACCTGCGGAACAGGCGAGTGGGCATGCGACGGAACTGATGCGGTCTCATGCGAAGGCGACCAGGGTGAGGCCGCCGTGAACGATTGCGGTGGATGCGACCAACTCGACGACACACTGGGCGACGCCTGCGGTCGTTGCGACCTGGACCGCCTCTATTGCGATGGCCTGAATTCACTGGCCTGCAGCGGTGACACAGCGGCCAACGAATGTGGTGGATGCGGCGACTTGCCTGGATTCGATGGCGGCGCTTGCGGCACGTGCGGAACGGGAACTTATGCCTGCACAGACGACGGGACGCTGCGCTGCGACGACGACGAGGGCGCCGATGCGCTGAACGGCTGCGGCGGGTGCGCTCCTCTCCAAGCGGTCCCTGAAACGGCCTGTGGGACATGTGACTCTGGTACCTGGGCATGCCACGAAAACAAAGAATCAGTCACCTGCGAAGACGATATGGGTGACGATGCGGTCAACGATTGTGGTGGCTGTGACACCCTGACTGAGGCGCCAGGCGATGCCTGCGGCAAATGCGACCTCGACTACCTCTACTGCGCCACCTTGAACACGGTGGAGTGCAGCGGCGACACGGCCGGCAACGCGTGTGGGGGATGTGACGACCTTGGAGCAGTAGTCGACGCCGAATGTGGTGAGTGCGCGGACGGAGTCGTCACCTGTGACGGCACAGAGGCGGTTGATTGCGTGGGCGACACGGATGCCACCGACTATTGGCCAGACCGTGATCTGGACGGGACCGGCGACGGCTGGGAATCGGATCCAGTCAGCTCCTGCACTGACGTGCCCGGTTTTGTGCCCAATGACGACGACTGCAACGACGACCTCGGCGACCTCGAACCCGGCTCCGATCCGGTCTGCGTTGAGGGGCATATCCAAATCTGTGGTGACGATACACGGTATGAGATTATCGACGACTGCGATGTCAGCGGGTGTCTAGGGGACGTGTGCCTGGACCACACGGTTCCCACTGGAGACGAGTGCCCAGCCGACGAAGCCTGTGTCTCAGACAACTGCAGTCGAGGCATCTGCGCACCGCCGGAATTCGATTACATTCCGCCCGGGGACTTCAACATGGGCTCTCCCGGCACTGAATTCCAACGCCGAGACGAAGAAGTGCTTCACCATGTCACACTGACTCACGGGTTCTTCATGTCGCGCTTCGAAGTCTCCGAGGCAGACTGGCGGGCTGAGATGGGCAACGCGAACACCAGTTTCAAGGACTGTGTGGGTAGCGAAGACTGTCCGATCAACATGGTCTCGTTGTGGTCGGCGATCGCCTACATCAACAGCATATCTGGCGACACACCATGCTACGAGCTGCCGCCACTGGAGAATTGCAGTGGAAACGCAGCTCAGGGTTCCCTGAGTTGTCCGGGCGCGACCGTCCTGACCACAGCCCAAAACCCCTACACATGCCCCGGATATCGTCTGCCAACCGAAGCCGAGTGGGAGTATGCCTACCGTGCGACAACCGACACCGCTTTCTACAATGGCGACGCTTTGGGCGTGAGCTGTAATGACGCCAATGCCAACTTGATCGCACGCTATTGCGAATCGTCCGGGGATGGTCCGGTGGCGATGGGTACCCTCGAACCCAATATCTGGGGCCTCTACGATATGTCGGGTAACCTCAGCGAGTGGGTTTGGGAGCCGAACGGCGACTATCCCGGTGGCGCTGTGGTCGACCCCCACCCCGGTGAAGTCCCAACCGCCAACAATCATCATTTCGTGCATCGCGGCGGGTCATGGGATTCAACCGTGCCGAGCATCCGAGGTGCGGCTCGCGCTCGGACACCGGCAGGCGTGCCGTCGGTGCGCATTGGCTTTCGTGTCGTGATGAGCGCACCGATCCCGGATTCTAACTAGCGACCTGGGGTCTACCAGCCCAGTACCTTCCGGCGTGGGATTCGCGACATCTAGTAGCGCTCGAACAGGTCGTAGTCGGGAAAATCCGCGATAGATCCGTAGGCGGCCCACATGGCTTTCTCGAGTGCTAGACCCCGGCCCGAGTCGAGTGCTCGGGCATTGAACAGCGCCACCCAGTGAACGTCGTCGGTAGTGTGTACTCGGCAAACACCGACGAGGTCGTCTCATAGGTGGCTCAGCCATTCCCTTACAAAGCAAGACAGGCCCTTTACGGCTGCCTCGTCGCAGGCATCTTGGGCGCTCCTCACCGAGTCGAAGGCCTCCTCGGACACCACGACATACATCTCCCAGCATTCTCCAGAGCAGATTAGGTGGGCTGGAGTGAACATCGATGCTGCATCAGCCCTCACTCCTCTTGTGGAGAGCTGAGAAGCATAGGACATCGCGTTGTTCAGGCGATGGAAAGCCCCGTACTGGACTCGAATCTCGGGAGCTGTAGACTGGCCACCACTCACGATACACTCCATAGCTCCCCAAAGTTCAGGTAGATCGGTAGCAGCCGCCGCTGGGCCGTCCAACGCCGATCGGGTCTGGGCCGATCCAACGATGGCCGACCCTTCGCCGCGTACAACCCCACTACCGATCACGTAGATACCAAGGATTATTGCGGAAATTGTTATCCGTGACGGTCGCAAAGGGTACTCCGCTGCGGTCGGGTACAAACCACAACAACGAGAGTTGGGTTTCATTCCGGTGGCAACGAGAAATCAGTGGTGGGTTTCGCCCGCACACGCTATAGCAGGCATCGGATCAGCTTCAACGCCGGAGATCGAACCATGTCCTCGAAAGGGTGTCTTGCTGTAGCGGTGCTGTCCGCTTTCATGTTGTCCGCGTGCTCGGCTTCACCGGTTGTCAGTCCCAATACGCTCGCCCCAGCAGACCCCACAACACCAGACATCGGTCAGGAATGCGAGATTGCAGAGCTCGATTTCCTCGAGCATTACGCCGCGACCTACGGTTTTTGGTTGGGTATGCCGTCATCGATCAGGCCAACTCCAGACGGATCCGAGGTCCTATTCCTGCGTGCGACCGCGCGCGACTTCACGCAGACGCTATACAGTTTCGACCTAGAATCCGGAGAAGAGCGGGTTCTACTCACGGCTGACCAGGTCTTGATGGGTGAAACAGCCGAGCTTTCTGAGGAGGAACGCGAACGCCGAGAGCGGTTGCGTTCTGTGGCTAGCGGAATCGCCTCATATCAACTGTCCAGGGACGGGAGCCACATTCTCGTGCCTCTGTCGGGACGGCTGTTTCACGTGAAACACGACGATGGCACTGTTGTGGAACTACAGACCGAGGCTGGCTATCCCAACGACGCTAGGTTGTCGCCAACAGGAGAGGACGTAGCCTACGTGGTCGACAGCGACCTATACGTTTTCAACATCGCTGGTAGCCATGAGCGACGACTGACCGAGACGGCAGCCGAGCACCTCACCAACGGTCTTCCGGGTTTTATTGCCCAAGAGGAAATGCTTCGCTACGCGGGCTATTGGTGGTCGCCTGACGGGACACAGCTCGCCTACGAGGAAACCGACACGACCGATGTCGAGCGCTTGTACGCCCACGATCCAGCCGACCCGACGGCTCAGCCCCACGAGTCTTACTTTCCGCGAGCTGGAACCCAAAACCCAGCGAGTCGACTCGGCGTTATCTCAGCCGATGGTGGCGAGACGAGGTGGATCGAATGGGATCAGGAGGCATTCCCCTATCTGGCGACGGTTCGCTGGAGTCCGAATGCGCCACTGACCGTGGTGGTACAGAACCGAGCCCAGGACGAGGTTCGTATCTTGGCGGCCGATCCAGAGACCGGTGAAACCCGGGTCTTGCATACCGAAACCGACGCCCATTGGGTTAATCTCGATCAACAGGTTCCCCGTTGGCTGGATGACGGAAGCGCGTTTCTGTGGACGACCGAGCGTCGAGGTGCCTGGCAGCTCGAGCTACGCGATGCTGATGGCGAGTTGGTGGGCGAACTGACGCCGCTCGATTTCGTGTACGACGGCCTGTTGCACGTCGACGAAGCCCGCCGATTGGTTTGGATCCGCGGTGGTGTCGATCCGATCGAAACCCAGGTCTTCCGTCTTCCCCTTGATTCAAACAACGACAGTCCGAATTCAGAGGCTCTCGAGGCGATGGTCAGCGGTGCCGGTGTACACAGCGCTGTGATCGGAGATGATGGCGAGACCTGGGTTGAGCGTCGCCGTCCGTTTCAAGGAGACAGCGAGTGGATTGTTCACAGCGGAGAGCAACGAGTCGGCGCCCTCACATCAGCTGGAGAGCAGCCACCGTTTCTTCCGGACCTCGTATTGGCAACGGTCGGAGAGCGGCAGTTTCGAACAGCCATCATTCGCCCGCGCAACTTCCAGGAAGGCCGCCGCTACCCGGTCCTGGTTTCAGTTTATGGAGGACCCAGTATTCGCGTTGTGCGAGCGTCGGCTCGACACTACCTCTCGGAGCAGTGGATCGCCGACCAGGGATACATCGTTGTCAGTATCGATGGCCGAGGTACGACTGGTCGGGGCGCTGAGTGGGAGCGAGCCATCGCTGGTAACTTCATCGACGCGGCCCTCGAGGATCAAGTCACCGCCCTGCAAGCGCTCGGGGAGCGCTTCGACGCGATGGATCTGTCACGGGTCGGGATCTATGGATGGTCGTTTGGCGGCTATATGGCCACGATGGCTGTGTTGCTCAGGCCGGACGTCTTCCACGTCGCAGTGGCTGGTGCACCTGTCACCGAGTGGCGAGAGTACGACACCCACTACACCGAACACTATATGGGGCTACCCCAGGACAACGTTGAGGGGTACGACCGCAGCTCAGCCCTCACCCACGCGGCACGGCTGGAACGTCCGCTTCTGCTCATCCATGGAACCTCAGACGACAACGTCTACTTCACTCACACGGCCCGCTTGTCCGACGCCTTGCTAAGGGCCGGACGGCCCCACACCGTGTTGCCCCTGTCGGGTGCTACCCATTTGATCGGTGACCCCGAGCTGACACGCGGTCTGGCTATCAATCGGGTTCGGTTCTTCAACCGCCATCTGCGTCCAGCCTGCCGATAGTCTCCTTCTCGAACTCGTGCTGGGTCCGCGTCCGGACCTGTTGTCGCGGGAACTCAACTACTTCGCGAAACGACCAACTCGGTCCAACTCAACAGAAATTCTGTGTGACCCAGATTTGGCCATCGGAAGCGATGTGAACTCCGATCGCCTGGTTCCGCCAGTGCCGATTGAGCATATTCCGGCGATGTGAGCGGCTGTCGAGCCAACCGTTTACCGTTGCTCGTGCGAAACTGTCGAGGCTGTGTCGTCGGTGAGGCACTGGATCGTGGCCTCGCCGAGTCCTCCATTGCCGGACCACATGAGAGTAGAAGAGATTCTCTCCGCCAGTGAGATAGCGCCCTCGACCGATCGAGACGGCGCACTCGAAGCCTCCTTGTCTGTAGCGATCATCAACCTCGTCGCCGTTGGGAGAACGATGGGCAAAGTAGCCGCGCCGCGCCATGTGGTCGCTGTGTCCTCGGGCGATGGGACGGATCGCATCATTCCAACCGAGCGCCGAAAGACCCCGCTCCCGTCTGGCCTCGTTGACGAGTTGATGTATGCGGCGCTCGAGGGCGGCCCGCTCAATCTGGCCCCGCTGTCCCTCGATCGACGGGACTGACGACTGTGACCCGCTGATGTGTCCACAACCCACCTGACCGAAAATCGACACAACCAAACTGAAGAGTAGGAATCGCATATCAGTTTGGGACGCACGTACGCCCAGAAGATTCACACGCTCTCGCCGATTCAAACAGCCGCAAATCCGATCTGCGAGCTGGTCCGTACAGTTCTTCGAGGCCCGGAACGAAGGACACGAGATGCGCCAGAGAACACGCCGTCCAGCACGAAGGAAAGATACCGCTCCAGCGCGACGCGCCGGCGTCGGACCAACCGGGACCACCACCCGAGGGGCGAGCGCTTCGGCGCGTGGTCAAAGTAACGAGGCTCAGAGCCTTGTTTCTGGCCGGGCAGGAAGTAGCCGGTCGGGTGGAAACCGCGACATGGACCAGATTCGTCTCCTAATTCAGGAAGTCGGACCCGGGCCCCGCCAGTCGGCTGACCTGGTTCATCCCGACTCTGTGAACGAACTGGCCAAGCACATCGCCCGAGTCAAAGCCACCAATCGGACCGCCGACCTGAGTCGTGCTGAGATGGCACTGGAGGACGCCCGCAAATGTTTGGCACTCAACAGACAGGCCGAGACCTACGAGGCCCTGGGAAAGCTCACAATCGAACTGGACACGGAAGCGGAAGCGAGTCAGGAGGAGCGGGTCGAGGCATCTCCCATGGTGACCGAAGTAGCCGAGCTCTACGCTCAGGTCGTCAGCGGGATCACTACGGCCGTCGCCGCCGTTCATAAGAAGGCCCGCGGAGGCAGGCTCTCGAGCGCCGACCGCGTCCACCTCGCCCTGCAAATCGCGCGAGCGGCACAGCCCATTGCCACCGTGTTGTCGCCAGGTGGTCTCGCCGAAGTACTCGTGAGCTACATCTTTCGCGCCTCGATGGGAGGGCCCAAGGGTGGCTCGAGCAGGGGCAAACAAACCGCCGGGGGCGCAGGCACCCTTGCAGGGGACACGATCCAATTGTTCGAGGGCCTCGAGAAGATACTCGGCATCGGGGACATCAAGCTCCTAGTAGTGGGTGTGGGTGCGGGGTTGAGTGGTTTCGTAGCCGGTCTGGGCAAAATGGGTGAGGGCTACAGCAAGGGGCAGGCGGCCGGTTATGCCGTCGCCGAGCTCCTCTCGAACTACGTGCCAAACATCATCGCCGCGGCTGGTTCCAGCGCGGCGGGCGAGACCGTTAAAGCGTTGGGCAGCTGGTCCGATTTCCTCGGCTCGTTAGTCGGCCTGGGCGAGTCCTTGGCGACGGGCAAAGTGCACCGCTCCGACCGAGCCTCTATGGCCAGACAGGAGGAGCGAATAGGCAAACTGTTCATTCAGTACAAAGCGCTCGGCTACATGGCTCCCGCCTATGTCGAGAAATCTTTTCGCTCCGCCCTGACCCGTCAGAAGGCCACCGGGGGTCGGTGACAGACCCAAGGGACCTACCCGTTCTCAGTAGTAGTAGGGGCGGGAGCCACTGACCCCGAGGTAGAACCAGATCCAAAGGACTCCTCCAATGAGGCCGATGACGTAAGGGAGCCAGACCTGCCGACGCAACCCAGATAGACAAGCGCCCAGACCCGCCGTAAAAACGGCCGGTATCATGGAGGCAAGAATCAATCGACTAAGGTAGCTCGCCTTCATCGCGCTCTCACCCATCGAGGCGCCGAACGGGCCCCTGTCATCCACAATCATCAGGTGTTTGCCGGAGTGATACAGGTAGAGAAAGGCCGCCCAAGCTGCCCCCTCGAATACCAGTAGAGCTACGGGTATCGTCAATGGGCTGCTCTTGCTGCTCGACCAATCTGCTCGGAAGATGCGTCGTGAGGCCACGAGCGTCCCGATGAGCAGCAGAACCCAAAGGGTCCCGACAAGTTGACTCACCGGGGGGCTCTGATGGGCACCCAACCCAGCCCATGGGCCGTAGAAGCTGAAGGATATCATGAAGCCCGTGACGGCGAAGTAACCAAGAACCAATGCCGCGACCACCGGGAAGCCGGGTACCCAGAACCGCCAAGATGTATCCTCACGTGTGCTGTCCATTCATCTTTCCTAGACAGCCGACCGCTCATTCACAGTAAAGCCAACAACAGGAGTGAGAGATTTCAATCCGAACTGTCTAAATCCCCTGCAGGGCCGCCCTACGACAGCCTTCCTTGCACGCGCCGGCTACAATACAGTGTCCAAATCGACGCAGCGTTCGGAGAACAAGGCCAATGCGCTTAAGAGGACCATCTCGAAGAGAACTGGCGGGCTTGCTCAACTCGCGCCGACGCGCAGCCTGGCTCGATCTTGCGCTGAAGTACGGAAAGACCTTTGCACTGAAACCGGGAGTTACTGCGACGTGCGATCCCGAGATGGTCGAGGCGCTGCTCATGCAACGCTCCCACTGTGAAGAGCGCGCCAAGATTCATCGCACCTTCGCCCAGGCAGTGCCGGGTCTCGAAGGCATTCTCTTTTTAGATAGAGAGCCGTGGACAGTGCGACTGACGGCCCTGATGCCGGTCTTCGCACGCAGCCACGTTGATGGATTCGCGAGAGCGTTCCACGAAACAGCGACCGCTCACTGTGATAGGTGGACGCAAGGGGGCTCGCAGCCTGACCTTTTCCAAGCGGTCTCGGCACTGGGGTTTGACTGCCTGTCCCTATTTGGTTTCAAGCTCGATCCAGACGAGCCACTTGCAAGAGAGCTCGAAGCCGAATTGGAGGCTTGGAAGACCCGTCTGGACGACCCAAAGAACCGCCTAGATGATGCGCTGGTCGGCGCGACCAAGATATTCTTCGTACTCAAGAGTCGACGGGCTCAGACCAGATCAGTCAAACGAGTTGGGGAACTGATCGAGGCGCTTATCGAGGGCGGGTTTCAACGGGCTGATGCCGTCAGTTGGATATCACAACTACAGGCAGCGGGTCTTACGCTCGAAGATGTCGCCGCCGAACAGTGCCATCTGTTCTACGCCTATGACGCGATCAACTACGCTATCGTGTGCGCCCTCGTTGAGCTGGCGAAAAGTCCAGAATGGACAGAGCGTGTCCGTAGAGACTACGAGCGTGTTCTGGGTGACAGAATGTTCTTAGAGCGGACAGATTTCGCAAATCTCAGCGACGCCGCTCATTTTAAGTCCGAGGTGCTGCGCTGCTATCCGGTTACCATGGGAGCGGCTCGGAAATCAGGGGAGCCCATTCCCTTCGAGGGCGGTGAGATTCCCGCGGGAAAAGACATCCTGATTCTTCTGCATGCGCTCCATCACCATCCAGACTTCTGGGCCCACGGTGAGCGCTTCGATCCAACCCGATGGGCAGACGGCAAAACGCCCGAGACACCATACAGCTACGTCCCGTTTTTGAAGGGGCCCCGGAAGTGCATCGGTGAGCACTTGGCGACGCTACAGTTTCACGCTGTCCTGTGCGCAATCCTAAGACGTGGTGACCTGACGGTGGAGGTCGATGAGCTTCAGACGACCCGGTACATGACGCCCCGATTTGAAGGTGCTATTCCGTTTTCGGTGGATCGAAGGACCGGAGATTTTCAGAATGTACCGGCGGCGTCATCGACCGAGCGATAGTATACGTGACGTTCCCGGGCCCAATCCGGTGCTTCTTCTTCTCCCGTGACGCTCGGGTTTCCGCCTTCGGCCGGCCAGTCGAGTAGGTCGCTGAGAACCTGGACAGACCAATCGGCGGTTCCGCCGATGCAACCGTTGTTGGTACCGATGCACAGTCCACCGCCAAGTGACAGCATGACATGACTCAACATGAGCTCACCGTCTTGGGCAGTCCGCCTGAAGATACCAACGATGTTGTCGGCACCAATGTCTGCGGCAGCGGCGAGGTTATCGCCGGTGCCAACGAGGTTCACGATGGCCGCTGCGTTGCTGGCCCCCCAAGCGTTGTATTGATCCATCGTGATTGCCTCATCGAGTGCAAGGCAGTACGCGACCGAATCAAAGCAGACCTTGCCGTCGAGCGTGGCTTTCTGTTCCGGTGTGACGGTGAGTGCAGTCTGGGATGCAATCATCTGTACGACTGGTGCGCCTCCCATCATCTGAACTGGCATCTGAACTGGCATTTGGACGGGCATCGAGGGCGCGATCTCTTTCAACTGCTCCTGGTAGGGCAGGTCCGCAAGTCCTCTCCTGAACTGGACCCTCTGGGCAGACTCGTTCGTTCGATCGACGTCGGACGAGCCAGATGAGCGGTCGTCTTTTCGATCTCGGGACATACGGGACTCCAACGGTTGTCGGTGAGCGTGTCGCTCGATTGGCATCAAGGGTTCACGAGCACACCGTCTCGCTTATCGGCCTAGCCTCGCAGAAGTTAAGGCGGGGGTTGCAAACGACGCAAGCAGAAATCTACGGCGCGGCTGACTGCCGAAGGAACCGACCCCGAACGCGTAGCGGCTATGGCCGGACAGCCGTGAGGTTCGATTTCCGGGTGTAGATGTTGTCCCAGCCAGTCTGTCGCAGGCGGATACCGTCCTTGGTGCAAGGGGCGACCCGCACATCTTTGCCTTTCACGCTCAGTATCACGACATGTGTGCGATGATTGAGAATCAACTCTCCATTGCTGGCTCGCCGCATTCCGACGGGCGGCGCCCCCTTCTTCTTCGACCACTTCCGCCGCTTGCCGCTCGGCGTCCGTACGACTGAAAATGAATCGGTGACCTTGTTCGGTTTGTTGGCCTTTGCGCTTCCAAAATACTCGGATCGCATCAGATCTTTGGCCACGTTGGCCCGTCGCTGCGGGTTCAGAATAAGCGAGACGGCCTTGGTTCCGGCGCTGATCCGCTCGATCAACATGCCCAGTTTTTGATGAGTCCCGTTGTTGGCCTTCAGCTCTTTGATAGCGGCCTGGTAGGCAGAGTTTCCGGCGAGTTTTTTGTAGGCTGCTTGGGGCTTTTTGGCGCTCAAGCCAGCCAGAATGACGGACACGTTTGCCGCGCACTCGCCCAACTTGTCGTGATCGCGAACGCCCGTCATATACTTGGCGATTTTCTCCTTCGCAGCCCCCAGGGGATTCAACAAGTCAGTCCACTGGAAGGTCAGTCTGGGGAAGTTGTCCGTCAAAAGTTGGGCCGTCTTGGGCAAGTTGTAGCCCTTGATGGCCTTGATCGCCGCCATAATCGCCTTCTGCTGCGACAGAATCTGCTTCGAGTAGGCCTGGACCAACATGTCCGTTGGGGTGTTCCACTTGTCGTAAAAGTCCTTCAACCAGTCCCCTAGGTCCTTGAGATCAGAGGGTTTCTTGAACTTGGCCGCATTCTTTACATCCGCTTTGAAGTGAGCCTTCTTCTGGGCAAAGATGCGATTCTCCAACATGAAGTACGTGTTGTGTGGATCGTGACCGCAGACTCTGACGGGTACGTATTTGAAGACAACGCCGCTCTTCTTGCGCACTTCCTTCCGAAAATAGAAGTGGTTGGTCGGTGTGGCCTTAGCAGCTGTCGCCTTGCACTTGTTTGCCTCTTTGGCAGTCGACGGGAGGTACTCTTGGGGCCTCTTGCCAGCCAGCTCCTTCCTCACCTCGGTTTCGATCATCAAGTGGTCGGGCAGCTTAGTGCTATTCATTTTTGCCAACAGCTTAACCCACCAGCTGGGTTCCCCCTGTTGGATCAAGCTTGTCAGGAACCGCCCTCGCATGGGTTTGACCAATCCCGAAAGCAGTGTGCGCAGTTTCGTTCGGGCGCTCTTCTGAGACTTCTTCTGCATCAGTTTCGTGACCAGCCCTTTCGAGTTGGCCAACGCGACCGCCTGCACTTCGACTTTGCCGAACAGTTTGTGCGGATCCTTGGACACGAACTGCTGAAACAGCTGGGTGCGGACACTGGGGCTGGCGTTCCAGAAGGCGGAGAGTTTCTCCTTCATGTCCCGATTCTTGGCGTAGAAGCTGACGAAGTTGCGTTTGTTGGTGATGTCAGTTTGGACGACCTGGCGAGCCTCCGCCTGAACCAGCTTCTCGACAATATGCTTGGGTGGTGGTGGCAGTTCAGGCAACGAGGCGAGGTTGATACCGAGTGTCACAGTACCCTGGGCGGTGGGTTTCTTGGCCCAGGTCGGCGAGCCCCGCTTGATGCTCTTCTGTATACTTGCCTGCCACTGTTTGAAGCTCTTTCCACCTGTCTTCGCGGTTTTCGAGACTCCGAACTCTTGGCAGACTCTGAGCGCCATCGCCTCTAAAACCAGCTTTGTCGCTATCGCTTTGGGCAGGTCGGTGCTCACCACTAGAGCATGGCTGAGGACCATTGGCAGTTGGGCGCTCGCATCATAATCAGCCGGGAGTTGATAGAGGGAGGCGTTTGAAACCGTCATCAGGCTGGCGAGATTGATCGCGTCACGCTTGGCCGACGCGCCTTTCGCCGTCTTCTTCACCTTGTCGTACTTTTTGTAAGCGTCGCCGATTTTGTCGAGTTTAGGCTTGAACTGTACGGCAGCGGCGCCACCGCCCCCAGATAGGCCCGGAAGCAGATCAGCCGCCGACCGGCCGCCGACAACCCGCGCCGCTACCGCGTCAGCGTTTCTTTCGTAGCCATCTCTTTCGCTGCCGACGCCGCCCGAGACACTGACACCTGCTCGTTGTTGAACGACGTGGGCTGCCTCATGTGCGGCAGTAAACAAGTCGGGCGGTTCAGCGAACGCCACTTGATTTCCCAGTGTATAGGCTTCTGCACCCAGCGCTTCGGTGGCCTTCTCGGCGGACCCGCCCACGACAGCAGTGACGTCGTCGACCCGATGGCCGCCAAACGCCCGCTGGATTGGAGCCTGATATGGAAAGCTGCGTCTCGATCCCGAGAGACCTTCAGCGGCGAGTGCCTGGACCTGACCGCCCCGCAGCTGGTCTCGCAGCTCTGCAGCTTGGAGGCTCGAGGAACGGGCAGAGGCCAAATCTGGAGTCTGAGGTCTGGCCTCAAACTCCTCACCAAGTGACTCAGCCAAAGGTGCTACTGTGGATTCCCACATCTAATCCTCTCATTCGATACCTTTCCAAGTGAACCGCAAGTCGTATGCCACCCGGGCTTGGTTCTCTAAGAGTTTGAATTGTAATCGCTAATGCGTCCGTGAGCAGTTCCGCGTGGCCCCGCGTTAACGCACAAGCTCCGAGTATGACAGAAATGACAAGTAACAACAGCAACCAGGCTCTAACGATCCAGGACGGCAATGTACACACGGAGTGCACGGCCTCAGACCGATTGAGTTACACGAGACCTCGTCTCAAACCTGCAAACCCCAAGCCCGCGAAGCGAGGGGTTTTATTGTCCCGGCGCCCAAGACGCGGGGGCAACGCCAACCCGGGACCTCGGCTCTGGAGGGTCAGCCTTCAGTAACTCGGCCAGGTAAGATCGTTTCAGAGACCTTTAGTGGCTATTCCAAATGCGGATCACGACAATAAGTGCAAGGCTGGGAAAAGCCTGATGTTCTTCCCGCTGATTTTGTCCGATTGACTTGTTGGAGGATGACATGACTAGCTCGAAACGGTTCGCAACCTACTTCGCATTCGCTCTACTGGCGCTTTCGAATGTCGCTGAAGCCGCACAAAGCAAGTGGCGGCTGGTCGACGACTACGCCTATGCCCATATCTCGGGGCGAAGCCACGCCTCTTCAATGTCGGCGATCGACTCACTTCAGTCTGAGTCAGAATCTGTGGTCGGGCGGATCACCCAGACCATCGTTCTGTCGGAAGCCTTCTACGGCTACGAGCTGCAACAAATCACCGTGTTGATGTCAGAAGCAGCAGAACCCGGCACCGCCGCTGAGCTCAGTATCCAGGTTGACGGCGAATGGTTCACCGTGAGCTGGGACTCAGAACTGCAGGTGGTCGAAGACACGCCTGAATACCTACTCGCGGTTACCGTCCCCCGCGGTCTCATCCTCAGTGAAGACTACGACACGTTTGCTCTGACTCTCGACACGGCAGATCCGGTCCTGCTTTCCTCTGATCCCCAGTACTACGGGGTTTTGACCAATGATTCGGGACACGTGCTCGAGGGAGAACTTGCCCTGGAAGTCGAGGTCGGTGTCGAAGAAGGTACGCCCGTATCGGTGAACTCGGATGGGGAGTTCGGGATCGGCACAACCGACCCCCAAGCCGCGCTTGATGTTCATTCAGAGACCGTTCGGGTAGCAATTCCCTACGCACCACGCTCATGGGATCCGTGTACACGAGGGGAAATTGCCTGGTCAGAGGACGCCATCTACGTATGCGTGCTTCCCAATACCTGGCGACGATCGGCCCTGGTCGACTACTGACTTCCGACCTCACTCGCTCAGCTCAGCCCTCGATCTTGCCCGGCACCCGTTGACGGAGTGTTCGACGGCCAGCTACAAGATCACTCGACGGGTCGAACTAATTGAGCTCGGAGAGCAGAGTGAGATGTCCTGTGTCCGCCGCCTGGCCTACTGCCCTCGTGATCCTGCTCGCAGCGATCTCCACCGAGGCTCAGGTTGACAGCCCCGCCCCCGCTCCGGTCGAGCCCGGCCTCGAACAACCGACTTCCGCCCCAGACCTTCCTGAAGGACTTTCGGCTTTACCCGAGCTTCTCGAGTTGATCGAAGCGGAGTATCCCGCCCTCGCCTTGGAAGAGTCGGTCCAAGCTGACGTCTTGATGGAAATCACCGTCAGCGAGCTGGGTCACGTGACCGACGCCGTAGCCACAGGCCTTGTGCTCTATCTCTTTGACGCGAACGACGTCCTCTACGAAGAGGAGCTGCTCCCCGAGGATGATCCCTACGGTTTTGTCGAGCCGGCCATCGAGGCGGTCCTTCAGTTCGGGTTCGAACCGGCTCTTGACGACGAGGGACTACCGGTTCCGGTGCGCATTGTCTGGCGATTTGGTTTCTACTTCGACGAAGAGGAGGTCGAAGTCGCTCCCGACGAGGAGGAGGTCATCGAATTGGTGAATCTCGCCGGGCGTGTCCTCGAGCGAGGCACACGGGATCCAGTGGTTGGGGTCGACGTTGTGGTGACCCAGGGTGATCAGAGCAAAACCGCGATGACCGATGCTGAAGGCGAGTTTGAGTTTGTGGGCCTTTCGCCCGGCGTCTGGACCGTCACAATCGACGCGCTCGACTTTCAACCGCTCGAAGCGACCGAAGAGGTCGGGGAAGGAGAGCGCACAGCGGTCATCTACCGCATCGAGCGGGCTACATACGGTGGATACACCTATGAGACTCGCGCTGAGGCCGTGCCTCGCGAGGTCTCTCGCCAGACGCTATCGGTCATCGAGATTTCGCGAATACCCGGAAACAGTGGCGATGCCATCCGAGTTGTCGAAAACCTGCCCGGTGTGGCGCGATCGGCTCCGTTCAGCGGTGAAATCGTCGTCAGGGGCAGCGCCCCCGAGGACACCAGGGTCTTTCTAGAAGGCGTCACGATCCCGCTCGCTTTCCACTTTGGCGGGTTGTCGGCCGTGGTGAACGCAGATCTTCTGCGCCGGTTGGAGTTTATTCCTGGGGCCTACAGCGCCGAGTACGGGCGGGCAACCGGGGGTATCATCAATATTGACCTTCGCCCCCCTCGGCGCGATGCAATTCACGGTTACGTAGATATCGACCTGTTCGATGGCACCTTGTTGCTCGAAGGACCGATCACCGACGAGTGGAGCTTCGCAGTCTCTGGCCGCCGCAGTTGGATCGACGCGGTGTTGCAAGCCCTACCTGCCGAGGATCTTGGGCTCACACTGACCACGGCACCGCGCTATTGGGATTTCCAAGCGATGCTCCAGTACGATCCCAACGTCGAGCATTCGTTTAATCTGTTGCTCTACGGCTCAGACGACCGCCTCGAGTTCGTCGTCGACGAGCCCGATGACCCGACTTTCCGCGGCGACGTCGGTTTTTCGATGGCCTTCTATGGCGCCCAGATCGAGTGGCTGGCCGACTTTTCTGAGCGCGTCAGCAACCGGGCTCTCGTATCGATCGGCCGCCAGCGCGCAACGGCGATCGCCGGTGAAGATTTGAACTTCGACCTCACCGTTTTCCCGACCATCATTGTGCGCGACGCGCTCGAGATTCGGCCGATCCCATCACTCAAACTGCGACCCGGTCTCGACATCGGGATTGGCTGGTACGGCGTCGAGGCCCGCCTCCCAGACTTTCGCAGCGACGACGAAGGGGAGGCCTCGGGTTCATTCGCAGACTTGCTCGTCGAGCTCGGTATTGACACCGAGTTCGCCTTCTATCCCGGTGTTTTCTTCGAGGCCGAGTGGGATATCATCGACGCGTTGACTGTGGTTCCGGGGGTTCGTCTCGACGTGAGTGATGATTTCGAGCACGCCACGGTGGACCTGAGATTCGCAACGCGCTACGCGGTCACCGACGATCTGGTACTCAAAGGCGCGTTGGGTACCTTTCACCAGCCCCCCCAACCCCACGAGACGATCGACGACTTCGGGAACCCAGAACTCGAACCCGAAGGCGCTACTCACTACGTGCTCGGTGGCGAATACGACATCACCGAGGTGATCAACGTCGACCTACAGGTGTTCTACAAGGACCTCTACAATCTCATCTGGTGGAGTGATGACGTCGTCGAACGAGACGGGGAACTCGTCAACGAACGCTATGACAACTCCGCCCAGGGGCGAGCCTATGGCCTGGAGCTGTTACTCCGCCATCGCACGGCAAACGGCTTCTTCGGCTGGATAGCCTACACCCTCAGCCGAAGCGAGCGAAGGCCCGAGCCTGGGGTGCCGTGGGAACTCTTCGAGTACGATCAGACCCATATTCTAACCGTACTCGGAAGCTACGACCTGGGTCGTAACTGGACCATCGGCGCTCGCTTCCGATACGTGACGGGTAACCTGGACACGCCGGTCATCGGTGCGACCTACGATGTGACCGAGGATGACTACCTTCCAGCCTATGGAGAGACTAACAGTGTTCGGGTGGACGCCTTTCACCAACTCGATGTCCGGGTCGACAAGACCTGGGTTTTCGATAAGTGGACACTCAACCTCTATCTCGATGTCCAAAACGCCTACAACCGTGGCAACGTCGAGGCCATGGGATACAATTACGACTACTCGAAGCAGACGCCGACCACCGGTCTGCCGATCGTCCCGAGTTTCGGCATTCGAGGTTCTTTCTGATGGCAACGACACTGAAACCCAGACTGGTCGTCCTCCTGTCCTTGTTCACGGCAGCGTTTTTCAGTTGCTCCGGCGAAGAGGAGGAACCGCCCTCGATCGTCAGGGACCTACGCATCCTGGCCATCTCGGCGGAGCCGGCCGACCTGGTTATTGGCGAGAATATGGTGTTCGAGGCGCTCGTAACGTCGCCAGTTGACGACGAGCTTGCATACCAGTGGGAGTGGTGCCCCTTCACTGAGGGCTCCGACGACTTCTTCGACTGCCCGGTAGAGGACGACCCCGAGTTGGCGGCCCTTTTCGACCTGGGCACCGAGCAGACAGCCTCACTTGATTCAGTTACAGCCTCACTCGTCCTGGTGGGAATCTGCGATGCACTGGAAGAGGGGCTGGACGATCTGGGCGAGTACGAAAACCTGCTTGAGTATATCTCACTACCCGACTGCGAGTTGGGGATGGACGTGACGATTCGCCTAGTTGTGTCCTCACCCAACCAAGAGCGCATAGCGATCAAGCGCGTCTTTGTTTGGTTGAGTGATCCAGACGAGCTGCAGCGGAATCGAAACCCCGTCATCGAAACCATTGAGGTCGAGGCCGAAGAGTTGGACGTCGACGCTGTATACGAGGCCGAGGCGACACAGGAACTGGACTGGTACGCCGATGTGCCCTCGGAATCTCTCGAAAGTTTTCTGCTGCGTTCCGATCCAGAGGCTGGCGAGCGGCGTGAGACGATCACCTACGATTTCTACACCACCCGGGGCGAGTGGGAGGAGGACAAACAGTGGGGTAGTTTCGCCGACGACGAGTACATCACACGGCAAGAGGCCGGGAAAGCGATTCTCACCCTTCCGGGCGGTGCGACAGGCTCAGAGTTTCAAACTCACTTCGTTGTCAGGGATGACCGCGGCGGTATCGTCTGGACGACCCGCCATGTTCGAATCTCCGAGTAGGTTGTTGGTAGTAGCCAGGGAGTGGGCTAGTCGGCACTGGTGCGACCTAATGGAAAGGTGTCGCTTCCGTCGTCTTTGAGGCACCCGAGTGATTCGAACGGCGTCTCTAGCACCCGATTGACCGCATCGATTCCGAATCGAGCGTTCAGTCCGTCATCGATCCGTTCGTCGTAACTCCACCGAATGGGAATCACAGACTCGATAACCACTTCATCGTCTACCACGAGTGGTCGTTTCTCAATCTGACCAACCATCATAAAGAGCGGGCAGTTGCCCCACTCGTAGAGGTGGTGATAGCCCGGCCCCATGCCCAGGCTGCCAAGATTGGCGATGAACATACTGGTGTACATCGCATCGCCTTGGATGAAGGCCGAAGGGAGGAGAGCGTGGTGGTCGAGCCGCTGCAATAGGCTCACCGCTCCGTCGAGAGCCGAACGCGGTAGCTTGTCGAGAACTTGGAACTCCTTGTCGGTAGAGGTCTTCTTTCCCGAACGCTCGACCTTTATCTCCGCGTTGATACGGTGGCAGAGTTCCCGAAAGGTCTCCTGCTTTCCAATCTCCTTCTTGACGGCCGACAGCTTGGCCTCGCGCCCCAGCTTTTGACGCTTCATGCTGAAGGTGACGTGCACACCGTTTCGCTGGTACAGCCGTCTGCCGACCACGAATCGGTTCATTTTCGGATTCTCGATCAACCCGATCGCGCCGGCCGCAACCAAGCAATGGGTAATATCAACCTGAAACTTCTCGCTCGCTTTCTCGATGTACTCGAGTAGTTTTCCCGCCCGCGCATAGGTGTCGAAATACACGACCGACTCGTTACGACCGCGCATGATATGGGCCATCATCCGGCGATAGGGGTGAAGGTTCTTGATCAAGTTGCCATCAGAACGTTCCCCCGCCAGCACGCCCCGCACGGTTCGAGTTACCGATTTGACAATATTCACGGCTCCCTCCTGCTTGTCATGTCCCATTCCCGCGAATCTCAATACCAGATTTTCAGCTGTTTTCCAGCCAGATTTCAGGACGATTCGCGATCACGTAGAGACGACGCTCTTCTCAGCTGATCGGCGTTGGGCTATACAGATCATAGAGATGACTCAGCCTTCAATCCGGTTCCGTTTGCCCCTGCCTCTGCGGCTTTTCAGCGCAATGGGGGACCCCCTTCGCCAAAAAATCGTGCCTTTCACTGCGGAGCACTTCGTTCGGGCCAGCAAACGAATCACAAAACTGGAGGACTTCGGAGACGACCCCGAGTTTATTGCCAGAATCGAGGCGGTCGTCGATCGTCTGAACGAAGTCGACTTCAACCTAATCGGGCGATTCGCAGTCCGCACCATGATGCATTGGCATCTCATCAATCGCCTTCACGTCGTCGACTTGATGAAAAATCAACCGGAGCTCGCCGAAATCGATGTCTCGGCCCCGATTGTGATCGTTGGGCTCTTTCGCACCGGCACGACTTTTCTCCACAACGTGATGGCTGCCGACCCCGCTCTACGAGCCGGCAAAATGTGGGAGGTCTCGTACCCCGTCGGGCGGAAGCGCGATCCACTCGGTGATTTCAAGTGGCGAAAGCGGCGGACTGCAATACCACTGACCATGAACCACACCATCGTGCCCGACCAAGATGTGGTTCACTACGTCAGCAGCGACGCCTATGAAGAGGACTTCTTCCTGCTCGGTAGCGACCTGGCAATGATGACCCAATTCGTGGGCCTGGGTGACTGGCCGTACGCTTGGGACCTGCTGAACAAGGACCTGCGCTCGGCGTACGACTGGCACAAGCTACAGCTTCAAATACTGACAGCTCAACGAAGCGCAGACCGATGGCTACTCAAATGTCCTTGGCATCTTTGGAACCTCGAGTCGCTTCTCGAGGTCTATCCCAACGCCAAAGTGATCCACATCCATCGCGATATCGTCAAAGCCATCGGCTCCCAATGCAGCCTGGCAGGCCGCATTGTCGGCCGAATGCACCGCAACGCAGACCTTGGCGAGTTGGCTGACTTTTGGGTTGAGTATTCACATGCCGGTTTAGAGCGGGGGCAGATCGCTAAAGACCGCCTTCCGCCCAATCAGCTCGTCGATGTGGGCCTCAAAGAACTCAGAGCGAACCCCATAGAGACGCTACGCCAAATCCACGCTCAGCTCGAACTCCCATTCAACGAATCGCTGATCAGCGAATACGAACAGGTCGCAGACAACGGCCCGACTGCGCAGTACGGAGTCCACGATTATCGTATCGAAGATTTCGGACTCGAGCCCGACGCGGTGCGAGACAAGTTCGCGGCTTACTCCAAGCGATTCGGCCTGTAGGACGAGCTTCTCGCTTGTCTTACGGATTCGTCAGTCGCAACGCACCGATAATGGGCACCGGATTGTCCGGCGTCGAAACGTTGCTGTACATCAGCTGAAGGTCCGGGTCGTTGGTCGGCATAATGTGCGCGTAGTCGTCGAGACGAGTTTCGTGGTCGGCGGGGAAGTCCGACCCGTCGGGCCACTGGACATCGATGTCGCGCGGGTCATCTTGGCTCGATTCCCAATCCTCGAAGTCGAGCACGTCCGGATCCCCGCTTCGCCTCGTATCACCGTAGATCACAGTAAACGGTTTGATGCCTTCCGCGCCGCCCATTTCAGCCACGCTGTTGCGAGTGAAGTAGAGTTTGTAGTGGGGGCCGCCCAGATGAAGCGGTGACGGTGCCTGGACCTCGGGGAGAAGCTTCAGACAGCCGCTGCCGTCGCTATCCAATTCCCAGTTTTCGCCATCCCAAATCGCGTATCCCGCGTTGAACAACATGTCGCTGCAGCCTTCCACGTCGGGCCCGTGAACGGTGATGATCATTGGCGTGCCCTCGGCGCCGTCCCAAATGCTGCCATCCGCTGTCGGGTAGGCGATTTTGAACTGCCGGCCACTCAAGCCAATAAAGCTGAGCTCGCAGTCGGCCCCATCCTGGTAGTCGTCCTCTTCGCATAAGGTCGACGCGCCAGGGTGGAAGTCCCGCCCGAGGGGCGTCTGACTGTCTAGATAGCCGAGCCTCACGAACATCTCCGGCTCGCTGACCTCCATAAAGAGTCTGACTCGCACGTCGCCGTCTATCGAAAGCGGAACAGCCTGTGGAGTACCCCCGAACCGGTATACTGGCGGCTCGACGTTGGTCTCGAGCAGCCCAGCGCCATCCAACCGCTCAAACGTGGTCCCAGTCGCAAGGTCAGTCACGACTGAGGGCGTCATAGCGACGTGGATCCCATAGTCATCTACGCCTCGGTTGGGCAGGTAGTACAACTGGACGTGCCCATCGAGGTCGCTACCGGCCCAGTTGCCGAATCGGAAGGCGTGAGCCTGCACGTTGCTGTTCTCGATCAGCTCGGTCACGCTGGCTCGATCAGCTCCGCTGCCGACGATGCGCCATACCTCGGCTGCCGTTCGACCGGTGCCAATCGCACTGGGGCCCCCGTTTTCGCAGGCAGATTCCGAGCAGGCCACAACGGTAATCTCGTACTCGGTATCCGAGCGCAGGCCGTCCAGGCTGATCGTGGTTTCGCTCCCCGACCAACTCTCTGACAAATCATACCCCTCTGAAGTCGACGACTCTCGGGCACTGACTTCGTAGTGGTCTACCGTTCCTCCGTAGGCAGCGAAAGTCACCGTGAGTCGAGTCGATGAATCGAGGGACTCGCCATCGATGGAAACCGCCTCGACGCTCACATTGGCCGCCCATTCGTCCACCCCGTCAGACTGTGGGCCTGTATCCGTGGTTTCTGCAGCGTCGGGGCTTGCGATGTCTACCGTCGATGAGTCGTCGTTAGAGTCTGACTCACCGCCACCGCTGCAGCCGAGTCCGAGACACAAGAAAACCAGCGCACTGAGTAAACGCATTGAGTCACTCCTTCGTCAGCGAGGGGCGAGTGCTCGCAACAGCTGTGGCTACCTGAACGGTGCAGGTTGCTCTCAATCGCTCCACGGTAAGTTCGATTTCGGCGGGTATGCATCCCGGATAGTAGATTGCGAGAACAGTCATTTTGGCCCGGACCTAATCTCTGTCCCCGATCTTGTCCTGCGTCTTCGTGTCGAAGTCCTCTGCGGCGTGACGCTCGTGCAGTTGGCTGGCAGGGTCGCCCCATCCTCGATTCACCATCCGACCTCGTTCGACAGCCGGACGCTTGGCGATCAAGTCGGTCCAACGCATCACGTTGGTATATTCGTGGGCCGAAAGAAACTCAGCGGCGCTGTACAACGTGTTCTTCACCAACGTGCCGTACCAAGGCCAGATCGCCATGTCTGCGATGGAGTACTCGGTGCCGGCCATGTATTCGTTGTCGGCCAGATGACGATCGAGCACGTCGAGCTGCCGCTTGGTTTCCATCGCGAACCGGTTGATAGGGTACTCCTGTTTTGTCGGTGCATAGGCGTAGAAATGGCCAAAACCGCCACCGAGATACGGTCCGGACCCCATCTGCCAGAATAACCAGTTCAATGCTTCCGTGCGCTGTCGCCCCGAGGGTAGGAAGGCGGCGAACTTCTCCGACAGGTAGAGCAGAATCGAGCCCGATTCGAAAATGCGAAGCGGCTTTTCTCCGCTGTGATCAACCATCACGGGAATCTTTGAGTTCGGATTCACTTCCACGTAGCCGCTGCTGAACTGAGCGCCTTCGTCGATTCGAATCAGCCAGGCGTCGTACTCTGCGCCGGTGTGACCGAGCGCCAGCAGCTCTTCGAGCATAACCGTAACTTTGACGCCATTGGGCGTTGCCAGAGAGTAGAGTTGCAGCGGATGTTCTCCTACCGGCAACTCCCCGTCATGAGTGGGCCCGGCAATCGGCCGATTGATATTGGCAAATTGACCCCCAGACGCCTTTTCCCAAGTCCAGACCTTGGGTGGTGTGTATTTCGTGCTTTCGCTCACAGTATCAGTTCCCCCTCTGTCACAAAGCGGTTGATCGGCTGTTGCATCCGGTAACCGCAACTACTAATCGCTTCGAAACAACCCTTTGGCCTCCTCGGCCATCTCGGCGAGTCTATCTACGACTAGGCGGTTGAACGTGTTTTCGGGGAAGACACCGTCCTTGTCCGCCTCCCCCGCTGTCATTCCGGTCAGGAGCTCCATCGCCTGATCGACGTGATCAACGGCATGGACGGCAAACAACCCCTCGGCAACGGCATCGCGCACATCCCGACGAAGCATCAGCATCGGAATCGTCGATTTCGGAATAATCACGGCGTGGTCACCGGTAAGACCCCTGGCTTTGACGAGATCAAAGTAGCCTTCGATTTTCTCGTTCACGCCGCCAACCGCCTGAACCTCGCCCCGCTGGTTTATGGATCCCGTCACGGCGAAGCACTGCCTTAGTGGCACTCCCGCGATGGCGGACAGGAGCGCGCACAACTCGGCAGTCGACGCGCTGTCTCCGTCCACTCCGCCGTAAGACTGCTCGAACACGAGGGCTGCCGACACCGCCAGCGGGTGATGCCTCGCGAAGCGAGCGCCCAGGTAGCCGGTGAGGATGAGGACGCCCTTGGAGTGGATGGGACCACCGAGGGCAACCTCCCGTTCAATGTCAACGACGTCGCCCTTGCCGAGACGAACCTGGGCAGTAATACGAGTCGGACGTCCAAAGGCGAATTGCCCGATCTGCAACACAGAGAGCCCGTTGATTTGGCCGACCTGCTCGCCGTTCGTATCGATGAGGATAATGCCCCGCAAGATACTCTCGAGTACTTGGTCGCGAGCCCGGCCCTGCCGTGAGAGCTTCGCGTCGATCGCTTGCTGCACATCCTCTCTGACTACGACGTGGCGCTCCGTCAGGCCCGCGTAATATTCGGCCTCCCGCAAGAGGGACATGATGCTGTCCATATGCGTGCTGAGTTTCTGCGTGTCGTTGACCAGCCGGCTGGAGTGTTCGATCACGCGAGCTACAGCAGCCGCGTTGAAGGGACGGAGATGATCACTACTGACCAACGTGCCCAGGAGCCGGGCGTAGTCCAAGGGCAGATCCTCGCGGTCCATTTCGTCCTCGAACTCGGCTGCTACCTTGAACAAGTCTTCGATGTCAGGATCGGAGGCTGCCAGATTGTAGTAGAGCCAAGGCTCGGCGAGCAGTACGACCTGGACCTCGAGCGGAATCGGGTCCGGTTGAAGGGACTCGGTCAAGATCGACCCGCTCGCCTCGGAAGGCGATAGAGGGTGGATTTCGTTGGACCGCAGGGCGCGCTTGAGCGTCTCCCAGGTCGCCGCCCGCTGCAATACCTTACGCGCCTCGAGGATGAGATAGCCGTTGTTTGCTCGGTGCAATGCTCCCGGTCGAATCAGTGAAACGTCGGTGCTCAGTGCCCCCAGCTCGGAATGATACTCCAACCGTCCCACGAGATTGCTCGACGTCGGGTTGTCCTCGAACACGATCGGGGCACCCTCGGCGTTGGTGCCATCCACCATGATGTTGATGCCGTAGCGATCGATCAGCCGGTCGCTCTCCTTCAGGACCGTGCGCAGACTGACCTCTGGTTCCACCTTGGTTTCGCCGTCTGCGGCGAGTACAGCGCTCGTACTTTCAAAGTACTCTTCGAGGTTGTCCACGACGTCTTTGGCGACGCCGTTGAGGAAAGCCTGCACCTCGGGGAGTTTCGGGAACTTCCGTTTGACCTTGGACACCAGCGCTTTGGTGGCACCGGTAGCTACCTTTCGGTTGAGCTTACGGGTGTTTTCCCGCCTCTCCCGCTCCAGTTTGAGACGTTTCTGGAGGCCTTCTCTGAGGAAATCCTGCAGCGAGTCGATGCTCTCTTCGAACGCTTCTTTTGCCTTCGGATCGAGCTCCTCGATAGCCTCGGGTGCGAGCACTTCACCATCGACTTTGGGCAGGAACGTCAGCCCAATCTGAGTATGGACAAGGGCCAGATCGCGCTCCTCAGCCCGCTCCTGAACTCCCTTTAGGACCTCTTTTTTGCGTTCGTCTATGTCCTCTTCGATTTCCCACTTTTGGCGCCGGTAGTCATCGCTTTCGAATGTCGTCGGCAGTGCTAGCTTGAAGTCTTCGACCAGCTTTTGGAGGGCAGCCTGGAGTTTTTTGGCAACGCCGGTGGGAAGACATAATGCTCTGGGTTTGTCGATGTCTTCGAAATTGTTGACGTAGCACCAATCGCACGGAACCGGTTCTTCTTTCGCCTGGCTGTCGAGAAAGCGGCGTACAAACCGGTGTTTGCCCATCCCCGTCGGGCCAATCACGAACAGGTTGTAGCCGTGATGTCTGATCCCGATCGCGAATTGGATAGCCTCGACCGCTCTGTCCTGGCCGAGGGGTTCATCAAGGGCTTCCAACTCTTCGGTTGTCTCGAACCCCAGTCTTTCCGGGTCACAGCGCCGAAACAGACTGTTGGCTGACAGGGAGGTAGCGGCACTCATGATCGTCCATGCTCCGAATTAGGTGGTCTACTTGGCTATAACCGCCACTGGGTCGATCTGGCAAACAGTCTCAGAATCCGAACGCGGCAGATGACTCTGTGCCGATTCGCGAAGAAGACCGTGCTCGAATCCTCGTTGTCAAAAGGAGCTGGTCTGTCTATCCTTCACGGCGCAACAGACCGGGGACGAGACCTCGGTGGAAACGAACCACAACGAATCACAGATTCGCACCTCGCATCGGAGAGTAATCTTGCGACTATTGATCCCTACTATCGCCCTGCTATCCATCACCTTGGTTGCAGCCACTTCTGTAATGGCTCAAGACGAGGCGACTACCGAACCAACACGATCGCAGGCTGTGGAGGAAGAGACAGACACCGACACCAACGCGCAGCGCCGAGCGCAACGCCTGGGCCTGGACTTGGACGAGGCTGAGATGCTTTCGACCGTAGCGGATGTCGTCGGTGCCGCGACGACCGCTGGGATCGGCAACGTCGATGAAGTTCTCGAGCTTATCGGCGGCTGCGATATCACTGCAGAGGAAGCTCGTGCCGCGCTCGATTCGGATTCTGATGGGCGGGTAGACACCGACATCAATCTCGAAGTCCTCGTGCGGAGTCAGTGCACAGACTGAGGCGGCGCTCATTCGGTCCGCAAAAAGGTAACCAATAACAAGATCATAGGGGACACGACGTGCCAACGATTACACTCACCTATTTCGATTTCAGCGCCAGCCGTGGCGAAGAGTGCCGGCTGGCCCTACACGTGGCAGGAGTCGATTTCGTCGACAATCGAATAAAGAGGGAAGCCTGGCTCGACTCAAACCAACCACACAGTATGGAAACCTACCGACGCTCGAGATAGAGGACAAAGGTACGCTCGGGCAGTCAAACGCCATCCTTACCTGGATTGGCCGTAGCTACGACCTACATCCAAAAGACTACTGGGAAGCGGCTCAGCACGAAGCGCTCATGGCCTATTGCGAAGAACTCAGAGAGCGCCTCACACCAACTCTCAGAATCAAAGACCCAGAGGAAAAACAAAAGGCCCGCCAAGCGTTGGCCGAAGGCGCCCTGCAAGACTGGGGCAGGCGAGCCCAGGCTCTCATCACAGGTCCCCTCGTCGCGGGTGATACCCTCAACGTTGCCGACATCAAGCTGTACATGGTCCTGAGGGGCTTCATGAAGGGGGTCTACGACTACATACCGACCGATGTATTCAAAGCGTTTCCCAAGCTGATCGGTCTCTACGAAGTCGTCGCGTCCGACGCCCGTGTGGTCAGCTGGATCACGAAGACCGAATAGTCTCGGCCTTCCACCTCGAGCAACCATTCGTTGTTGCCGCATGGCACTTTGGTGCGGGTGTCAACAGGTGTTGACGAGCGTTGTCGTTCGTTGACACACCTCTGCACTACCCCGGCCCCTAAACGACTCGAGACGATAGCCGAGGTTTGGAACGAGGTTTGCTTTGTTCGCTATCTGGGTGAGACACTCTGAGGAATGACGGCGAGACTTGTAGCTCACATATTGTTATTGGCCTGCGTCGGTGTGGTGGCTTGCGGTTCAGAGACCGGAACCGACACCCAGGGGACCGTCGCGGATTCGAGCGTCGCCGATTCGTTCGATGATCCGGCGATACCCCCAGACCGCGGGACCTGCAGAAATGGAGCCGCCCGCAATGCGTGTGGCGGATGCGCGAACCTGACTGGGCAACCCGGCGCCGCCTGTGAACCCGACCCGTCCGAAGACAATCCCTGTGATGCCGGACAGTGGGAGTGCGTGGCGGACGATCCCGACGCAGTCGTCTGCAGACCCGTAGAAAGGGTTCCCGAAGTGTGCGATGGCCTCGATAACAACTGCAACGGCTCGATTGACGAAGGTTTCGACCTGAGCGACGACCCACGAAATTGCGGCGCCTGCGGGAACGTGTGCGGATTTAGCGCCTCTATTCCAGCCTGTGTGGGCGGCGAATGCGTTCTGGACCACTGCCAGGCCGGATACGAAGACCTCGATAACGATCCGAGCAACGGTTGTGAAGCCGACTGCGTCGCTGGAGGGGCCTTGTTTGATCCCTGCGACGGCCGAGACAATGATTGTGACGGATACCGGGACGAGGACTTCCTACCGCAGGTCTGTGGTTCGGGCGTCTGCTCTTCGAGCAGCGCCTGCAGCGATGGGAGCATACTGTCCTGTGAAGTGGGTGAAGGGGTCGACGAAGAGTATATCTGCGACGGGATTGATGAGGACTGCGATGGCCTAATCGATGAAGGCCTAGGCCGCGACTGCGACACCCGGTGTGGTACGGGGCATACCGTCTGCTCGGGAGGCGAGGAACCAGGCTGCGTCGCGTCGAGTGACGACGGCGGAGCGTGTGTGAGTCTGCGGGCCTTCTGCGAACCGGTTCGGGTCCCCCTCACACTTCCGCTGCCAACCTCGGGTGACGAGCTCTATGTCGACGCGTTTTGGATTGTCGATTTAAGCGGCAGTTTTCGAGACGATTTGGTTACCTTCATCGATCGCTCAGGCGAGCTGACCGACCAGGTTTTCGCTTTCGTTCCGGGCGTTCATGTGGGGCTCGGGAGTTTTTCAGCTCCAACCTGCGGCATGTACTTCAACAACTTCGGCTACGAACTGAACCTGCCGCTAACCCCGACCCTGACCGATCTGCACAGCACGCTTACAAGCCTTCGGATTGTTCCGGGGGGACCCGAGAGTCAACTAGAAGCCATGTATCAGGCGCTGACCGGAGAGGGCTTCTTTTTTACCCCAGGCCATCACTGTGAGGAGTTCGCAATCCCGCCAACGACCACGGGATGGCGTCCAGGCGGACTCAAGCACATCCTTCTGTCGACCGACGAGAACTTCTCGTTCGGGGGCGACTATCCGTACACACATGGCGTCTCTGACGTCATAGACGAAGCCCTGGCGGGCGGCGCCCGGATCTCCTTTCTCTGGGCTGGCGGAACGCCCGATCCACAGGCTCACGCCATCGCCGACGCGACTGGCGGCGACGTCTATCTGCTGACCGAAAACAGCGCAGGCGTTGTCGAGGCGATCGTCGAAGCGACGCTGGGGACAGTGCGTTTCGCCGACGTGGAGCTCATTGTCGAAGGAGACACCGAGGGTTTCGTTGCAGACATCGAGCCCCGGTTTCTGCAGGGCGTCGACCTCACTACGAACGAGAACATCGACGCCACGGTTACCGTGGTTAGCCCAATTGGACCGGACGGCACCGAACAGCAATTCGATATGTCGGTGGTGTTTATCGTAAACGGTGTCGAGGTCGCCCGACGGCCTCTGACCATTACACTCCCACCCGACGATCCTAAGGACTGCATCGATCGCCCCCCTCTGGTCGAGACACTTAGCGTCCCCTCCGCAATCGAAGCGGGCGACACAGTGCTGCTCGAGGCTGATCTGCGGGTATTCGATGAAGACGAGACACGTTATCTGTGGCGCGCAACTGCCGGCACAGTGCTCGAGCCAACCGCGACGAGCACGCTGTACTCGGCGCCTGAACGCCCGGGCATCGTTGATTTGGGTCTTGCGGTCTCCGATCCATCGGGAGGGGGCCACAGTTTGGACCAGCTCGTTCAAGTCCTGGGGGGCGACTGTCCCGCCGAGCTTCCCGTCCTCACTGTGGGCCATCTAGAGGGCGGCGTCTCAACCCACCACGCCGTCAACAGTCGAGCGGCTGAGGCCAGTTGCGGTGAATCAGGTGTCGCCTTAGCGATGGTATTGGATGTGAAAAGGCCTGCAGAGTATGCCCTCGCGATGGTCCCTGACGACGGCTATTTTCACTTGCGATACGGGGACTGCGAACGCGAAGTGTTCTGCGACTCGAACTCAGAGCCGACCGTCTTTCTCGAGGCCGGACAGTACTACCTGTTCGCCGAAGTTCCCGACGATTGGGACATGCCGGCCTTTGTCACAGTCACGCCAACCAGTCCCTAGCCTTTGCTTCGTCCGAGCGTTAGATAGACTGCTGGAGTTCATCGAACATGGCTTCGATGACTCGAAACGCAGAAGGACCCAATTGGCCGATTCGACTTCAGCTCATACCGACACGACGCAAGGTGGTCGCGCTGCTCGAACGATGTGCTACCGCTGTTTCAAACCGGCCCCGGACTGCGTTTGCGCCGATGTGACCCCAGTCGACAACCGGACTGGTGTCATCGTCGTCCAGCATCCCCGCGAGCGAAACCACCCCTTCGGCACCGAACGATTCGCTCGTTTGGGTCTAAACCGTGTGCAAATTCGGATTTGTGATCCAGGGGCAGCCGGGGCCGCTACGGCGCTAGCAGACCTCCCGCCCAACACGGCGCTTTTGTACCCATCACCAGAGTCACGCGAAGTATCGAGCCTGGCCGCCTCCGAACGCCCCGATCATATCGTCCTGGTCGACGGCACCTGGCATCAGGCCAAGAAGCTGGTGAGGGAGGTTGACTCCTTGCGCTCACTGCCGCGCGTTTGTCTAACCCCGGACGCCCCTAGCGAGTACCGCATTCGGCGCCAGCCTCGTGCTGACTGCCTGTCGACCATCGAGGCAACTGTGGCGTTGTTGCGCGTGCTGGAGCCGGACACACACGGACTGGACGGCATTTTGGTCGCCTTTCGACGGATGGTCGATCGCCAGATCGAGCGGAGCAAGCAAGCGCCCGCCCGCCGGGTCAGAGCGCCTCGTTTCCGTCCGCCTCGAGCGCCCGTCCCGGCGGTTTTCGCCGCCGGTTACTCGAATCTGGTTGTCGCCTACGGCGAGGTGTTGACTGTGGAGGGCGATCGAGGACCCTCAAACGAGGTCGTGCACTGGTGCGCCGCACGTCCGGCAACCGGGGAGACATTTGAGCGTCTCGTGAAACCGTCACGAGGAACGCTCAATCCCGCTCACGTGGTGCCAACTGGACTGTCACTCGACCACATTACTGCCGGTGTGACCCGGGAGCGGTTCAGTGACGAGTGGGAAGCCTTCTTGAAGCCTCATGACGTGGTCGCGTGCTGGAACACTCGGGTCCTAAAGGCCGCTAAAGTGCCAGCGGGACTGCTTCTGAAGGGAGCCGCCTGCAATCTGCTTGGCCGCGGCTGTGGTCACATCGAGGAGTTTGTACAGACCACTGGCTCTCCCCCAATACCGACCGACTTCCAGGGACGTGCCGCTGAGCATATGGGCTGTCTCTTGGCGGTGGCCGAGCACATGCGAGGCCTCGCAATCGCGATGTAGATCTTCTCGCGCAGCGGCGAGAGCCGTCGGGGCCTCGACTACCCGCTGCCCGACAGGGTCCAGATCTCTCTGCCCGACTTGAGCAGCTTCTTGTCGATGTGCATCTCGTCTGCACCCTCGTTTTCGGCGATTGCACGCAACTCGGCCATATCGGCTTCCGAGCCGTCGCAAAAGCCCATCGGGCGGTCAACATTTACCAGGCTCAGTTGAACGTTGAAGTCCCCTCGATCCCAGCGCGTTTGTGATTGGTTGTCATATGGATAAATCATGATGAGACGCACTATATACTGATTATATGTTCAGTGAAAGACCCAATATCAAACAGCCGCCGGGCGTGGCCGACAGCCCGTAGCCCGCCAAGAGTGTCGCAATTGTGGGCAGCCACCGGCAGTATGTCACCGCACACAGTCGGCGGAGGCCACCACGAGATGCGATACAAGACGGCGATCATCATTCAACCAGGTCTCGAGCATCTCCTCCAGGCATTGGCCGACCGACTTCCGGTGCAGCTCGACAGTGCACAGATCGAGGATCTTCTGAAGAACCCCAAAGACTCGCCCGGCTACAAGCTCAGCGCATCTGGGCACGTCGTAATCCGAGCCGAGGTGGAAACCCCCGAGGCGAAGTCGGCGACGCTCTTGATTGATGGAAATCGCAGAAACATCAAGACTGGGATGGTGAAGCTCGGTGATGTGGCGATTGACGGCACAAAAGTGCAAGCCAACGCCAGCAAGCACAAAGCCA
>CAZDBH010000029.1:0-33439 GCA_964503485.1 uncultured Bradymonadales bacterium | reverse complement strand
TCTGTAACCCAACAGCCCCATATCAAAGGCCGCTCTGTGAGTCAGTTCCTCGCTCTGAAAGTCCCATGTCGGATCGTAGGAGGCGCCCAGATAGAGCCGTCGGTTCATGTCGAACGCAACCTGAAATAGGCGCCCTTCTTCGTCCCGCCACCAACCGTGGGGCGGGTCCCCAAAGATCTGAACGAACCGATAGCCTTTGTCCTCGAGCTCAGAATAGCTGATTTCGTCTAGGCGGCAGTTATCTGGTGTGTAGGGTTCAGGCTCCCAGTAGCAGGTAAACGCTGCACTGTCGCACTGGACCCGTATCCAATTGAAGCCCGGGTCGTCCATACACCAGACGGGCTGGCTCCAGTCGATCTGCGGTCGGTCCTGGGCCACGGCCAGCGCCGAGAACCCGATAACCGCGGCCGAGATTAGCGAGCTAGTTGCGACATGTTTCATCGTCTTTCCTTTGCAACGCGTTTTTTTTCCTCATTCCGACCCACTGGCCAGTTTCGTGCCAACCCGTAACCTGTTGATTTTACTCAAACCAAAACCGGCCGATTGGACGGATTTGCGCATCTTTGGTGGCGGTTAGTGCGTAGGTTGGTGCGCGATTGAGAAAAAGCTGGCAGGTCAGAGTCTTGGGAGACTCAGTTGCGGACTTGCGTTTGCAGTGCGGTGACGACGCGATCGACGTCGGGCAGCACCCTGTTTTCTAGGGTCGTATTGTAGGGGATGGGGATATCCAGCGCCCCGACGCGGGCGGGTGGCGCTTTCAGGGCGGACAGGGCTACTTCGGCGATCCGGGTGATGATTTCGGCGCCAAAACCATGAGTCACAACACCGTCTTCGACGGTCACCAGGTGACCAGTTTTGGCGACCGAAGTCGCAATAGTCGCCAGATCGAGGGGTACCAGTGAGCGAACGTCGACCACCTCAACCGAGATGCCGTTCGCTTGCAATCTATCGGCGGCCTCCAGCGCAATGCCAAGCGCCGCGCCGATCGAAACCAAGGTAACGTCCGTACCCTCCCGTTTGACGTCGGCAGCCCCAATTGGGACCAGGTAGTCGCCTTCGGGAACGGGACCGGTGACCGTGTAGAGCAGCTTGTTTTCAAAAAACAGGACTGGGTTGTTCGAACGAATGGCTGCTTTGAGCATACCTTTGGCGTCGTGGGGTGTGGCGGGCGCCAGAATGATGAGACCTGGAATTCCTGTGAGCAAGGCCTCCAGGCTCTGAGAGTGCTGGGCAGCCATTCCTAGTCCGCCACCACCGGGTGTTCTCACAACCAGTGGCATCGCGTATTGGCCGTCGGACATGTAGCGCAGCTTGGCGGCTTGATTCACGATGGGGTCCATGCAGGTCGTCAGGAAGTCCGAGAAGAGGATTTCGGCGACTGGGCGTTGTCCGGTCATTGCGGCCCCTACCGCAGACCCTACGATCGCGTACTCGCTAATCGGCGTATCGATGATGCGGTTGCGGCCGAAAACGTCGCCTAGACCCGCGGTCACCGCGAAGTACCCTCCCGCGACGACATCTTCACCCAAGAGATAGACACTCTCGTCGCGCTCCATCTCTTGGCTGAGGGCCTCGAAGAGCGCCTGGGAGTAGGTGATGACACGGTCGGCCGTAGGTGTTTGTCGGCTCTCGTAAAGCCGTTTGTCGTCGGGGGCATATATGTTGGTAGTCAGTTGTGATGGCGTGGGGTCAGCGCTCGCCACTGCTCTCTGAAAGGCCTCTTCAACTGACTGTTGGGTGGCCGCAGCCAGCTCCTTATCGCGTTTCGCGCTGAGCTGTTTTGCTTTCCGCAACGCCTTTGACCAGCTCTTGATTGGACACTTTGCCTTCCACTCGGCGATCTCCTCGGCGCTCCGATAGTCGACTGCTTCGCCTTCCATGTGACCATGCCAACGGTAGGTCAACAACTCGAGTAGCGCGGGACCAGTTCCCTGCCGTATGTCGGCCAGGGCTTCCTTGGTGGCCTCGTACACTGCCCAGACATCGTTTCCATCGACGGTGCGGCCGGGCATTCCGTATGCGGCTGCCCGGTCGGCGATTCGCTCTACCCGCATGTGTTGAGAGAGCGGGGTGAATTCGCCGTAGAGATTGTTCTCGACGACAAACAGCGTGGGTAGCTGCAGTACCGAAGCGAAGTTCATCGCCTCGTGGAACATACCCTGATTGGTTGCTCCGTCCCCTAGGAACGCGACTGCGACCTGGTTGGTCCCACGGCGGAGGCTCGAATGGGCGGCACCGGTGGCGATCAGCGGGCTCGCACCGACAATACCATTGGCGCCGATCGCGCCAACGGCGGCCTCTGTAACATGCATCGACCCGCCCTTTCCGCCGCACAGTCCGGTCGACTTGGCCATTATCTCGGCCATCATCCCGTCCAGGTCGGCGCCCTTGGCCAACATATGGCCGTGACCGCGGTGAGTAGAAGCGATGAAGTCGTCGGCTTTGAGGGCAAAACACACGCCCACGGCTGCAGCCTCCTGCCCGATCGACAGGTGGATTGCCTCAGTTGGGACTTCGCCGAGCGCATTGGCCTCCGAGAGGCGGGTCTCGAAGGCCCGGATGAGCATCATTCGCTCGAGCATCGCTTGCTTCAGGCCCTTTGAGTCGGTAGGTAGGCCCTGGTCCCGATAGTCTGGCACCCCGAGTGCCGCGTCGCTCACCAGTGGGATGTGGTGGCGATTCAGCTCATTGAAGTCGAGGTCCGGGCCTTGTCGGCGGTCGAGAATCCGTCGCACCAGCCGAGCCGGCGTCCACTCTGTGAGTCGATCGCGGGTCTGTTGAATCCGCGTCCAGACTGGGTTGGGGGCTGCAGGCGCCTTTTCGAGGCGGTCGCCCATACCGAGCTGGCGCAGCACGGTTGGGTAGACAGGAAAGGCGCCCTTCACTGCCGGGAGTAGTTTGAGCGCTTTCGAAACCGGGCCGCGGGCGACGACCTTTCGAGTTGCGATCGCTCGAGGGATATTCAACCTACCGAGCCAAAACTCGTGGGCGGTATCCCCCGACTGGATCATGGTGAGGTCGGGTTCGTGCGAGCTGTGGCCAAACTCCCAGACCAGTTTCTCACCCCGGAGGTCGATGGTTACCTGGCCGTCCGGTTCCTTGTAACGAAACCGGAGCACGAATTTGCCTGCTAGTAGCGCTGCCGCGATGGATTCATCGCTTGAAAGTCGCACGAACAGGGCGTCTAGGACTCGATACAGCTCATCAGTGTCTGTGAAGACAGCCATGTCATCTTCCTTGTTCTAGGACAGCGCCAGCCCGCCCGACTCGAATATGAGGTTTGGGTTCTCCCAAACGTGGGAGCAATCGACCATCGAGGGCGAGTTGCAGCAAGAACACTTCTCAGCCTCCGGTCGCAGTCGTTTGAAACCGTCTGAGGCCATGATGTCGCGCAGGGCCGTGTCTCTGATGTTGCCGAGCGGCTGGTTCAGGTTCAGGCAGTTCTCTACATTGCCTCGCCCGTCGACCGACATGACCACTTTGGGGAAATGACATCGATAGCCCGGCTTGCCGTCGGCGAAATACTTGAAGTACCGTTCCGAGTTGACAATTGGCGCGCCTTCCTTCTTCCGCTCGAGCAGTGTCGCACACGCCACCTGCAGCTCAGCGAGCGGCAGACCGCTCTGGGTCTCGACAAATGGAGAATCTCCCCCGTTACGGGATTCGGTAATCACGTCGAACGAAATGTGCACCCCGAGATGCTCGGCGAGTGCAATGAGGTCATCAATTTCGTCGACGACGCCCTGTTGAATGCAGGTGTTCAGATGGACCGGCAGCTCGGGGTACCTCTCCCGAACGGCCTTGACCCCGCTCACCATCCGATCGAATAGACCGTTCAGGCCTCGTATCTCGTCGTGGCGTCGGGCCTCAGCCGAATCGACACTGAACATCAAGAGGTCGATCCAGGGAGCGACTTCGTCCATTCGTTTCTCGATGAACCAACCGGTGTTGAAGAGGAGAATGCTCATGCCCGCCTCCTCTTTCATGAAACGCACGATCTCGCCGAGATCCCTGCGCAGAAACGGTGCTCCGCCACTGATCGCAGCAGCGACGAACCCCTCCTCCTGAGCCTGCCGGTAGAAGTTCTTGATGTCGTCTGTAGGCACATCCTTCCAGTCGTTGTGCCGCCACAAACAGCTGGCGCAGCTGCAGTTGCATCGGCCGGTGATGAAGTGGCCGACGATGAAAGGCCGCCCGTCCTGGCTCTGTCTGGCCTTCATGACCGCACCCAACAACTTCGCAAGTGCTTCCTGAATGCTCGGTGTAATCGTTCTCAAGGTCGATCTCCTGTGCGATGGGCCGATCTACTCCGCTTCCAGCTCTCCGATCACCAAGTCCATCATCTTTGCGAGGTGCTGTTTTCGGCGGGCGAGATTCGCGTCTGAAAAGGGGTCCGCCCCGATCAGGGGCTCGAGTACGGGGCTATAGGTAAAGTAGCTGATGATCATACCGTAGAAACTGACCAACACCTGCGGCGGGGACATGTCGTCAGAGGTCGCGTTCGGAAAGGCTTGCTGCAGCACCTCGGTTGCTCCCTGAAACAAGGGAGTCATATGCGCTACCACCCGATTGAGATGCCTGCCGCCCGCGGCCTCCCGCTGAACCATGTGACTGAAAGTCAGGTTTGCGGTGAGGAAGTCTACATAGACATCGATGACCCGGAGGAACCGGTCACGAATTGACCCCTGCTCGCTCAGAACGGTCAGCACTGCCGCAGAAAGCTGTTCGTAATAGCGGTCCAAGACCGCCACGAAGAGGTCATCTTTGTTGCGAAAGTGGTAGTGGATCAGCGCCTTGTTCGTGCCCGATATCTCAGCGATCTGACGGGTCGTCGCGGCATCAAACCCCATCTTGCCAAAGAGCTCGTCGGCGGCCTCCAATATGCGCTGTCTGGTAGTCAAGACGATAAAGTTCCTCGTGAAATAGAAATTAACCGGGCGCCCAATTAACACCCAATCTACACCAATATCAGGACATGTCAACCAGAAACTATGTTTTAGGGAAATCGTTTGACGCCCAGTCTTCGAGGGCGCAAGCTGACAGCGCTTGGGTGTAGAGGTTCGAACTATGAGTCTGCGGCTACTACCTATCCTGATTCTCGCCGTCGCACTATCGGTCATTAGCTGCCAGATTGAGGGAGCGGATGGATGCGAGGTCGATGGAGACTGTCGGTTCGACCGAATCTGTGTGGATGGCGTGTGCGAATTCTCAGGGAACGCGAGACCCTCAGGTACCCAGGCCGACCTGGACTCTGGATCCGGCGACGATCGGACCGCTGCGGACACTCACCGGACAATTGACCAGGTGCCACCACCGAATGTGTCTCTCGAAGCGTTTTGCCAGGGTGGGCCTCAATTCGCGCTAGTCGATCAGGTCGTCTCGCCTGTGCACGTAACCGGCGAGTATATGCCGCTCCGGTCGTGTTGTGAGGATCTAAGCTTGCGTTTTCACACCGTCGCGGAACTCGGATTCGAGGTCTCGCTAGCGGTGGGTTGGTTCGTGGGCGCAGAGACGACTGTCGTCGACCTTCAAAACCTACCCGAGGGCTTCGAAGTCAGTGTCTGCCGCGACCGAGAGTGCCAGCAAGCCGCACTCTCGGGCAGGCTGAATATTGCCTTCGACGATGAGCACGGCGCCACCGTGTCGGTTTGCGCCCAAGTCGAGGAGGCCGATCACGAGCTCTTCGGCGCCCGCTTCGCGAGTCGCGACACCTATGTCGCGCCATGGTCGTGGACCGGTCGTTTCCAAGTCTGGATGTTAGCTGACCCCGGTCTGACGGGGACCGACGCCTACTCGCAACCGCTGGACACGCTCGAGCTCGGGCAACCTGTCCTGGACCTGATGGGCGCGTCCTTCTACGATCCGGCCACGTTTGAACTCGGATTGAATCAGTCGGCAGAGGCCCTTTTGGGCCGGCTGCGTCCGGTGGAGGAGCACGGCATACCCTTTGTGGTCACTGCGGACGAGGACCGCATTTTCCAAGGGGCCTTTTGGACGGGCGAAAGCGACACCTGCCCTGAGCAGATAGCCGTTTACATCGAGCCACCGCGTGACGATCGAGTCATCATTCACTGGGGGTGTTCGAGCCCGCCACCAGACGATCCGAGACTGGACCCCAGATTGCTGACTGTGTTTCGGGAAGCCGGCAGGCTGCTCGAGTGAGAAGGGTCCGGTCGGATTGGCGACCTAATCGAACTGAGCTTCGACGATCGCCACCGCTGGCCACAACAAGTCACAGCCTGCTGATTGGCACTCGGCTTGGTTGACCGTCCCAGCGATGACGACGTCTCGTTCTGGCATGTAGAAGACAAATGCCCCGCCGTAACCCTCATGGCCGTCGATGATCGGGTTGGTGCCGTCTTCCACTCGGAAAATGCCAAGGCCGTGGTAGACATCTGGTTCAACCAGTGCAAACGAACGCATTGCCGCCAGCGTGTCATCGGACTCGAAGAACTGGCCGCGGCACACGGCACCCAGGAAGCGCGCCAAATCTTCGGCCGTTGAGATCAAGCCGCCACCTGCCCAGTCCGCGGTCATTGCAATGAAGTCGGTCGAGTCCTCGGCGCCCTCGAACCAGTGCAATAGCCGTTCGTTGGCCAGTCGTGGGCTATCTCGATAAGCCATCCAGGTCTGGTTCATCTCCAGTGGTTCGAACACTTCACTTCGATATATCTCCTGAAGGGTAGCGCCGTAGGCCAGTTCCAGAATCAAACCCAGGAGGACGTATCCTGTATCCGAATAGTGGTAGGCAGCGCCTGGTGCCGCGACCGGACCCAGATGGTCTCGCACCCAACGAACGATCTCGGCGCCCTCGAAACGCCGCGTCGGGTGCTCGACCATCAGCTCGACAAACGGAGGATACCCATTCGATCCAGGGCTTCCATCGTTGAAGTAATCTGCCAGCCCCGAGCGATGGGCGAGCAATTGTCGTACGGTGATCTCCCCGGTTCGATCCGGTCCCTTTCCCTGATGGAGTCCGGCAGTGAGCTCAGCTGGGAGAAGTTCTGCAATCGGTTGATCCAGTCCAAATCGCCCCGATTCGATCGCCTTGAGAACCAGCGCGGCGGTGATGGTTTTCGTGACCGAGTGAATGAAGAACGCATCGCTTGAAAGGGCAGCGCTCCCACCGTGTCGACTCGTCAGTCCTGCAGATGCGGAAGCGTGGAGGTCGGGCCCGTCTAGGATTAGCACAGCACTGGTGATCTCGGACTCGGCGACAGCCCGATCGACGAGCTGTTGCAGTTGCGACGCGATAGTTGGTGTTGGACCATCGCTTGATTCGGGCGGTTCTCCGCCGAGAAGCCCTGGCCTGGTTGTGACTCCGAGGGTGAGCAGGGTGGTCAGGCACAGTGTCCGAGAAAACGTGCTGCGAGTTCTCGAGGTGGGCCGTAACCGGTGCTTTCGAGACCAAACTGGTACCACGTCGCAAGCCTCAGGAAGAGTTCAGTATCAGAGCGGTACTCTACCGGCTCGCGTTCCGCTTTGCACACACCGCCGAAAGTCGGAGTCATCCGCCCAGGTGACCCACCCTCGCTTTCAGAGTGGAGCACTCTCCCGTGCCGGCGTTTGCGCAATTGTCCGCCGAATCCCGACATGAATGTCGCGATCTGAAACGACGCACAGTGCGTCACATGTCTCGCAGGACCCCGAACAGACCGGTTGGTCCGAAGTTTGCCTATATTTGGCTCAGGATGATTGGCGAATTTGAGTGAGGTATGTCAGATGCCAACCAGAGATAGAAAACTGAGATTGTTCGTTTGTGTTTTGTTTGGGCTGACCTTGCTGGTGGGCTGCACTATTGAAGACGAGACCTCGGAAGCCCGGAAAACCTGGAGTGAGCGCGGTTTTGCCCAGTACACGTTCATCTATCAAGAGACCGGGTACGCTCTGCACCCCTACGGGGATGTCGAGATAACCGTAGTCAATGGGAAGGTGGCGGCGGCGATTCCTGCGGGCGGTGGTGACCAGCTCGATAGCGAGGCCTTGGAGGCACTACCTGATATCGAAGACCTGTTTGATCGAATCGACCGTGAGTACAATAACGGGTCCTCTGTGGAGGTCTCCTTCCACAGCACACTGGGCTACCCAGAACGCGCCCAGTTTTCCTACGGCGAGGAAGGCGATGGGTTCGTCGTCTCGAATCTGATGGAATACGTGACCCCTGACGTGCAGTAGGCTCGGCCCGCGCGCTTCGCTAGAGGTCGGCGTCCCGCCGACTGAATACACGATAAAGAACAACGAACGACGGCACCAAAGCCACCATTCCGATCAGCAGTGCGATCGTCACGGGACGCAAAACAGAGTCGGGTGCAGCGGCGTCTGCGATCGAGAGTGCCCCCACTAGTAGGTCACCCTGCTGAGAAATCGCCCAGCCGAAGACGAGTAGTACGGTCAGGCAGCCGGCCAGCACGCGTGCGGCGATCGCGCGCTCCCTGCGCACCGCCGTAATGGCCGCGATAGCCAGAATCGCGGCAGCGACTTGCAGTCCCACCGCTGTCGGACCCGAGACGAGAACCTCCCAAAGGTGAGGCGCCCCCGACTTGGCCGCGAGTGCCGTCAGACCGGCGATCGGTCCCAGAGCCAAACCAGCAAACACCGCTCTTCGCGAAAAATCGGTCCTGAGCTCTTGCTCTGCACTCTCGCCGACTAAGTAAACGGCCGCCAGAAAGGCGAAAAGGATGACCACCATCGCGCCTAAGGCGAAGGGAAAGGGCGCCAGCCAGGCCGAAAAGAAGTCGACCTCGACCTGTCCGGTCGCGGGGTCCATTCGCAGCTCACCCGAGGCTACGGCGCCTAGAGTGACCCCCAAGAAGAATGGTGTGAGCGTACTCGAGATCGCAAAAACTCGGCTCCAGGTCTGAAATGAACGTGCGTCGTCAGGCCCATAGCTTCGAAACACAAATGACGAACCGCGGAGCACGATTCCGATCAACATGAGAACCAGCGGGATGTGTAGCGCGGTCATAATCGCGGCAAATGCCGCCGGGAAGCCCACGAACATGAGCACGATGACGAGAATCAGCCAGACGTGGTTGGCTTCCCAGATTGGGCCGATAGTGCGCGAGATCAGCTTCCGCTGCTGCTCAGCTCGCGGTCCACGTGCCAGTAGGTCCCATATGCCACCGCCGAAATCGGCTCCGCCGGTCAGCGCGTAAACACCGAGCGAACCGACCATGATGGCCGCGATGATGGTCGCGTAGTCAAACCCCAGCATCGCTCTCCCCGTTTGGCGTTCCTTCTTTGGGGCTCGCGAACACCTGATGGCGCATCATGAAGAACACAATCACGCTCAGGAATACGTAGAGGAGCGAGAACGTCAGCAGTGGAATTGTCAGATTGGGCATCGGCGTCACGGCTTCCGACGTTCGCATCAATTTGTGAACGATCCACGGCTGCCGACCGACCTCTGTCACGAACCAACCGGCCTCGATTGCGATGAAACCGAGCGGTGAGCTGAGCATGACCAGCAGCAGAAACTTGGGAAGCTCGTGGGGACGGCGGCGACGGAGTAGTAACACGCCCCACAGTAGACTCACCCCGATCATCGCAAAGCCGCAACCCACCATGATCTGGAACGCCAAGTGCGGGATTAGAACCGGCGGACGTTCGTCTTCGGGGATGTCGGAGAGCCCGACGACGGTCGCGTCGAAGTTACCGTGCGCCATGAAACTCAGCATCTTGGGGATGTGTAGCGCGAATCGCGTCTCTTCCGCTTCCTCGTCGGGCCAGCCACCCACAATCAACGCGGCGCCGGACTCCGTCTCCCAGTGGGCTTCCATCGCAGCGAACTTCGCGGGCTGATGCTCGGCAACATGCTTGGCGGACATGTCCCCGGTAATGGGCATGGCCAAGGCACCGACCGACCCCACCAGAAGTGAGATGGTCAACGCCTTCGAGTGAAATGGACTGGGACCCCGTCGTCTGAGCATGAATGCGTGCACCCCCGCGACTCCGAATCCGACTGCGCAGAAGGCAGCCACAGTCATGTGCAGAGCCTGGGTGAAAAACGAGGGGTTGAACATGGCCTCGAACGGTCGAATCGCGACGACCTCGAGCTCGGCCAAGTTGAGTCCGGCCGGAATGTCGCTGGGTGAATGCACCGCCACGACGACACCCTCTACCAGCAAATCGAAACCCTGCGGGCTGTTCATCCACCCGTTGGCTGCGACCACGAAGACACCTGACAAGGTGCCGCAAATCGCAACCATCAACCCTGAGCACCAGTGCGCCTTGGGCCCGACTCTGTCCCATCCGTAGACGTAGATTCCGAGGAAAATCGCTTCGAGAAAGAAGGCGAAGCCTTCGAGACTGAATGGCATCCCGATGATGGGACCCGCGTGTTGCATGAACGTCGGCCAGAGCAGCCCCAACTCGAACGAGAGCACCGTGCCGGACACAGCCCCGACCGCGAACATGATGGCGGTGCCTTTCGTCCACCGCTTCGCGAGCGTCCGATAGACCGGGTCACCGGTCCTGAGCCAGAGGCCTTCGGCGATAATCATAAGAACCGGCATAGCGATTCCGATCACCGCAAAAATGATATGAAAGGCCAATGACATGGCCATTTGAGAGCGCGCCGCGAACAGATCGGTCATTGAGTCCCCCTCCGGACCGCAAACCAGACCCCGTGGTTGTATCGAAAGCACTGCCGGATGGGAAACAAATCAGACTCCGGCTTTTGGGGGGCTCCGATTCCCGAGTCTCAACTCACTCCTCCGGCCGGAGGTTGGTCGCCGAGCGCAGCGAGGCGGCGAACCGAGAGCCCGAATACCGATGTTTCTTTTTTTTTTAGTTTACAGCTGCTTATGCCGATTGGTAGTTTACAGCTGCTTATGCCGATTGGTTGAGTGAAGGTGACGTTATGAGTAGTACGACGGGACCGTTCGAGTTTGACCCCATCAAAGCCCGGGGTTTGGGAACTCGCAAGCAGTTCGGGTGGTTGCGGAAATTGGTTGCAGTCACGCTCGTTCTCAACCTCATCGATGCAGTCCTGACGCTGGTCTGGCTCGAGACCGGTCAGGCGGTCGAAGCAAATCCAGTGATGAACGCCCTACTTCAGATCGGTCCGGTGGCGTTCGTCCTGGGCAAGATTGCGTTGGTTTCGATCGGATCGATCTTTCTCTGGCGTCGCCGCTATCACACCCTGTCTGTTGTCGGCATCTTCGTAGCCTTCCTGACCTATTACTTCATTCTGCTCTATCACCTCGACGCCATGAACATTCAGCTCTTGAAGCGCCTCTTCGGCTGATCGCCGGAAGGTCGAGCGAGCGACGCAAGGCGGCGAACCGGGACGTCCGATTGATGGAATCACAGGCGAGATCAATCGATGCGAAAGTGGAGGGCTCCGAGTGGTGAACCAGAGGTTCCAGATTCGTCGGCGAAGTTGAGCTCGTTCAACAACACCGAGGCGGCGGCGCGCGGTGGCATACCTCGTCCCAGCACGAGGTCGAGGTAGAGTATTTCGAGGACGGCGCTCCCGCCCCAATCAACCGGAACTTCGTATCCCGAGATTGCGAGTTCCCTACTGGTGGGTAGGCCGGCGCGAATTGTCTCGGCGACACCGTCCACCATCATCTCGCAGCTCGAAAAGTGCACTAGGAAGACGTTTTCTGCCCGCTGGAGGGTTTCGAGAATCTCTGGAGCTCCGACACCGCCCCCTTCGAGGGCGAGCCGACCGGCTGCGCCATGCCCTGATAACCAGAGTGCGGTGGGTTCAGCCAGGAAGGCGAGCTCTGATGCAGCCCTGCGGTAGTCGGCCAGATCGGCTATGCGACGATGGCGCACGCGCACGTTGGGCATACGCTCGAAGTAGGTTCGCAACATGTCTCCGAAGGAATACTCGCTCTCTGCCAGACTCGTCTCCCACTGGGCTTCGAGAACAACGAGCCACACCACGCCCGGCTCGATGTCGACCCGCGAACCGGACCAAGACCCGCTCCCACCTTCAGATGACGACCAGTCGCCCCGGATTCCACCCTCGGGTGTGGGCTCGAACCAGCCAGAACCGGTCGTTCCGGTGGCCTCCCGATAGGTGTATTCGAGTCGATTCCCGGCGACGCTGCCCGAGAGCGTTCCGCCCGAGTAGTGGCCAGATACGTCGTGGTCGAGTCCCGGCGACAGGCGCAACCGACCCCAGTTTGTCTCGAAGAGTCCAATGAAGGCACCGTTACCTCCGGCGACTTCTTCGACCACGACCTGAGGCTCGAGTCGACGTCCATTCCACGGCAACCATACCTCAGTCCCATCCGCCAGCCACTGGCCTGTGAAGCTCGAGTTGTCGGGCGACATCTCGAAGTAAGCGTCGCCCCATGCCATCGGCTCGATGTAGCGAAACGTGAGCCGTCGGCCCTCGACCTGTCCGGCGATGGCGCCACCCAGCCCGTATGTGTACGAGCCCGTCACTTGGTCGCCATCCTGGGCGAGAACGACGACGCCATAGTCGGTGCTCCAGCGCCCGTCGAAGTCGACCTCAGCGACCTCTTGGGCGCCAACGACTGGCGGGTAGAGACTGACGGTGGCTACACAGGTTGCGACCAGGAACCAGGACCGAATCAAACGCATTCCCATCAGTCTTCCTCCAGGACGGGTAGAGGGGTTTGGACCACCCCACAGGCTGAAATCGTTCCATCTGAATCGATCGCCACGCGCAGGGTTGGTCCGAGCGGGACGAGGACTGTTTGGCCCTCAGGCCCAACGGCGGATCCGCTCAACGTCCCAGGCAGCGGAAACGAAACTACGACGGGATTCGACAAATCATGCTCGAGTTCTGTTCCCTGGAGCTGTCCACAAAGACAACCATAGTCCACGCCCGAGTCGATCCCGCACCCTGAAGTCGCCGCTCGCATCGCCTGGTTGAGGTCCCGCATGTCGAGGGAATCTGACGCTTCGCTTTCGGGTGCCGAACTCGGCTGCGCGTGGCCGTTCGTATCAAGCCAGCCTACAATGAGTATGGTAGCCATCCAGGCCACAATAACGTGTCTCACAAACACCTCCCGGAAATGAACGGATGTGCTGAATATGATCTTCCGGCCACGGCCTGTCCATCGTCGTGCCGAGATTCGGGGGCGCTGCCGAGGGGAATCAACTTCTCTGCGGGGAAATCCATTATTGGTGTAATTTTTCACTTGCGATCGGGTGGGCCGATCGTCACAATGTCTGCGGGGCGGCCCTTTTTTGGGCTGTAGTTTGTCATCCACGTCATTTTCTCTCTTGTCGTTAGCGTTGATCGTTGTGGCGGCTTGCGCCGATTTACCCCTCGATCCGAATCCTGTTGAAACCGAAACACCAACGGACTCGCTGGCCGCAGATTCGCCCGCTGCAGACGTCGCAGTAGAAGCCGATCCAACTCGTCAGATCGAGACTGAAGTCGGTCCAGGACTGGACACGACCGACATCCTTGCGGTGGTTCGATTCGACCTTACTACGGACGGCTTTTTCGACACGCCGTGGCCGCACGATATCCGTCGCTTGGCGAACGGCAATCCAGACTTCGCAACGTTCCCGAATAGCAATCACGTCATGATCGACCGGTTCACCACTACACTGGAGGAAAACGTCTCGGGGTACTCCGCAATGCCGGTGAACTACGTTCTTCTGGATCCCGCTCCTGACGACCTCGTCGTACCCACGCCTCGCGAAACCCTCGAATCGAGCTCGCCTGTTCAGCTACTCGAACTGGGCGATGGCTGTGGCGCTCGGATACCCATGCGAATCGGCTACACGAGTGATGGTGACCTGTACCGCCCGAAGGGTTTATTGAGCACGACTCCGGTCGTCGGTTTCCCACTCAGCCCGAACACAACCTATGCGCTGTTGGTGACTCGCGAATTGGGTCAGGATGAGGGGCTCGGTCTGGGACCCGACGCTGAAATGGTGGCTCTAATCGAAAGGACCCATGATGATGCCGAGCTCGGCGCGATGTACGAGCCGCTGTGGCAATGCCTCTCGGACGAACAGATCGCCGCCGGCAGCCTGGCCGCTGCTAGCGTTTTCACCACAGGCGATCCGGTCGCCGAGGTTCGGACAATCGTCGATACCGTGAGCGATCCGAATCAGACGTTGGGCCCCCAGGTTACTGATTGGGCAGAGCGAGAGATCGGTGACGACCGGAACGACGTAAGCTACACGGGCTGGTATCAGACGCCGATTTATCAAGCCGGCGAGCCGCCATATGAGAGCGAAGGCGGCTTCGTCATCGATGGAAGTGGACTCCCAGTCGTACAGCGATGGGAATCTGTTCCGTTCATAATCACGTGGCCAGCTGAGGGAGAGGGTCCCTTTCCGGTCTTGATCTGGATTGACGGGACCGGCGCACGTCTGACCGGACACGTCCGAGACGACACCACCCAAGCCGCTCTCGAGGCCGGTTTTGCGGTGGCAGCTTTTTCGCCGCAGTTTCACGGACCCCGAGCGGTGCCCGATTCAGACCCCGTTTTGCACTCCTTCAACTATCTCAACCCGGAGTCTGGTCGAACGGTGTTCCGCCAGCAGGCCGTTGATACCAGCTATTTCGTTCGTGTGCTGCAGGAGGCAGTGGGCGACTTGCCCAACCTCCCCAAGCTAGACACCGACCATCTCGTCTATGGTGGACACTCCCAGGGTGGGCTGGTGGGTGCGCTGGTTGCGGCACTGGAGGAGGATATCGACGCCTTCTTCTTGAATGGAACGGGATCGTATGTTTCGGAGACCGTTCTCGAGAGGAAGGACCCGTTTGACATCGAGCAGATGGTCATCGACTTGTTAGCGGTGGAAGGTGAGTTGGACGTAATGCATCCGGTCATCGCCGTGATTCAGATGGGCTCGGACACAGTTGATTCGTACAACTACGCGGGATACTGGCGCGGTTGGGATGGCCATGAAAGCGGCTCCCATGTGTTCATGAGCAACGGACAGAACGATCACACGACACCCAGCGCCTTGATCGATCACCTCACCGTGGCGGCAGATTTGGCACCGATTTCTCCAGCCGGCTGGGACGTGGACCCCTATGATCTGTGGTGGCGCAGCGAGGAAGCCACGCCTATTCAAGGCAATCGCGTTGCCCTAGACGGCTCCGCCTTGACCTCAGCGTCGTACCTCAACAGCGAAACCGGCCACTTCACCGTCCAGCGAGATGACCAAGCGCTCGAGTTCGCGGTCAGTTTCTGGGTGAGTGCCCTGACCGGCGTGCCGACCATCGAGTAGCTAGGGCTTGGTTGGCCAACTCTGGAATCAATCGCTCTTGACGAATGTACCCAACTGGCGGTCCTTCCTAACCCCGGGAAAGGCCAGCACTTGGTTGTGCATCGCAACGTACACGCCGTTGCTCAGCAACTGAACGGCCAGCAACGCTTCAGTCAGGTTCTGTTCTGCGTCGCTGTTACGTAGTTCGTAGGGTCTCATCGCACCCATCCGCACGATGGGGGCAGGCGGCTCTGCTCGAAGGTCGACGATTCGCTCCCCGGTTTCTGCGAGTCGGTCAGTGCCGTGCACGATGACGACTCCCTCGTGGTCTTCGGCGAATCGGAGAGCGGTCTCTGCGATCAAGTCATGGTGCTCGGCCTTCATATCGAGACTGTCCATATTCATGAGAGGCACACGGGTCAGGTCGACGCCTTTGAGCTGAAGAGAGGCCAACATCACTTCGAGTACCGAAACCCGGTTGGCGAGAAGCCCCGAGAACTCATCGTAGGTCTTTTCGATAGTCCCGCCGGTTGAGATTAGCGCTATTCGTTTGGCCGCCATAAGCCACTGATAGGGGTGCCAGTACCGTTTTGCAAGACAACTCGTCTCGGTGCCCACAAGGCACGACCAGTGAACAACCGTTCCGATCGGGTGTCTAGGTGCATGCGAAAAAATGCGATCCCGAAAAACCTCTGATTTCGATTCATGATGTATAGGTAATCTACCGATGTTCGAAGACAGCGATACGGGATGATGCCCAACTCTGTCACATGAAAATCACATTTGGAAAACTCACGGCTCTCGGGTTTCTCCTGATCGGGTGTGCCGAATGGGACTCAGAAGTACCCGATGTGCCAGTGGAAACTCCTCCTGCGACTGTTTCAACGCTCGATGCTCGCCCCCGAGTGAGCACCTTTGTCACTGCCGCTCGATTTGAGGGCTATGCGGACCCGGCCAACGGGATTTTCGAGATCGCCGTCGTTCCCAACTCACAGCGGCAGGGCCAGTATTCGACCACCGAATCTGCTCTGTACTGCGCGGGCGTCGTCGAAAGCGATGGCGATCCAAACACAAACCCGGTCAACACCTTTCAGCTCGATACCATTGAAGACACCGTGTTTTCGACTGCCGACGGGTGCCGTGGAGTCGAGCCGACAGGGAACCCAGCGGTTGGGGCCGGCCTGGGATACGAGAGCTTGGGGGTATTCTGTGCGAACGTGCGGGCTTGGAACTTCGCCACTGTGCCACGCCACGGTGTGTACGCTGAAATCGAGATCTTCACTGGGTTGGAAACTCAGGTGGGCATGAGCGAGTTTCTGGGCGGGTCGGCAGAACGCTTCTCGCCAGACGGTTATCAGTCCCCTTCTGTCGAGTATGGTCTGTGGGACTACAACGATCTCGCTGCTGAGGGGGACCCTTGGGACAGCCGCACAATTCAGTGGGTGTTCAAACGAGGCTCCAACAATGCCTTCAGTTTCGAGGGGCGAATCATCTTCGAGGTTCAAGAGGATTGCTTCAACGGTATCGACGACGACTGCGACGATGAGGTCGACAACTACTGCGGAGATTGGCTCGACGGCGAAGCGTGTTTCGATGACGCCGATTGCGCCAGTGGTTCTTGCGACATGGGTCTATGCGCGACCACTTGCGGAGCAAACACGTACGGCACCGGGTGTCTTCAGTGCCCGTTCACGGGAAACGGCACGTGCAACGGCGTGGGCACGTGCGACGACGGCGCATCGGGAACAGGCGCCTGTGATTGCCCGGACGGGACACATGGCACATCGTGTGAGTTCAGCTGCAGCGACCAGGCTTTGAACGGGGACGAGTCGGCGATCGACTGTGGCGGAAGCTGCGGTAGCCGGCCCGAGGTGTGTAACGGTCGGGACGATGACTGCGACGGATCAATCGACGAGCTGGTGTGTACTGGAGACACAATGCTGTCGTTCGAGGATCACGCCTACCACATCATCACAGAGACGGACACTTGGGCCAACCAGCGTGCCGCTTGCCAGGCATTCGGCTACGACCTGGCGACTATCGACAGTCTGGCCGAGTCCATTTGGCTCAGAGATCAGCTGGGCGCTCGCGGCTGGATTGGACTCACTGATAGTAGCTCCGAAGGCACCTTCGTCTGGGCTTCGAGCGCGGCGGTGCCCTTGTACGAAAACTGGAACTCCGGAGAACCGAATGATTGGGGCGGCGGTGAAGATTGTACGGAGTTGAGAACGGCTGGTAACTGGAACGACATGTCCTGCACGTCCATGTTCCAGGCCGTCTGCGAGTCGCCTTCGATCATGGCAAACGGCGCTGATTCAGATAGCGACGGCATCCCCAACCCAACCGACTTGTGCCCAGATGATGCGCACAACGACATCGATCTAGACGGCGTTTGCGCGGGAAGTGACAACTGCCCCGATATCTACAACCCAGACCAGACCGACGGCGATAGCGACGGGTTCGGTGACGAGTGCGACCTGTGCCCGAGTCAAAACAAACACACATGCGAGAACGACGACGGTATCTGCCCGTGCAACTGCGACATTTTCAACGATAACGACTGCACGGAACTATGCGGGGATTACGTGACCAACGGTAACGAGGCCTGCGATGGAGACTGCCCCACAAGTCTCAGCGACTGCAACGACAGCGACGCGTGCACCATCGATTACCTGATTCAACCCGACAACATCGACGAACTCGACGACGACAGGATCTGTAGTTCACGCTGCGAGAATCCGGTCGTCGACGGATGCACGCCTTAAGACCGCCTCTTCCGTCTGGACCGAACCGCCACTAGAAGAGGGATTCCGAGCAGCCACCAGGTTGCGCGGCCACCACCGTCGCTGATTTTGCGGCAGCCGCAGCCTTCGGGCGGAGACTGTGTGGCACTTCCAGCCTGGGACTCGAAGCCAATCTCCTGATTCATGTCAGCCCCACCAGCGTCCGCTTCGGGATCAACGTCAGCAGAGGCCTCATCGGACTCATCGAAATTGCCTACGCCGTTGCCGTCTATGTCGTCATCGCAGGCGTCCCCGATTTCGTCTTCGTCAAGGTCTTCCTGATCGCTGTTGGTTACCCAGGGGCAGTTGTCGTCTCCGTCTTCTACGCCATCGTCATCAGAATCCGAGTCCTGATAGTCTGGTGTACCATCGCCATCGGTGTCGTAGGGTTCGTCTGGGTCGTCGCCGGCTTCTTCGGTGTCCGGAATCGAATCGTTGTCGGAATCCTCGTCGTAGACGTCTGGGTCCCCATCCCCATCCGTGTCGATTGGATCGCAGGGGTCATCACCTACCTCCACGCCGTCCAGCAATCCGTCGTCGTCGCTATCCGCATCGAAATCCCAGTCCAGCGAGCAGTCCGCCGGGACCTCTGTCTCCGGATCCTCGACTTCCTCGACATGGACATCGAGCGCGATGAGTCGCTCATCGGTGTACCAACCGTCATCGACGTAGAGGGTTACCAAATGCCGTCCGGCATCTGCCGCCTCAGGCTCCCAGGAGAACTGGTTGATGTCGCGGTCGAATACCGCTCCTGCCGGTAGGTCCACGACAGCGTAGTACAGCGACTCGGTGTCGACGTCCTCTGCTGCCAGCGAGAAGCGAAGCACATCTCCAACGTCTACGACGAGGTCGGTGCTCGGTGTGGGGTCTACGAAGAACGGGGGATCGTTCACAGGCGATACGACTACGAGAACCTCATGTTCGGTGGTGTCGATACCGCCGGCCGCCGTGCCACCGTCGTCGACAATGAGAAGTGTAACTACCGACTCGCCATGGCCGTCGTCGACCGCCGTAAGAGACATTGCGCCCTCGGCGCCGAGCGAGGGCGATTCGACAAACAACGAGTTGTCAGCGACTTCGGCTGAGATCACGATTGTCTGCTCGCTTTCATTCTCTGGGCCGGAACCCAACTCCGTGGCCCAGGCCTCGAGTCGTACCGCACCCTGGTCTTCGGCGATCTCCAGCCGGTCGGGTGCCGAAATCGTCGGTGCGTCGTTTACTGGCCTGACCCGCACTGTCAATCTGCCGATTTCTGGGCTGTATGGCCCGCGCTCGGAGACATTGGCATCGAACCCGCTCTCGACATCCGGGTTGTCGGATCCATCGGTCGCGCGGAATGACATCTCAAACTCGCCGAACACATCCGGACCGGGCAAGAACCGCAGCCGAGCGTCCTCCTCAGCCCAGACGATTGTCGCGTTCTCAGGGCTGGGCGCCTCAATTGTCAGCCACGAGTCCTCTGGCTCGTACCTGTATTGCCATGACCCGGCTTCGGTATGGGGACCGATCATCACCAGCCCGAATCGGGATGTCGGATCCCGGTCCGTGAGGTGACCGGCCACGAGACCGGCTACGGGTTGGCCCTCGTGGTCGTTCGAGTCCTCTAGAATTTCGTCGAGTTCCAACAAAAGGTCGGCAGACAGATGGGGTGAGTCGTTCACATTCTCGACTGTAAACGTAAGGTCGTGGTGCACTGATTCAGACCGCAGGTCGACCGCTGTGAGGCGTACCGTCGTAACTGTCGCCGCGTCCTCGGCATGGGGAGTGCCCGAAAAAGTGCGTTGAATGTGGTCGAATTGCAGCCAGCCCGAAAGGGGAGAGCCATCAACGGTTGTAACCGAAAGTGAGAGCGCGTCCCCCCGCTGGAGGTCGACGTCGTGGAACACATTCTCAGGCAACGCCCAGCTGTAATGTTCAGCTTCGAGAGCGCCCTGAGCCTCCGGCTCAGTGGCAACAATTGGTGTTGAATTGAGTGTCATCTCAACCATCGCGATCGCGGAGACCACGGTGCCGGAGGCGCTCGCTCCGTCGTCGGCCAGCCGGAAGGCGACGGCCGAGGTCGCGCCGAGTGCAGCAGTAGGATCAACGGACCGCCTCAGCGAGACTTGCATCGGCTGACCGGGGATGAGCTCTGAGATTGTCATGCGGCAGGTCCCTGGCTCCAGGCTTGGATCGTCGAGGGCGCAGTTCCAGCTGTCCTGCGTGGCGGTGTCCAGAATCGAACCGGGCGCAGCGTCCACGTGCAGGTTCTGAAGCACTTGGTCGCCTGACACCTCGAACGTGAGAATATGGTCGAATTCGTCGCCTGGCATGGGGAGTGCTGGCCCGGAATAGGACGCAGACAACTCGATCGACGGGTCCGACGTCAGTGCGGTGCGTATCTCCTGATGGTTGTTGGTCAGGTCCTGGTCCGCACCTCCGAGTTGGTCATCTTCGACGGCTGCAGCGCCCTCGAGGCTGGTCAGGCTGGGGGGAAGCAGCTCTGTCAGCTGCAAAACCAGTTGCAGATTGACCTGTCGACCTGCCTCGAGGTCACCAATCAAGACGCCGCAAGTGGACTCGTCTTCATCGAGGGGACACAGCCAATCGCCGCTACCAAGTTCGTCAACCGGTTCAGTCCCAGCTGGCAGTTCCACGGATAGGATCACACCCGAGGCGCCTTGGTTGCCAAGGTTCGAGACTGTCACTGAGTAGGTGACAGCTCCTGCGGCGTAGGCGGGGTCAGGGTCATCTGCCACTTCGACAGCCAGGTCAGGCGCTGCGTCGACAGCGATGTCGACCTGGGAGAGGTTGTCTTCGGGGGTCGCATCGGCACTGTGGGTGCAGGCGGCTCTCACCGATCCGAGCAGCTCGGCTGTTTCGAGGCCGACCGGCACCACCGACGCGACATCGACCGGGAGGATCAGATGAGCCGGCTCCGAATTCGGCTCCAGCTCAGCGATTCGCGTCACGCACCGCTCTTCGGAGCCAACGAACACGCAGGTCCACTGGCTGGCGCTGGCAGAGATAGTGAAGAGAGTCGGTAGCACCACGAGGACATCGACGTCGACCGCGGCAATGTTCCCGGTGTGGCCGACTTCTAGGGGCAGATTCACTGTCTCTCCTGCCGAAACACGTCGCTCTAGGGGGAGTGATATCCGTAGGTCATATGAGCCATCAATGGGCAGCTGGTCCATATCAGTGTTGTTCGATGGGTCGAGATCGACACCATTCTCGCCGTCGTCACTGATATCCACCTGCAGTGACAGGGCTTCGGACCCACAGTCGAGTCGGTCAACGGCGCGGACGGAAACCCGCTGGTAACCGCTCTGGCCGGGCTCGAGGTCGCCGAGATTGAGGCTCAACTGTCCTTCGGAAATCTCGGTCCAGTCCGTGGACGAGCTGAGAGTCGTCCGGACCTCGACGTTATCCACCCTCAGTGCCGTGTCTTCTTCCCCGGCAGTCGTGCCCTCGGGTTGCGGCTGAATATAGGTTCGAATCGCGATCCACAGGGTGTGACCGTTCGCCTGCGCATCCTGAAGGATTGAAGTGACGTCCTCGTCGACCGACCCGTTCGCTTTATAGCCAGCAGGTTCCGCCTCGAGGTCCACGATTGGATTCTCCAGCAGGTACTCGCCGGCTGTGTCGTCCCAGATCCCCCACAACAGTCTGCGGGGCCGAGTATTCTCACCGGTCTCGACCGATAGAGCCCAGTCGAAACGTACGGCACCGGCCGAGAGGGGCTCAGGGCTGAGCTGAATCTGCTGCCACAGTTCGTTGAGTACCCAGTCGTGTTCGGGCTCAGCGGTCCAGGTCGTCACCATCGCCCGATCCAGAGGCGCCTCCTCCCCCTCTTCGAGGACCGGCGTTAGGTCGTCAGAAACCCGCCATGCGTGGGGGGTATCGAAGAGCACGTAGTCGCCAGCTCCGTAATGCCAGACAAAATCCTGCGCATACCACTGGCTCGATCCCCTGGTGAAGGCGCTGTTTCGGAGCGAGTTGCTGGTCTGATCGACGGCCAGCGAATCGAAGCTGCCGAGTTCGTCGAGGTTTAGCAGAAGCGAGCTGTTTGTTGCGGTCCGAAAGCCGTCGTTTACATAGCCAACCTCGAAGACGCCGTCGCCACCAGGGCCGATAGAGGCGTTGAGTGCGTCGACTGCTACAACCAAGTCCGGTGTTGCGACCAGTGAGATGGTCACCTGGGCCGACTCCAGAGATTGGCCAACTTCCTCGACTACGACTGTGTTCAGCAGCGAACGCGCTTCTGGGGGCAGTGCGTCATCAACGGTGAGCCCAAACCTCACTGCCGTGTCACTTAAACCCGGTACTTCGGGCAATGCCAGCCAGCACCAGCTACCTGGAAGCCCAGTATCACAGTTCCAGTCGGGATTGGGAGTCGGGTCGTACCGCGTGTAGCTAGGAATCGGCTCCCACAGGACGGCCTCCGCCGCGCCCTCACGCCCGGAGTTCTGAACAGTTATGGAGTAAACCACCGAGGTTCCGGCCGGAGCCACCTCTGTGTCGGCAGTCATCGAAACTGAAAGATCCGCCTTTGCCTCCACCGGAATAGTGTACGTCACGAAACCGGGCCAACTCGTGTCCAGGCCGCCGCAGTTCTGGGACACCTGCAGGTCGATTGCAATCTCGTCGGTGCCGGCGGGCACGGTCTCGTCCAGCCGCAGACGCAATGGCTGGCTGGTCTGACCGAACTCGGGCCAGTGTACCTGGCTGAAACAAAACGGCGGGCCGACTGCCTCGTCATCGAAGCAGCGCCACGGCCCGGATTGAGCCGCGACTTGTTGATCTGGGTCGCAGCTTCCCTCTGGTAGGTCGCCCGGATTCTCTTGACATTCGAGCTCCAGGCTCGAGAAACAGGTCTGGCGCGGGCCCGAGCTTTCTAGGTCCTCCAGTGAGCATGCGGTGTATGAGAGTTCTTCAGTATCCCAAACCAGGGGCGCGGTCAGCTCGGATAGCATGGCTAACCCGGTGAAGACGGAGCTTTCCCAGTCACTCTCATGGGTGGCAACTGCATCCAGTGTGAAGGCATCGCCGGGAACGAGCACCGCAGGAACAGAAACGGGATCGACCCGAAACTCAGCCCCATACTCGTGGGCGATCTGAGCACCGTCGGTGTTGTCTGAGTCCCCGGCCAACCCCTGGTCGAGTGGAGCGACCCAATAACCCTCCCAGTAGGGTTCGAGCCAGCCAGCTACCTCGGCTCCGTTGAGCCCGTCATCGTAAATGGCGGGATCGATACTGAAGCTCGAAGAACAGCTGACCCCCGACCAAGGTCTCACTTGAAAGGCGACCTGGGCAGTCCCGCTTTCGCCTGGATCGAGGTCGCCCACTTCGAAACGACAGAGTGAGCCGGCTCCGGGCGCGTCGCAGACCCAGTCGGTGGCCGGGTTTTCGACGGCCACGGTCACCACGCCGACCTGCACATTGTCGATCTTCAAGAACACCGCGTCTGTGTCCGCCGAGCCTCCCGAAGGGATTTGATCGGCAAAGGCGCCGAAATACAAAGTGACGGGCTCTCCCAGGGCCATGTTCAGGGCGTCGGTCAAGTCGACTCGTTCAACCTCAGCCCTTTGTTCTCGGTTGAGACCCGATCCGATGGCCGCAATCTCGCCGTCCGCCAGAAGCCCCCCGTCACTATTGCGAATCAGTTGCCAGCTGAACTCTCGATCGCGCGTACTAGGCCCAGTTGTCGCGTCGTAACTCCATTCGAACTCGAGTATTACCTCTTGCATCGGCGCCGCGGGAACGTCGAAGGACTGCCAGAGCACATAGGCCTGGCTTTCATACTCCGCAGAAGCACTCCACGATGTCACCGCTTTGAAGTCTGGGATGCCCGGGAATGTGTGTTCGTTGCGAACCTGGTCGGCACTTGCGGTTCGCCCACCAGTCAGTTGATGACCGCGGGACCAGACCCGGTTGGGGCCCTCGCCGTAGAGCTCGAGGGGAGCGTCTGGGTTTGAAGGCATAGCCGTAGCTTGGTGCCATAGGGAGCCTGTTTGACTCAGGGTGTGAAACTCCGAGTCGGCCAACAGATTGTCTCGGCGGACGAACATCCGGGCTCCAGAGCTGGCATCGCTGTGATCGGGAACCTCGAGAGTCACGTAGACGCCGGTGGCTGGCTCCGACCCGATATTCGACCACGTGACATCGTAGGTCAGGGTGTCGTCGAAGGTCGCCGGCCCTGCTGTGAGGGCTCGCGCCTCCAGTTTTAGATCTAGGCCGTCTTGTGCGGACGCCGCGCTTGCCCAGGCGACGATCATCGTGATCAAAATGACTCTTCGAATGTTGTGGAAGCTCACCTGGGCGTGCTTTCTTGCCACCGTCGAGGTCGTCCGTACCAGGGCGTCGCGTACGAGTATTTGGGTGGTTCGTTCTTCGTAAAAGTCGAGAACCGTGGGGGTCTTCTTCGTCGTTGAGACCGTGGCTGTGTACTGCTCACACGAATTCCATCCGGACATGTCGTTCAGCTCCGAACGACGCGGTAACTTCATCCCGAGTACATTGTGGGGAAAGGTGCGAGTGCTTGGGAGTGAAAAGAAACTCACCCCCTAACTGATCGGAGTATTCTAGCGGGCTGCTGTGACCTGGAAAGCGCGCACGATGTGTTTCTGTGCGATGGCAAACAGCACAAGAAGTGGGGCTACCATCAGGACATTGCCAGCCATGATGATATGCCAGCGCAGTCCGGTGCCCTCTTCTTTGAGTAGGGCGATGCCCAGTGGCAGAGTCCTTACACTCTCGTCGGATGTCATGACGAGCGTCCAGAAGTAGTCATTCCAGTGGTAGACCACGCTGAATAGGGCGAACGCGATAATTGTGGGGCGGGCAGCCGGCATCATCACGCTCCAGATGATTCGCAATGTGCCGGCACCGTCGACCTTGGCTGCATCCACGACTTCGTCGGGAACAACCAGGAACGCTTGCCGCATCAGGAAAGTGCCCAGCGCGCTGACCGAATGGGGCAAGATCAGAGCCCAGTAGGTGTTGATCAACCCCGCTTTGTTCAGTCCCAAGAAGACCGGCATGAAGCGCACTTCTGGCGGTATCAGCAGGCAAACCAAGACCAGGACGAACAGGACATCGCGGCCCGGAAAACGCAGCCGAGCGAAAGCGTATCCAGCTGTACAGGCAAATCCGATCTGCAGAACGGCGATCGAGACTGTCACCAGAATCGTATTGAAGTAGTAGCGACCAAATGGAGCCGAGGCGAGGACCTCACTGTAGTTACTCCACTGGAGGCGAGAGGGAATCATGGTCCCGGTGGAGACCTCCTCGAGGCTCATGAAGCTCGACAGAACCATCCATATATAGGGGCCCACCTCGACAATCGCGATGATCGCGGCGGCAGCTAGCATCCATCTTGGGGCGTAGCGGGAGCGTCGCATCAGATTCGCTCCCCAGTTGAACGCCGCCGGCCCAGCAACACGAATTGGACGACGGTAAGCAAGAGAATGACCGAGAAGAAGACGGTGACCGCCGCCGCTGCGTAGCCGGTTCTGAAGAACTTGAAGGCCTGTTCCCACACGTAGAACACGTAGATCATGGTGCGCGAAGCCGGTCCGCCCTGGGTCATGACATGCACGACATCGAAGGCCTGAAAACTCATGATCAACGAGGTGATGCTCAAGAATACCGTCGAAGGTCGGAGCAGGGGCCATGTCACCTGCCAGAAGCGATGCCAGCGGTTGGCGCCGTCAATCTCAGCAGCCTCTTCCACTTCTTGGGGGATCGATTGGAGTCCGGCCAAAAAGATGACCATGTCGTATCCCACGGTCTTCCAAATTGTGATTCCGACCAGGGTGAGCAGGGCGGTAGACGGGTTGGCTAGCCAGTCCGTCCCTTCCAAACCGACTGCGCGGAGTGCACCGTTTACGGCCCCAGAGGTGTCGTTCAGCAACCAGAGCCACAGCAGCGAAATGCCGACCCAGGACACAATGTATGAGCTGAAAATCCCTGTCTGAATCCACTGAGTGAGCCGACCGCTTCGATGAAGGGCGACCGCCAGAAACAGGCCCAGCGCCATCGATCCAATCGTGCTTCCAACCGCAAACAACAGCGTGTTCAGAAAGACTCGCCCGAACTCTCCACCGCCCAGCAACTCGCCATAGTTGTCCCCGCCGACGGACACCGCCGGATAGAGCATATCCCAATGCTGGGTACTCAACACCAGGTTGTAGCCGAGCGGGATAAGAAAAAAGAGGGCGAAGAGAACCAGCGAAGGGGCGATCAACGCGTAACCTGTCCAGGCTTTGCTTTTCACAGCTCCTCCTGGAACGACGGATAGACCTCGAGGGTATGCCTGGCGTCTTCGGCAGCGTTACCCAAGGCTTCCTCTACCGTCTCGAGCCCGAGTACCGGGAGTTCGAGGCTGGGTTGAACGTGCTGGCGCTGAATACTGTACAACGCTGGCGAGAAGGGGAACGGGACAGCGTGCTCGAGTTGATCGAGGGCCACCCGGTAGTTGGGGTTTTCGGTGTATAGGTCGACCATCTCAGGCAGATCCAAGGCGGCCCGGTGGACCGGCATGTAGCCTGTGCGGCGCGACCAATAGGCTGTCTGTTCAGGTTGCATCATGAAGTGCATGAAGGCCCAGGCTGCTTCCTGCGCATCGGGCTCACCGCCTTCCAACATGACGAAAAACGTGCCACCTGTGGGCACTCCTCGTTGTCGGTGGCCGGGCAGGAATGCTGCCCCCACCTCGAACTCCGCTGTGTCCGTCAGATAGGACAGGAATGCCGTTGACGTCCAAATCATGGCCACGTTTCCAGCCAAGAAATCGACGTTGGTTTGGCCCCAGGCGTTGAAGTCTCGGCCCGGTGGTGGCTTGAGGGTGTTGTCCGCACGGGCCATCTCGACCCAAAGCTCGAGCGCTTCACGTCCAGCCGGACCATCGAAAACGACGTCACTATTGTCGTCGTTCATGAGGCTGCCATCGGACTGATAGAGCAACGCGATCCAGAACCACCAGTCGATAGGCACCTCGAACCCCCACTGCACGGTGCGCTCACCTTCTCTGACAGTCAGCTGTTCGGCGACTCGGCGTAGGTCGTGCCAGCTGTCGGGAGGTTGCACCCCGGCGGCGGCAAAGATGTCGCGATTGTAGAAGAGAATCGGCGTACTGCGATTGAAAGGGAGAGCAAAGAGGGGGACGTCCAGGCCACCGTAGTCGAAGTAGCCGTCTTGTGTGAGTGCAGGAATCAGCTCTTCTTGATCGAGTGGTCGCTCCCCCTCGGCGAAGGGGGTCAGATCGGCGAGTACGTCGGCTCCCCACAAGTAGGGCAGCACCTCGCCAACGACATGGCTGAAGGTGGGTTGTTCCCCGGTCACGATCGCCAGACGAAGTTTAGCCAGGGTCTCGAAGTAGCCGCCCTGAAAGGTCGCGTCGATGCGGTAGTCGTCTTGAACGGCGTGAAAGCGATCGATCAGCTCTTCGAGCACTTCGCGATTGCGTCCACCGTAGCTATACCAAAAGGTCGCTGTTGAAACCTCGTCGTTGGTGGACTCGCCGCTATCGCAGCCGACCGCCAAGCAGCTGATAGCCAGCAGCCCAATTGCGCAGATTGCGATGACGGATCCGCGTGACCTCACAATGAACCTTCTCGGTGGACTCGCTTGGAGTGATAGCGATGGCGATTGATTCCCGCAAGGAGGTTGCGATACCGTCGGCGAATGACTTCGCCTGTCAAAGCAGCCCGTCTCACACTTGGGATCATCTCGGACATTCACAGTGGCAGACGAGCCAACTTCGAGGGTGAGCTGCGCAAACTTGGCGAGCGCGCAATACCGCTGGTGAACGCGTTTGTCGAGGCGATGGAGGCCGTGCCCAACCTGGACGCGGTAATACACCTGGGAGATGCGATCGAGGACACCAGTCGAGAGGTCGATCGCGAGCAATACCAGGCTGTAATTAGTTCGTTGAACGCCCTCTACCGGCCCATCTACCACGTGACGGGCAACCACGACGGCGTGAATCTCAGCAAGGATGAACTGGGGCGCCTCCGGGGGACAAGCCCGTCGTTTCCCGACGCGATCAACGGTGTGAGTTTATTGAGCGTCGAGACGTTCAGCGATGACGACCGCTGCTGGATCGAGTCCGGAGCCATCAATGAGCTCGAAGAGCAATTGCGAGAGGGTTCAGGACCCGCGCTACTCTTTTCACATCACCCGCTGGGTTCCCCCGACCTCACAGGCAACATCTGGTTCGAACACCGTCCCCATCTGGCGTTGCTCGACAAGCGGGAGACCGTTCAGCGGGTGATTGCCGAGTCCGGTCGGGTAATGGCCGCGGTCAACGGACACTGTCATTGGAACCAACTGCATCACCAACTGGGCGTCCCATATCTGACCTTGCAGAGTCTGACCGAGAATGTTGCCGGGCCTGATCAGGAGGCGGTCCCTGCAGCTGCATGGGCTGTTCTAGAGATATTCGCCGATCAGATCGTCGTTCAGGTCGCCGGCGCCGAGCCGCTTGTCCACCATCTAGCGGTGAGGGCTGGACATGGATAGACGCCTGTTCATCGGCCTGGATGCCAGCACGACCGCTGTCAAAGCGGTCGCCTTCGACCTAGATGGATCGGCCGTGGGTGAGGCGCGCCGTAGCATTCCGCTGTTGACACCGGAGCCACTTGGTTACGAACAAAACGCGCTGGATTGGTGGGGCGGATGTCTTGGGGCATTGACCGAGCTGTGCAGCCGAATAGACCCAACCCAGGTCGAGGCTCTGTCAATTTCGAATCAGCGCGAAACCACGGTAATCACGACTCGGACCGGGGAGCCAACTCATCCGGCGCTGGTGTGGATGGATGAGCGGTGTCGGGGGGTTGTCGAGCGGGTGCGACACAGTCACGATGTCGACAGTATCCACCGAATCTCCGGCAAACCGGTCTGTACAACCCCATCGGTATACAAACTCATGTGGTTGAGGGAGCGTCAGCCAGACGCCTTCCCAGCCGACTTCAGATTGTGCGACGTGCATGCTTTTCTCGTCGAACGGCTCACAGGCGACTTTTGCACCTCGACGGCCGCGGCCGATCCAACCGGTTTGGTGGACATCAATAGCGGCCTCTGGTCACCTACTCTGCTTGCGCTAGCGCAGCTCGACGAGAACAACCTCCCGAGGCTTGTCGCGCCGGGTCGAATCATTGGCCGCATCACCGAGGGAGTCGCTGCCGCTACGGGTCTACCAGACCACGTCGTCGTGGTGGCTGGAGCTGGGGACGGCCAAGCTGCGGGCCTGGGCGCGGGGATTGTCGAACCCGGACCAGCCTATCTCAACCTCGGGACAGCCCTGGTCTCTGGGGTTCATTCGGGAGTTGCAGCTACCGACCTGGCGTTCAGGACGCTGTTTGGTGCCCAGGCGGGGTCCTATTTCCTCGAGACAGATCTCAAGGGAGGTACCTTCACCCTCGATTGGCTGATCGAGCGCTTTGGGGACGAGCGTCCCAAGGGGATGCAACTCGCCGAACTCGAAGCTGAGGCCGAGGACTTGTCTGCCGGGAGTGAGGGCCTGCTGCTGGTTCCGTACTGGTGCGGGGTGATGAATCCCTATTGGGACGACCTCGCGAGCGGGACTATCGTTGGCCTCCGTGGACACCACGGCCGCGCACACTTCTACCGAGCGATTCTGGAGGGCCTTGCGTTCGAGCAACGCCTTCACAGCGAAGCCGTCGAAGCCGCCACTGGTAACGCGATCACTGAATTTCTCGTGGTGGGTGGCGGCGCGCGTAGTGACCTGTGGTGTCGGATCATCGCGAATGTGACAGGCAAGCCGGTGCAGCGGCTTGCCGAGACCGAAGCCAGCGCCCTTGGGGCAGCCATCCTGGCGGCGGTTGGTTCGGGGGCGTTTCCGACCTGTGGTGAGGCCGTTAGCTCGATGTCGTCGAGAGCGGAGCGCTTCGAACCGGGCGGGTCGCAGGAGGTCTACGACGCGCTATTCGATGCCTATCAGGGCGTCTATGGCGCGACGAAGGCCGCAATGTCGGCTCTGAGTGCGCTCGCAACCGACCCTTGAGAAGTTGGGCGGTTTCCTGGCTGCGTTGGCTGGTCGAATCAGGCTGCGTTCTGGGGCTGGGAGTTCGACGGTTGGTCGTGTCTGTGGGTCTAGATCGTCGAAACTCGGTGTTTGTCTCGTTCGGGGTGGGGATTGAGCCGACCGATGCAAATCCAGAACACTGGGCGCCGAGAACGGGAGCGGTAGCCACGATGCAACCGTCATGGTAACTCTGTCTTCAATTGAACTTAGGAATCGTTCTATGTCATTCGAACCGATCAATCTCAGACCAGTCGCCACCGTTCGCAGCCCCCAATCGGAACCGGTCGATGAAGGGTGGGCTGCCGTCGCTTCGACGATCGAGTTTGATGGCGAGCAGTTTGGCCCTGAATGTCTTCAGGGCTTGGCGAGTTTCTCTCATCTCGAGGTTGTGTTCTTCTTTCACAAGGTCGACGACGATGCGATTGAAAGGGGTTGCCGTCATCCCCGAGGCGAGACCAACCTGCCCGCAGTCGGTATTTTTGCCCAGCGAAACAAGGACCGACCGAACCGCCTGGGCGTGTCGGTGTGCCGGGTTGTCTCGGTAGACGGTCTCGAGGTGAAAGTCGAAGGCTTGGACGCGATTGATGGAAGCCCAGTCCTCGATATCAAACCGTACATGGCCGAGTACGGACCCAAAGGGGCGGTCGAGCAACCCAAGTGGTCACACGAGATCATGGTCGGGTATTACCAGATCTAGTCCATGGCCTATGACGTCCGCATAGAACGGGGTTCTGCTCGAGCGTTTCCCGCCACCGGAACCTGCCGAGTTGGCGCCGCCGAGGTTGAGATTACGCCCAATCTGGGTATCGCGATGGCGGGATACTCAACCGACGGAAAACGGGCCAAGGAAGTAGAGAGCCCACTCTTTGCTCGGGCCTTCGCCTTCGAGGACGCCGCGGGAGCACGAGCTGCCATTTGCGTAGCCGATTTGATGACGGCAACCCGCTACCTTCTCGAGAAGACAGCGTCTCTCACGGCCCCGACCTGTGGAATTTCCGTCGATCGGCTGATCTTCGTTGGAACCCACACCCACACGGGTCCTGGTCATGTGTTCGGCAACGCGACCTACGATCATCTGGCCCAGTGCCAATCTGGATTCGACGAGGGCCTTGCCAACTGGCTGTCGGAGCGATGTGCTTCTGCGATCGATGAAGCGTTCGAGCGGCTTCAATCGGGTGGTATCGCGTCGGTCGACACCAACCTGTGGGGCGTTTCGCGGAACGCCAGCCCGAGGGCCTTCGACAACAACCCAGAGTGTGACCAATGGCATGAGCCCGGCTGGCCGGGCGCTGGTGTTCCCGAGGGCCTGACACCTGCCCAGCGAGCAATCGATCCTCGAATCAAGACGCTGGCCCTCGTCGGGCAGAGCGGTGACCTCGTGGCCATTTTGTCGTCCTTCGCCTGCCACAACACCGCGCTCGGCAGCCCCGGAAAAGCCTACTCGGCCGATTGGATCGGTGTCGCAGGGGAAGTCGTTCGCAGTGAGCTGGGCGACGCGGAATCCGGCCCCCCGCCAATCGTTGGCTTCGCCCCGGGGCCGGGGGGCGACATCAACACGCTCAGTGAGCAGGTGCCGCAAGGTCGCGAGCTTGTGCGACACGTGGGAACCGAGGTCGGGAAGGCGGTGGGGTCCGCCATAAAGACATCTAGCTTCGAGCCGCAGCCGTTCGATCTGGCGATCAGCTGCCGCGAAGTCGCGTTCACCGAACGAATCGTCTCTGACCAGGCTGACACCGAGCTCAGCGATCAGTGGTGTTTCGGTGTCCCGTCGCTGGCCGGCGGGGAAGAGTCCCGCACGGTTCTCTACAAGCTTGGCATCGCCAAGCCCGGCCACATCTCGAAGCATTTTCCCGAGGACGATCCCCAATTCCCGAAGGCGCGTGCTTTGGGACCGTTGCAGGGCTTGTATCGACGAATGAAGGGGCTCGATGTCTCGCCAATCTGGGCTCTACACGCCCTTCGGCTGGGGCCCTTTCTCTGGGTCACCCTGCCCGGGGAGCCCACTATTGTCACGGGGCATCGAATAGAGCGTGAACTCTTGTCGTGCGTCGACGGCCTCGAACGAGTGACGGTGCTCGGCTATTCGGGAGACTACACCGGCTACATCACGACTGAGGAAGAGTACCGCACGCAGCACTACGAAGGTGCCTCGGTCTTGTTTGGCCGCAATCAGGCCCGCTGGTTTCAGGCCCACATCAAAGAGCTGGCCACATCCGAACCGACTCCTGTGGCAGAAGAAGCCGTCCCGTTCAGTACGGTGAAACCGATCAGCCGGTTCACCGGACCGAACGAGTAGGCAATCGACAAGGAGCCTGCTGGAGGTGCCCATCGGCGGCGTTCTTCCGCTTGGCGCCTGGCCCTTCTTGACGTAGTGGAGAGCAACTCATATTACTGCCGAGCTTTGGCTGCATTCTCAGCGTTCCCTCTCGAGGAGAGATCAAAATGACCGTCGTACTGATCATCGTGGGTGTCTTGTTTGTTTTGTGGCTTCTGGCCGAACTCAAAACGAGCCGTCCAGATGGCAATCACATTAAGACCGGCCCCGCGCGACGACTCATGTTCTACATCATGCCGACTCGGACGGAAGCAGTCGTGTATTTCGACGCGTATGTCGATGCGCGGAAACTGTTGTTGTATCTGAAGGAAGCCAAGGCGTTTGGGGCGAATATGACACACGCCACGGTCGCCGCCGGCGACATCGGTCTGGCTGCGAGCCCCCGAATGAACCGATTCGTGGCCGGCAAGAGGCTCTACCAGCGCAAGACTCGGGAGGTCACGTTCAGCATGAAGCGGAAACGTGTCACTGACAGCGCCAATCACGAAGCGCGGCTTGCGACCGTTAAGATGGAGACATCGAAGCAGCGGACCTTCAAGCAGCTCTGTAGCGACATCAACGACAAGATCGGCGAGAACCGGTCGGGAAAGAAGACCTACGCAGATAAGGAGTTCCAGCTCTTTGATTTGCTGCCCCGCTCGCTACTGTCCTGGGCCGCAGGTGGGCTCCGGAAGCTCGACTACTACAACCTGATGCCCGGCAGCTTCATCAAGAACGACCCGCTATACACCAGTATGTTCATCGCGAATCTGGGCAGCATCAAGATGAAGCCGGGCTACCATCACCTCTTCGAGTACGGCAGCTGCCATATCTTTTTGATGGTTGGCCAAGTCGAAGAAATGCTCGAAATGGAAGACGGTGAAGTGGTCTCGATCCCTCGCCTTCACCTCCGATTCACCTACGACGAACGGGCCGACGATGGCATCAATTGTCGACACGGAATGGATGCCGTGGTGCGGGTCCTCGAAGACCCCTACCGCTGGCTCGGCTGCGTCGCAGAAGACGGGTCCGACGAGCAGCCACTCTGGCCGCGCGACGACTGGGCTTCTGAAGACGGGGTCTACAAGGTGCGCTAGCAGCCCGTCGCGTATAACGCCCCGGACTCCAGCCGTTAGCTTTTAGCGGTAAGCG
>CAZDBH010000028.1:0-33558 GCA_964503485.1 uncultured Bradymonadales bacterium | reverse complement strand
CGCTAAAAGCTAACGGCTGGAGTCCGGGGCGTTATACCCGACGGGCTCCTAGGTCTGTCAGGATGTTGTTGGGTCAGTGTTGAGAGTCGGGCACTGAATCGCCCTACATCGGCCAACCGAGGCGTTTGTTCATGCCCCAAAGGACTGTCGCGGCTGTCATGCACCCCACCACCGTAATCAGAGCTGACATCCAGCCCGCATCGAATCCCAATGTGTATGCCGTCCAGATACCCAGAAAGGCGAAAAACGCGTGGATCAGACCGGCCATCGTCCAGCCAAAGACTCTGCGCTTAGATGCCGCCCAATACAGGGCGATGCTGCAGAGTCCTGCGCTGAAGCCGATGTCGGCGAGTAGCTTCAAGAAGGTCCAGGGCTCGATCACCTCGAGGACGGACTGGCCTGACAGATAGGCCCAAGCCGTTGAGAACAGGACCATCGAAGCACTCAGCAGACCGGCTCCGACACCGACAGACACCGCATACAGTGGCCATCGAGTGCGCGTCAGGTCTGTATGGAAAATCCAGACGCCGTACGACTTGATGAGCTCAGTAACAAGCCCAGTCGCCAGCGGCAGAAAGATGAGGCCATGAGGACCTGTGAAGAACACATCGCGATCCATCTCGGCCGGCAGCCCAAGGAGAGTCGCGTACACACGGAACGCCACGTCGCGCCCCAGTAGAGCGCCGATACCGGCCACGAACCCGACAGCCGTAAGGCCGTACCAGAGTGTGTCGAGTTCAAATCGACGGCGCAGGTGAATTAGCACCGTGATGGGTACCGAGAAGACGACGATGGCGCCTATCCAGAAGACCAGTTCGGTCACGATCGGCCCTCCCCAGTGGCGCCATCTCGGCGTATGATGTCGATCACCTTGAGAGTGGCCTTTGGCATCGCCAATTGGCTTCGCATGTCGGCGTCGCACCAATGCCACTCAAACTCGCTGCTCGGGCCTTCTCCGATCGAGGACCAACTGCACTCGAACGCGTGCAGCGTTATCTTGAAGTGAGAGAAAGCATGGCCCACCTGAGCGACTTTCCTGCTGGGCGTGACGTCGAGTCCCATGCGATTGCGGAGGGTGCGTTGAAGTGCTTCTTCCAAGCCCTCCCCCTCTCGAGTTCGACCGCCGGGAAACTCCCACATGCCGGCCAAGAGACCGGACGGCGGCCGTTGCTTCATGAGCAGCCTGGATCCGCTCTTGATCAGCGCGACCGGGACATCGAAATGAGGCACCTTCTTCTTCTTCTTCCGCTTGGGTCGCTCGGAAACCGTGCCGGACTCGAATGCCTGGCAGGTCGGGCGAACTGGGCAACGGGCGCAGCTTGGGTTTCGTGGGGTGCAGCAGGTCGACCCGAGCTCCATAATGGCCTGGTTGAAGACCTGCCCGTCGCCAGCTTCGGCCAACAACCTCTTCGAGTAATCCCAGAGAAGTCGTTTGGCGGCAGCCGTTGCGGCGATCAGCTCAACGTCGAACACTCGCGTCAGGACTCTGATAACGTTGCCATCCAGGAGTGGGTGCCGTTGATTGTATCCAAAGGTCAGTATGGCCCCAGCCGTGCTCAATCCGATTCCCGGCAGAGCGACAACATCGTCAATCTGGTCGGGAAAGCGTCCCCCGTGCTGTTCTACTATGGTCTGGGCAGCACGATGGAGGTTGCGGCAGCGACTGTAGTACCCCAAGCCCTCCCACATTTTCAGAAGCTCGGGTAACGGCGCCTCGGCCAGTTCGACCATAGAGGGGTAGCGGGCGAGAAATCGGTGGTAGTACGGGATAACCGTGGCAGCTTGTGTCTGCTGCAACATGACCTCTGACACCCAAATACGGTACGGATCGCTGGTCTCACGCCAGGGCAACTGGCGATGGTCCTGCCGATACCAGGCGGTCAGGGACTCAGCAAAGCCGGGCTTATCAGCTGCCACCGCTCATCCGCTCCAGAAACGCCTCGAGATCACTTGGGTGATTCAAATTCATCAGGTGGGATTGCATGCTCTCGGGCACCTTGACCTTGTCGAATCCACCTGCCTCGATCATTCGGAATAGGGCCCGCTGGTTGTCGCTCAGACGCTGCCGAACGGTCGCCAGCGCGGCTCTTCGATAGACCGAAAACATGGGCTCGGGCTTCTCTTTGATAGTGGCACAGAGCCCATACTCGGCGGTTGAGCTCTCGAAGCGAGAGAACAACCACTCGAAGTCTGCGGCCTGAAGAACCGGCATATCACATGCCACCATGCAGACGGACGACTCGACCTGCTCCAACGCAGTAGCAAGGCCACACAATGGACCGAGTCCAGGAGTTTCGTCCTCGAAGAAGCGGCCGCCCAGCTTCCAATCTGATGGTTTGGTTCGGCCTACGATCAACACATCAGGGCTAACCAATAGGGCTTCACGGGCAATCCGCTCGAGTAGAGTTTGGCCTTCGACGCTGATGGCCGCCTTGTCGGTACCCATCCGTCGCCCCTTCCCACCCGCGAGAATTGCGACTGACGGTGGGGTATTCGGGACTGGGTTGACCATTTCGTCGATCCTCGCGGTAAACCGGCCTAGAGGTGATCCGGCCGAGAGATGATCCGGCCTGGAGACGATCCGGCCGAGAGATGATCCGGCCTAGAGATGATCCGGATCGATACCGTCCGGCTTGTGCTCCTGGCAGGGACACAGGGTGCGAAGAAATGAAAACGAGTAGATACCCGTATCATGACCGCTATCCCAAACGATGTTCATTCCGTATTTACCGATGGGACGGACATCGACAACCTTCTCGTTGTGGGTCTGCACGAACTCTGGAGCGCCCGGGCGATGACCTTGGCAGCCAGCACACGGACAAAACCCTCTGATGTATCGGAGGGGGAAATCGCTCAGATGTCCGTCATTCCAAGTGATGACCAGACGATCATCGCTCTCCTTCAAGTTGACCTCAGTCGGCCAGAATTTCTCGTTTTCTTCGCTCATTCCAGCTTCACCTATCCATTGGTATTCCGATCCAGACCTCGTTGCCTCGCAGGTCTACGTCGTAGGTCTTGGCGTTGTAAACAGGGTGTTCCGGGCAACTGCCGGTGGCGAGGTCGAAAGCCCAGCCATGTCGGGCGCATACAACCCGCCCATTGTTGATATCTCCGGCTGCGAGGCTGCTACCGGCGTGGGGGCAGGCATTATTGAGTGCGAAGAATCGGCCCTCGCGGTTGAAGATCGCGATCTGCTTGAGCCCAACCCGAACCACCGTAGCGGTCCCAGGCCGAAAGTCCCCAACTGAACCGACTCGATGGAACTCGAGGCTCTCTTCAGGCCCATCCAGCAGGCTAAAATCTAGGATAGGGCCGCTATTTGACTCCTTCGACATCCATACCTCCGCGGGCAACCTAACAGGCCTTTACCAGCTCGGAAAGAGCCAAACAGCGGCACGGACCAGGTGACTTTCTGCAATTTCTTGCGTCCGCATGTATTCAAGTTAAGGTAGATGTGCGATGTTTGATTACGCTTCATCACATAATTCTCCCACCGAGGTCTTTGTCCTCGGCGAAAGCCAGTTGGTCGCCGACATAAAGGCACTGATGGCGCCGTTTCCACAGTTTCGGGTGCAGGGCAGAACGGCCATGCAACGCGGAATGCGCCATTTGCAGGAACACGGTGCAGACGCGGTTATAGTGGGGTCTCAATCGAGCCGGATTGATCCGGTTCGGGCGTGCATGAACGTACGCGAACAGCGGGCCCTTCAATACACGCCGTTGTTCCTGGCTGCCAGCAGCCGAGAATCGAGTCTTCGTCGACTTGCTCACTACGTGGGTTGCACGGACTTTCTCTCGATGCCACTGGAGACGACTGAACTAGTAGTCCGACTCGAGAATTACGTGGCTGCGCGCTCGACATCAGAACAACTTCAGTCACGAGTGGCCGGGCTTTTACTCGAACTCAGAGACTATCATTCTCAACTCAATCGATTGGGTAATGACCTGAGCGACATGAGCGGCCATCTTCAGCGCAGTCGCGAACTGACCATTCAACGCCTTGCTCAGGCAACTGAGCTGCGCGACGACTCGACGGGGCGTCACACCCAACGCGTCAGCCTGTACAGCGAGATGCTGGCACGTCGAGCCGGGATCCCGCTCACGGAATGTGAGTTGATTCGGATAGGCAGCCCCTTGCACGATGTGGGCAAGATCGGCATTCCCGATAACATCCTTTTCAAACCGGGCAGTCTGACCGTCGACGAGTACGATCTTATCAAGACGCACCCCGATCTCGGCCACAGTATGTTGGCCGATACCGAGTCTCCGCTTCTCGAAGTTGCCGCCTCTATCGCGTTAACTCACCACGAGAAATGGGACGGAAGCGGCTACCCGACTGGCCTTTGCGGCGAAGAAATCCCTTTCGAGGGCCGAGTCACCGCCATTGCTGACGTGTTCGACGCATTGACCTCTGCTCGTTGCTACAAGCGGGCGTTCTCCGTCGACGAGTCGCTCGAGATCATGGCCGAAGGCCGAGCACAGCACTTCGATCCAGACCTTCTTGACCTCTTCTTTGACTCCATGGCCGAGGTGGAATCGATCCGCCACACTATGACGATGAACTAGCGCCGTCCGCCGCTAGAAGAGCATCCCCGCAACCGTACCCGTCATCATCGCTGCGATCGCTCCACCGATCATCGCTCGCATTCCTATTCGGGCCAAGTCCTTCCGCCTGCTGGGGGCAATACCGCCAATACCGCCGATTTGAATGCCGATACTGGCGAAGTTGGCGAAACCGGCCAAGGCATAGGAGCAGATCACGGCGGAACGCTCGGACAGGGGCGCGGCGGACGACTGAATGTCCCCCAAGTGGATGAAAGCGATCAGCTCTGTCAGCACAATCTTCTCACCCAGCAGCATGCCGACAGTCTCTGCCTCACCCCAGGGAATTCCCATCACCCATGCCAGCGGTGCAAACAGCCAACCCAGGATACGTTGAAGGGTGATGTCCTCAACCCCGGCCAACCCGAACAGTCCACTGAGGATGGCATTGCACATCGCGATCATGGCGATGAACACCAGGAGCATCGCCGCGATGTTCAAGCACAGCTGGAGTCCATCCAGTGTCCCCCTCGCGAGCGCATCCAAACCGTTGGCGTCGTTCCTCGCCACTTTGATCTCACTGACGCCCATCGTCTCTGGTGTCCCGGTCTCTGGAACCATGATTTTGGCTATGGCCAGGGCCGCCGGCGCGCTCATCAGACTGGCGGTGACCAGGTGCCCTGCGATTCCAGGAACATCGGGCAGGAGGCCGACGTACATCGCCATGACCGCCCCGGCGATCGTAGCGAAACCGCCCACCATGACCGCGTTCAGTTCACTGAGTGTCATCCCTTTGACGAATGGTTGAATCACGAGGGGGGCTTCGGTCTGGCCGACGAAAATATTCGAGGCGGCAGAGAGGCTCTCTGCGCCGCTGGTACCCATCGTCATTTGCATCAACTTCGAGAAAAAGGCGACCAGACGCTGCATGACCCCGTAGTGATACAGGACCGCCATGAATGCCGAGAAGAAGATAACCGTGGGTAGAATCCAGAACGCGAAGGTCTTAACCGGGGGCGAAATTGTGCCGATGAAGTGTTTGGTTTCCTCTGAACCCGGTTCACCGACCACAACGTCGTGGTGCTCGACCGTTTGAAACAGGAAATCGCTGCCCGCCTCTGAAAACGACAGGAGTTTCCGGATACCGACGTCGATCCACTGAAAGAGCTCTTGACCGACCGTGGGTAACAGTATGATGCAGCCAATGATCAGTTGGAGGGCGACGCCCCAGATCACTGGCCTCCAGCGAACCTCACGGCGATTGGTTGAAAGCAACCAAGCCAAGCCGATGAGAACGAACAGGCCGAGCAACGACGTCAGGCGTTCGAGTATCATCGTGCTTACGCCCGACCTTGGATGAGCTCGATTTTGTAGCCATCCGGATCAGTCACAAAAGCGAGCACAGTAGTGCCATGTTTCATGGGGCCGGGCTCCCGAACCACCGCCCCGCCCTTGGAGCGAATGTCTTCACACGTCGCGTAAATGTCTTCTACACCGATCGCAAGGTGACCGAACCCCGTACCGAGCTCGTACTCGTCAGTGTCCCAGTTGTGGGTCAGTTCGATCGCAGGATGAGTCGACTCGGGACCATACGCGAGGAAAGCGAGCGTGAACTTACCGCCGGGGTAGTCCTTCTTCCTCAAAAGAGTCAGACCCAAGCAGTTGGTGTAGAAGTCGATGGAGCGTTGAAGGTCCCCGACACGGATCATTGTGTGAAGAAAGCGCATTCAAATGACCTCGAGTTTGCAGATGCGTTTTGATACGCAATTCATCGGAGTCCTGCAAGCTCACGAACACGGTGCAAAACAGTTTGACGTACGGCCGGTAAACCGACCAAATGGGGAGCCGAAGGGACTCCAGACGCCACTGAACCAATGGGTGAAGACCGCAAAACGATCGTGATTCCCGATGCGACTGGTCTGATCGGACGTGCTCTCGCAACAGAACGACTACTGCCATCTTGTCGGGCTGAACCCGCCAGCCTGCTTGCCTCGAACTTCTCCTTCAAGTACGGCTCTGTTAAGGAGGCGCTCGACGAACTCATTGGTTGAGGTTCGAGCTTGTACGGTTGAGGGAGCTAGGTGGACGACCAGACAACGACACGCGTTCTGACGATCGAGGGTCTCGGCTTTGGCGCTGAGGGTTACGTTCGGTGCGAGGAGGGCTTCGTCTCGATCCACCACACTCTCCCCGGGGATGTGGTCGTCGCAAAAGTTGGAGAATTCAAACGTGGTCGTGCTTGGGGAGAGGTTATCAAGTGGAAGTCGAAGGGCGGCGACCATGTCGAACCCGATTGCCATCACTACACAACCTGTTCCGGCTGCTCCCTTCGCCATGTGGACCGGACCTACGAATCGCAATGGAAACTCCAGGAAGCAGCCAAGATTATCGACAAGTACGGGCCACCCGGTGCGTCCAGTGTGGAGGTCGAGTGGCTCGGACCGGAACGGCGTGTAGCTCATCGACTGAGAGGCCGCTTCAGGATTGAGCGAGGCGAGCCGGCCTTCGCCGTTGGACTGCGTTCGGTCGGATTGGGCGGCGATCTCGTGAACATTCCGGATTGTCCAGCCCAGCTCCCTGCTTTTCAACTGGCCGTTTCGCTGTTCTTCCCAGTCCTCGAATCGGAAAGCGATATCGCCAGTATTGAGGTCCGGCTGGCCTCTCCATCGGCTCAAGCCGAGGGTTCTCTCGTGCTCTTGGAAAGCCCCCAAATCTCCGCTTCGGGGGCTGAAGCCATCCGCGAGCTCAGTCGCAAGCTCGGATGTTCCTGCGCGCGCGTGTGGGAGGGCGAACTCGGTGAAGTGTTCGCGGGCTCGCCTTCCACGGTCGTCACGCATTCGCGCGTCTTTGCCGACGAGCGCGATGGCTTGCCAGCCTTCGTAAACGTCGAGGCACCTTGGTCAAGTTGGTATCACGCCAATGCCGGTGCGGCCCGCGCACTCTTTGATTGGGTAGCACCTCAAGTTGACGAGCGGCATATCTCGATGATTGACCTGTGTGCGGGAATCGGCGGCTTGAGTATGAGCGTGCTTCGGCCTGGCCTAGAGGTCCTGGCAGTCGACCAGGATCGCCACGCACTCAATGCGCTCTCTTCGGCGTGCTCTGCACTTTCAATTGGAGGCGTTTCTGTTCGGCCCGGAAAGGTGGGAACGGTACTCCGCCGTGTCGTCCGGGACCCGCACGGGGCTCGTCCGACACTTGCCACAATCAATCCGATGCGACAGCCACTCGGCAAAGAGCTGAGTCAGCTCGGCGAACTGCCGATTACGCAGGTTTTCTACCTGGGTCCATCGCCGTCTTCGGCTGCGAAAGACTGGTCCGTTCTCGCACAACAGGGCTTTCGGTTGGCGCGAATCGGCCTAGCAGACCTGCATCCGGCCACTGCACAATTTATGCTGGTAGCAATGCTTCGGAGACCATGAGTTGGTTTGTTCGTCGGCGGCCTGGGTGGTCCAGACCGTCCTTCGGCGGGAGTCACAGAACGAAGCCGGTCAGATAATCACATCGAGTTGAACAGCTACGGCGATAGCGAACACCGAGAGCATTTGGGCAAAGAAAAAGAGGTCAACCCACTTCGCTGAGTTCTTGGTTTCCTTCTTGGTGTCTGGCATCGGACGCTCCATAACTACGTTGTCTTACATGTAGGTATATGTATACCAATTCATTACAACTATATCAAATTTCCGCCAGTATTTGATCTCAAGCGAGGCTAGACTTGAAAGACAACTGGTTTAATTTCTGGGGTTTTTCAACGAAAGAGGTCAAGATCTAGTGCTGGGCAACACTCATTCCGGGCTGCCAGTTGTCGACCACGAGGAACTCGGTCCGGTCACCGAGTAGGTTTGCGAAGCCTGCGAAGAGTTCACTAGCTAGGTATTGGGTGTAGGCTGGGTCACTGTCCATTCTCTGCCGCATCGACGTGTTGATGACGTCGCCCTCCTCTGCCCGAGCCTGGTTGGGTTGCTCGAGATTGAGGTGTGTCCGCGAGACGCGGTCGTCCATATAGCTGAGGATGTCGATGTTTCCTTGGTCGTCAACCGCTTCTACCAAGCCGACGTGCGTGTACCAGTCATTGGCCCTACCGTCGCCGTTTCGGTCGAAGGTGTTGTGAAAGAAGACCAGATCACCAACGGCGGGTCGGGTTGAGTGATAGACGGTGCCCGACTCCTGGGTGAAGCGGTAGATGTCGATGATGTCGGTCCCACCTCCATTAGCCGTCGTCTGTGTCTCGTTGGCCGCGTAGACAGCTCGGATATAGGCAGATGAGTGACGGGGATTGTAGATGTCGTTCTCGACTGACGGACTCGAGACCGCAGCCACCTGTTCAACTGCTTCCCTCGGTTCGTCGGAACGCGCCTCGGGAACTTCGGCCGGGGTCGAATCAGCGAGGGCTGACGAGGTGTCAACTCGACTGTCGAGGTTGAAGGGATCAGCCTCGGTCGATCGTGGATACGCACTATCGAATTCGGCGTTCAACATCGCGGATCGATAAGGAAACCGCGTGTCGGGTGCGTCCGGCACAGTGGCGCAGCCACTTGCGATGCCAACCGAAAGAACAACTAGAAGCCAACGGTTTCGCTTTTCGAGCATTTTCCTCCACCCGGTCATGGTCAAGTCGCGTATCTCGGAGTACGAGGATCTACGACACTTGAGTACATCAAGAATTACCCCTCGAAGATCCTTGAAGCAAATTCTCGACAAAGATCTTTTCTTGCAGATGACGGTCGAGTCGCAGCTCAGGTCAGCGTTTATTTTGAGTGGCGGTAGATAAGCGATAAAAAATAGTTGGGTCACTTCCGCAAGGTTGAATAAATGCCCTGCGGTTGGCGTCGAACCGGTGTTAGCCCGTTCAGCGCAAACTTAGACGTAGCGTCGAGGCGTTCCATGCAAACGAAGTGCAGATTTTTTCTAGTTGTCGCCCTCGTGGCAATTCTGTGTGCGGCCTGTGGTGGCGAGGGTGACGACCTTCCCCCTGGTAGCCTGCAAGTAAACTGGTTGGTGGGCACCTCTGGCTGCGGCCAGCTGGGAGTTGACACTGTCGCGGTCCTCATTGAAGGGGGAGAGCTTCAGGGGACCAATGTCAGGACGTTCGGGTGCGATCAGAGCACCGCGACGATCAGTGGCCTGCCGCCTGGAATCTACAACTTGACACTTCGGGGAGCAGACGCGACGGGTGTCGATCGATTCGAAGGCGCCTACACCAACGTCGAAATTCGGAGTGGTGGAACAACCTCCACGCCGACGGTACGGCTGACCGCCCTACCTGCAAACATCGAGGTAACTTGGTACTTCGACAATGGTCGGATGTGCACCCACAACGACATAGACACAATTGGGATCACGTTCTTTGAAGACGAGTACGAGGTCCTCACGGCCACCGCGAACTGCGCGAGTGGGGGTATGCTCATCGACGAGGTTCCAGCGAATTCCTACATCGTCGACCTGGTGGGTCGCAACGCTGAAGGCATCATCGAGTTCAACGGTCAAGAAGAGTTGGTCGTTGACCGCGGAGATAATACGGAGCTGGAAGTGAGGTTGCTTCCGGTCAGGACGACCGTCGAGACCACCGAGTAGGCGTTTCTAGTCAAACATGGCCAAAGACGGCGCCGGCTCGTCCTTGGTGATTTCCTTCTGATCGAAACGGCTGAAGCGCCACCCCTTCTCAGTTTTCAGAAACTCGACACACTCGCACTGCACCTTGCTCACGGTTGGGTCGTTTTCGCCCACCGTCTGCAGGAGCTTGGCTTCTTTTGCTTCGTTTATGAAGAGATGCCTGAACTCGGCGAGCCCACTCGGGATGTTGGCCTTGCCGTCGTTGCACTGGGCAACGAATTCGGCGCGGTCCGCAAACTGAGCGGAAAGCTCGCCATTCGGATCCAACAAGTCGTAGAGGAAGTTGAAGTCGACTGACTCCCGTGCTTGGCGCCATTCGGACCAGAGCGTGTAGATGCTGGTGTCCTCGGTCAGGATTTCGTTCGCGTCACGACGGGTGTCTGCCAGTTTCTGGCTGACCTGATCGCTCTTGAAGCAGCACTTCTTATATTTCTTTCCGCTGCCACAGGGGCACGGTTCGTTTCGACCAACACTCATATCAGCGACCCCGGTACACGTTTCTGCGGTCCATCTTCATCTTCGGCATGGGTGGCGTGTCGAGGTGGAATTGGTACCACATACTGTCCCAGCCCCTCATCTTCATGTTCTTCTTCTTTTGAAGAGCGAGGCGATTGCCCTCGAGCCGGTCATCGTCCTTTAACACCTCGAGGCCCTGGCTGAGTATATCGATGGCCTCGTCGCGGCCCCCGGCTTTCCAGAGACAGTAGGCGTAGAGATTCCAGAAGAAGCTCTCCTTTTTCGCGTACTTCAGCGTCTTCGCGAACACCGTACGCATGTCGTCGTACTGCTTTCGCTTGAAGTGAAGAACACCCAACATCGCTTTGGCTATCCAGTGGCGACCAGTCGAGGTCTCCAGATAGGGCTTAGCCTCGTCAAACCGTTTGGCACTGAAATAGGCCCATCCGATGTGACCGTCGATCTGTGCTGCGACCATCAGGTGCCAGTGTCTGAATTTGTATCCCTCTTTTAGGATTTCGATAGCCCGATCAATACGGCCGGGGTCGGGTTTAGCCATGCTCTTTGGCTGCATTTCCTCTTGGAAGCGCATCATGAGAGCTTCGATCTGTTTGCTGACCTTTCGACCCATGACAAACCAGACCGCGATCAGCGTGATGATACCGGGAATCAGACCGTAACCCACGCCGCCGATGAGGGCACCTAAGAGAAATGTGACCAAGGCGGCCGCAGCTAGGGCAATCAGAAGACTAAACATCAGGCAAGCCCTGGAGCGGGGAAATCAGTAAGAAATTCCGCGACTTCCGTTCGAACTCTAGAAACAATCTCTTCGTCGCCTACGTTCTTGACCACCTTACCCATCCACGCCGCCAGTGTGGCCATGTGTTCGGGACGCAGCCCACGTGAAGTGATGGCGGGTGTACCCAACCGCACGCCACTTGGATTGAAGGGCTTTGCCGGGTCGAAAGGAACCGTGTTGTAGTTGCAGACGATGCCTGCGCGGTTTAGAGCCTGAGCGGCCGGTTTGCCCATGACGTCCAGAGGTCGAAGGTCGAGCAACAGCAGGTGGTTGTCTGTGCCACCTGTCACCAGTCTAAATCCCTCGGCCGTCAACCCTTCTCCGAGGGCTTTGGCGTTGGCCACGATTGCGTGAGCGTAGGCTTTGAACTCGGGTGTATTGGCTTCCTGTGCTGCGACCGCGATGCCTGCGGTGGTGTGGTTGTGTGGTCCACCTTGAAGCCCCGGGAAAACCGCGCGATCGATCGCCTTTTTATGCTCTTCTTTGCACATGAGCATGCCGCCCCGTGGACCCCGGAAGGTCTTGTGGGTGGTCGAGGAGATAACGTCTGCGTAGGGCGCTGGGTTGGTATGGGCCCCGCCGGCTACCAGACCAGCGATGTGGGCGATGTCCGCCACGAAATAGGCACCCACTTCGGCTGCGATTTCGGCGAATTTGTCGAATTCGAGCACCCGGGGATAAGCCGTCGTTCCAGCGAAGATCAGCTTGGGCTTCACCTCGCGGGCCTGAGTACGAAGTGCGGCGAAGTCAATTAGCTCGCTGTCCTTGTCGACGGCGTACTGATGCGCTTCGTAGAGAATACCAGAGAAATTGACCTTCCAGCCGTGGCTGAGGTGGCCTCCCATCGGGAGGGACATCCCCATGACGGTGTCACCGGGAGTGCACAGCGCCATGTAGACCGCCAGGTTTGCCGGCGATCCCGAATAGGGCTGGACATTGACGTGGTCGACGCCAAAAATCGCCTTGATGCGTTCCTGAGCAAGCACCTCGACACCGTCGATGTTCTCCTGCCCCTCGTAATAGCGTCGGCCGGGGTAGCCTTCGCTGTATTTGTTGGTCAGGACAGAACCGCTGGCTTCGAGGACCGCCTGAGAGACGTAGTTCTCACTCGGAATCAAGCGAATTGAGTCACGTTGACGCTGCTCCTCTTGTCTGACGAGCGCGTGGATTTCTGGGTCGACTTTTGCGAGGGCGTCCATTCTCTCCTCCAGCTTCTGGTTCTCGAACAGCTACCGAAGCGCACCGAGCCGCAAGGGCGAAGCCTCTTTAACTCGATTCCAGTTCCTGCTTCAAGGCGTTAATCAGATTGAGCGCCTCAATCGGTGTCATACTCTCGACGGACGCGTCCCGCAACGCTGTCAGCGCCCTCCCCTCACTGGGACTCTGGGCTGGCGCGCAGAAGAGATCGAGCTGCCCGCTATCGGGGACCGGTTTCGACGGATCTCGCGACAACGTCGGGATCCCGCCACTGCCGTAGGCATCGGACTCGAGATTGGCCAAGACCTGTTTCGCTCGGCCTACAACCGACTGGGGAAGTCCAGCCAAGCGTCCAACTTGTATTCCATAGCTCTGATTGGCGGGCCCGTCGACGAGTCGGCGCAGGAAGACGATGTCGTCGTTCCACTCTTTCACCGCGACGCTCACGTTTTTTGCTCGCTCCCGAGTGCGCACGATTTCGGTTAGCTCGTGGTAGTGGGTCGCGAACATTGTCTTGGCACCGATCGTATCGCATATGAACTCGGCGACAGCCCACGCGATGGCCAAGCCATCAAAGGTGCTGGTACCGCGCCCGATCTCGTCGAGAATGATGAGACTTCGCTCTGTAGCGTGCTTCAGGATGTGGGCCGTCTGGGTCATCTCAACCATGAACGTACTCTGGCCCTGTGCGAGATTGTCGCTCGCTCCGACCCGACTGAATATTTGATCGACCACACCCAGTGTGGCGGATTTGGCGGGAACGAAGCTTCCCGTCTGGGCCATCAACGAGATGATGGCCACCTGCCGGATAATGGTCGATTTACCGGCCATGTTGGGGCCCGTGACGATCAGCAATTGGTCAGTCTTGGTATCCAGTCGGACACTGTTGGGAATGAAGCGCTCCGCCGCGGCGGTCTTTTCCACGACGGGGTGTCGGCCGTCTTCGATGTCGATCAGGGAGCCATCGTTCATCTCCGGACGAACGTAGTCATTTCTGACCGCCAATTCGGCGAATGCACAGAGGAGGTCGAGCTGCGCTAGGGCGGCTGCAGTTCGCCTTAGGCTGTCCGCCGAGGCGACCACCGAACTCACCAAATCGGCGAAGATCTCGGACTCCATTTTCTTCCGTCGATCTTCGGCGTTGAGAATTCGGTCTTCATACTCTTTGAGCTCGGGAGTGAAGTAGCGTTCCGCGCTGGCTAGAGTCTGTTTGCGAATGTAGTGCTCGGGCACCTTGTGGAGGTTGGCCTTCGTGACCTCGAGGTAGTACCCAAATACGCGGTTGTACTTGAGTTTCATGTTGTCGATACCGACCTCTTGGCGCTGCTCCTTCTCGTATGCGAGAAGCCAATCCTTGCCATTGCGACTCAAGACGAGAATCTCGTCTAGGTCCGCGTCGAACCCCTTCCTGATCATCCCACCTTCGGTGGTCGTGGCAGGAGGCTCGTCGACGAGGGCAGCACTCAGTTTCTCAACGAGCGCGTCACAGGGATCGATCCGGCCCAGCGTGTCGGTTATTAGTGAGGGATCATCCGCTTCCCCCAGTCCCACGATGGCTGGGGTCTGCTGCAGAGAGGTCGCCAAAGCCAGCAGGTCCCGGGCATTGCAGCGACCGCCAACGACTCGGCCTGTGAGCCGCGGAATATCAGCGACGTGTTTGAGTAGGTCTCTGAGCTTTGAACGGCGGGTCTCGCCAGTAGCGAGTCGTCCCACCGCCTCGTGCCGGGTCCTTATCGCCTGAACGTCGGTCAACGGGTAAGCCAGGACATTGCGTAGGAGCCGAGCCCCAACTGCTGTCACAGTCTTGTCCATGATCGACAAGAGACTACCGGCCCGCCCGCCCCCGATCAACGCCGAGAAAATCTCGAGATTGGCCTCCGTCGCCGAGTCGAGGGCCGCGTAGTCGGCCGGTACGATAACCTGCGGATGGGAGACGTGGGCAGGAATCCCGAGCTGAACTCGAGCGATGTAGTGGAGTAGGCCTGCCAAAGCCGCATCAACGCTCTTTTGGTTTCTGAGACCCAGCCCCTCGATGGCGCCGACCAGTTCGTCCACTTGGGCACTCGATAGGATGGCTGCGCGGTACTCTGGGGCGGGAAAATCGGCTTGAAGGTCCCGCAACTGGCGCCTCAGGTTCGACAACGCGAAGGTGCTCTTTGGAACAACTGACAGGTGGAGATTGCAATCTGGCGAGCCTTTGACCCGCTCCGCGATCGAATCTGGAACCAGAAGCTCACGTGCTGAGGCCCGTGACAACTCGTGGAACATCGACTGGATGGAAGAAACCTCGGTGACCCGGATCTCGCCGGTCGAAATGTCGCACATAGCGACGCCGAGGGCGTCTCCCTTAGCAACGGGATGAACGGCGGCCAGAAAGTTGCTCTGGCTGGAGTCGGCCGGGTCGAGCTCTATTCGGACACCCGGAGTGATGACGCGAACCACGTCGCGTCGCACAATACCCTTTGCCTTTGCGGGGTCTTCCACCTGTTCGCAAATCGCGACCTTGTGTCCCGCGGTGACGAGCCGCTGTATGTAGCCATCGGCGGCGTGATGAGGAACACCCGCCATCGGTATTTCCTCGGGGTCGCCCTTGTTCCGGCTCGTTAGTGTGATGTCCAGAACATTACTGGCTACCTGAGCATCCTCGAAGAAGAGCTCGTAGAAATCACCCATTCGGAAAAAGAGAAGGGAGTCCGGATGCTTCTCTTTGGCATCGAAATACTGCCTGAGCATCGGCGTGATTCTCATGAAACGAGTCCCTCCTGACCCTAGCCCCGAGCGTGTGAATGGTTGTCGCCAATCGAGCTGGCGCGCCGCCGGTCTGAAGGTCCTGCGGCGGGGTTATATCAGCCTGGGTTGTTGAACAGGAAGCCGTTTATTGAGAAAGATTCCCAATTCGTGATCGAGAAGTCGTTGAAGTCGAACTGGTCGTAATCAAACGAGAAAGCGTCTACCGCGATGATGACCAGAATCAGCTGTCCGGCTGGGAACAGACCGACTTCTGCGTCGTCGGGCCAGAATGGAAGGTTGACGATATTCTGATCGCCAGGAACGTAGACGTCCCAGTACTGAATCTCGTTCGCATCTTCGATGTAGAGGTAGTAGAAGTCGGGCAAAACATCGGTCTCGAGTTGCCACTCGAAGTAGCGCTCGACCAGCAGCCCGTTCTCGCGGGGTACGACCAGCTCAGGTACGGGGACAAACTCGGGCAATACGATAATCTCGTCCGTGTTGTTCACACCTTCGAGAATACTGCGAGAATAGGGTGTCCCGTTGCCGGTGTACGCTCCACCGAGCACGTAGTAATCCAGCCCGGCCAGCTCGCCTTCGAGCGGCGCATAGCAGCAACCGGTCAGGGTGTCGTCCGTTCCTTCGACTGGAGGCAACACCCCGGTGTAGCCCTCTGAACCGAAGTGCAAGTAGACTTGGTGCCGGAGGACGTCAGGACCTCCCGGCGCGAGCGGCGGATTGACCGATTTGATCGTGAGTGGAACATCCAGCTTGATGTTGCAGTCGATATCCACGTCATAGACCTCTCCTTCGACGATGAACAGGCCCCGTCTAACGCCCATGTACTTGGCGGTGAAGGTCTCGGTTATGTCGTTATAGATTCCGCAGACACCGACGAGAGCAATCTCCCCGAGACGGCTCCTAAGCGTGTACTCACCATCGTTTTCGAGCACATTTCCGTCACCGGGTGGAATCGGAGTTGCCTGAAATGGGTGTGGATCGGTCGTGATGACCATACCCATGATTCGCTCGCCCGGTCCTGGGTCGGCCACCTTGTGGACGCCCGTCAGCATCCCAGTGATCACCCCGAATGGACCGCCATCGAAGTTGGGGACGCACATCTCGTCGTATTGTTCCTGGGTTTCAATCTCGATTCCGCAGAAATTGTCGACGAGACAGATACCCATGGGTCCGAATGGAGGGCCACATGTACAGACGAACTCTTCGCGGCAGTCTCCGGTGCTCCCGCACATGTTTTCGGGGACACAGCTCAGTATGACCGTAATGTTCTCGGCATTCACCGCTTGCACCGTCGACGAACTGAAACCCAGCCGGGTTGCCGTGACGGTCTGCGCACCGGAGAGGTCTGGCCCAGACAGTGTGACCTGGCCGTTTGCGTCGGTTGTTCCCGAGTACAGGGCGTCTGCCCTGACGCTCAGCTGGACGTAGGCGTCCGGGAGCGGGGTGCCACCATCGCTGAGCACGGTAACATTCACTGCACCAACGATTTCGTCGCCCCAACTACCGCCGGTAATGCTGAGCGGGTCGTAATAGAGGAATCTGAAGTCGGCTTCGACAGGGGCATCCTCGTCGATTTGAACAGAAACAGGCACATAGCCTTCGATATGAGCGGGTGTTCGTGCCGTGACGGTCGCCGAGTCTAGAATGGTCACGTCAGTGGCGGGGACATCGTCGAAGAAGAGGGACAACGGTTCAACGAAACCAGCACCGCGCAGCACGACGAATGTCCCACCAGAGATGGCACCCTTGGTCGGGTCAATGCCATGAACGGCCACATTCTGTGTGTAGAGAAAGCCGTCCTCGATAACGGCCAAAACACCGTCTGGGGTGGTCACGGTTACATCCACGAGACCGACGGTTCCGGGCGGTGTGAACCCGAGAAGTTCGTCCGACTCAACTTCCAAGTCGGCAGCCGGCAGCGCGCCGAATCGGACGACGGTACCTTCGACAAAGCCCTCACCCGTGATTCGGAAGCTCGTTCCGCCCCGCACGTTTCCGTTTTCTGGTTCCAGCTCATCGATCGTGAGACTGGTGACGTAGGCAAAGCCCGCCTCGAGTGTGGACGAATCGTCACCGTCGAAGACAGCGACGTCTACGTCGCCTTCTGCGTGGGCAGGTGTCTCGACGATAAGGTATTCGTCTTCGGTCTCGAGAATATCTCCCTCGGCTCCTCCGAACTCCACGCTGTCCGTTCCTTCGAGGTCGAGACCCGACAAGACAACTTCGGTCCCACCGGAGGTCGAGCCGGTGCTCGGTCGCACGCTGAACAGGACGGGGCCTTCAGTTTCGGGTGGGTAGTAGTAGAAGGCGTTGGTCAGCGAAAACTCGCCATTGTTCGAGCTGGTCACTGTGACATCGACAAACTGACCTTCTGGACCAGCCGGAGCGGTGGCGATCAGGCCACCCTCTTCGGTGAACTCGAGGCGCGTGGCTTCGAGAAGGCCGAAGTACACGTTGAAGTCCTCTGCTTCGTCAAAACCGAGTCCAATGACGTCGACTTTGGTGCCACCGTCGGCTCGGCCGGCAGCGGGCAGAATACGGTCGAGGGTGAGCGGTTGGTAGTAGTCGAATCCCTCTTCGTCTGCGTCGAGTCCGTTCTCATTCGAGACCTGGAGCCGCGCTAGGCCTGATTCTCCTGGTGGAGTAATCAGCCGAACTTCTGACGCACTCACATACTCGACGCCGAGCGCGAGATTTCCACCGATGCTGACTTGAGTCTCTGGGGTGAAACCCTCGCCGTAGACGGTGGCGGGCATGCCACCCGACGTGGGGCCGCGGGGCGGCTCGATGGAGCCAAGGGCTAGCGGTGCGAAGTACTCGAATGCGTTCGGGCGCCAGGCGTCTTCCTCGCCATTGACCGCTTTGACGTCGTAGTCACCGGCCGGGTTGGGCGGCGTGAAGCAGATAATTTTGGTCTCGTCGACAAAGTCGATGTTCCCACACAGGATGCTGCCGATGTAGATGTCGGTATCAACCGTAAATCCGAGGCCAATAACGAGGATTTCGGTGTTCCCCTCGGTACTACCGCGCTCGGGGTTTACTCCGTAGACAATCATCCCGTCTTCAATGGGTACATCGGTGTTTACGCTGCCGTCTTCGATTGGGGCATCAACGCGGTGCACGTCGCCTAGGTCGGCGTCGCCCTCCGTCGTGTCAGCGTCCGGTGTGTCGACGATGTCGGGCCTCACGACCGGGTCGTCTTCAACATCGGGACTGGTTTCCTCGACGACGTCGGCATCCGGCTCAGAGACGGTGTCTTGGGCAGGTTCCGTTGTCGGGTTATCGCTGCAACTGACCCCGACGCAGAGCGACAGAGTGAGTGCTGTATACAGCCAGAACCTCAAGTGGAAAACGGACGGTAGTGAGCGAAACATCAGGTGGCCTCCAAAGCCGATACGCTTCAAGATATCAGTTCTCTCGTCGTCGATTTATCTTCTTTACGTCGAGTCCCGCTGGGTAGCCGTAGCTTACAAACTGGTCGTACCCATGGACCATGGCACCAAAAGATTCCTCAGCAGTCAAGCGATGATATCCTTCATTTACTAATTCGATCCTCAAAGCAGCCCACTCCCCTCCAGCGAAGGGTACAAAAGATTCTGCTTCCAGGGTTTCGACGCCATCTTCGTCGGTGTGTTCGACCGAGACGCCAACCGGGGCAACGATGGAGGCCCAGTTCGACTCATATTGGCCTGGGACCAAGAAGATGTAGTCCTCACGGTACTGTTCGCGGGGAACAGCGGTGATGAAAGCCGGGTCGCCGGTACCCGCATCGGTCGGAAAGTCGGGTGAGTTGGGCCGAGATTCCGGGGTTGGTGAAAACTCTGCGGCGAGAAAGTGGCCGATGAATACCGGATGATCCGAGAGAATCTCGAAATCGGCCCTACTTTCGAACTCGAACCACTCGCCCTCGTCGATCGTAAAATTGGACTGGCCGGGTTCGCCAAGCGCGGGACCAGGCGTGCAATCGGGTTGTTCCTCTGGGCAGGGAGCTGTCGGGATTCCCACCAGCGTGACGTGGGTATCGTCCTCGGCTGCGAGAACGCGCCAGACATCCGCCTCAGACCCTCGGAAGGCGCTGTGAACCGCATTGAACTCTCGGCCCCAGGCAAAGATGGGCAACATTTGCTGTTCGAGATGATCGGCGCAGCAGGTAATAAACTCCGAGCACAGGGCGATGTTGGGCTCGTTGCGTGTGGTGTCCCAACATCTGGTCTCTCGATCCCATTCACAAACCCAGCGATCCTGCTCAGATACCTCTCCACCTTCTGGTGGCCGGCCCAGGTAGATACAGCTGTCCGTGTTGGGGGCATTGGAGGCTTCGGTCCCACCGAACACCGCCACGGGTCGGGTACTCTCGATGTAGGTGCCGGTGAGGTCCGCCCCGAGATGATTGGTCTCGATGTTGAGGACCTCGAATTGCTGCAGGGTGATCGAGAACTCGTCTCCGCCTTCCATGGGCGGTATGTCGGTACCAGCCAAGGTCCGCATCGGATTCTGGTCAGTTGTTTCCGGCAGACGGAATGTGGTGATTTCTGTTTCGCCGGGCTGGGTGGCCACAACAGTCATACTGCCCTTGAGCTGCTCGAAGGTCTGGCGTCGGGTCATACCGTAGTAACGGGTCCCCAAACTCGTAGTCGGCAACAAAAGCGACGCGTCGTTGCTGTACACTTGCTCGTCGTCGAGTGGATTGAACTGGTAGGCGACGATTGGGACTGTGGAGGTGATCTGGTAGGCCTCGAACCCATGCATTGTGCCTTCGATACTCGACGGCGGCAGGTTGAACACTGACATTTCACCGGGGGCAACCAGGTTAGGCAGATTGCTCGGGCCCGGTACGAGCTCCTCAGAGACCGACCGGATCGTGATTTCTGCGGTCAGCGTGCCACCGGGGTTGCTGATCGCGACCGCGAACGGAGCAAAGTATGCATCGAGGGGGATACCGGCCCCGTTGGTGAGGAACGCGTTGTCCAGATCGACCGCCCAGTATTCGCAACCTACGTACGACTCGCTCTTTGCGATGAACTGACATTGAGAAATGCAGGCTCCGTCATCGCAGAGCGTTGTCTCGTCATCTTCTAGGCAGTTGGTTGAGTGTTCGTAGTCGAGTCCGGATTCGTCGCAAACCAGGAGTACCTGTTCGTCTTGGCACTGGGTTTCGCCTGCCAAACAGACGCGTGGTATGAGCTCGTCATCGAGGCAGGTCAGGTTGAAATCGACCTGGAACTCGCCGTAGCCGGTCCCAATGGGATTGCAACCGCTGTATCGGTCGAAACCGACACACTCTTGCACTGAGGCGGGCTCGCAGGTCCCAACGTCCCCGCACACTCCACCCCAGCAAAGCTGATTTGTCTCGCACTCGGTGATTTCCCATTCGGAGTCTTCGTTGCACACTTCGGTGGTTGTGTCGGCGACGCAACGTGCGGTTCCGGGAACGCATTCGACCGGTCCAGCGTCAACTTCGGGCTCGGTGGTCTCGTCAACCTCCTCAATCTCCCCTACTGAGTCGACAACGGTGGCGTCGCTGCCATTACCGTCACTACTGCAGGAAACGAGCAAAAGACCGATTAGAACGGTCGCAACTCTCAAACTGTGAGTTCGATAGAACATTGTTTGCATTCCGTACTGCCTCGCGACCGACGGTGGCGTTGCCGGGATCGTTCCCGACTGGACGCAGCCGTGCGTTTGCGAAAGCAAATGTGGTGAAAACTGATCGCCCACTCTCAATGGGCGCGGGGCTCGGGCAACTGTTCCGGGTATTGAGTCCCCTTGCTGAAGGGGGAACCCGTCACGTCGAAGCACTGTATCTGAACCGTAAAAGGCACGCAACATGGAGCCCTTGCTCTGCAGAAGGCCGGGGCTGGCCGAAATTACTCGAGGTCCTGCTCCCGCTTGAGGCGCGACATGACACGGTCGTATTCGTCGTCCCACGCAACACCACCTTCGCTGAGGTTCTTGATGCGCTTCCTGACCTTCTCGTCGAGCTGACCTTCCTGGTCGGCTACGTGCTTCTTGATGACATCTGAGAGGCTCTTGCGAAGCGCGAGATCGTCGGCGTAAATCTCTTCGACGTGGTGGCTGTGCAGAAAAACCTCGATGAGCTGGTCGACGACGTAGTCGATGGCTTCATCACCGATTTTGAAGTTGTTTCGCGCGGCAAGATGGCGCTTGTTTCGTCCAAACGACCCACGCCCCTGGTCGGCCAATTCTCGCGCCTTCGTGGTGAGGTCTCTGTCCATTCTGTTGTACTCACGGAGCACACCTTGAACATCCAACTCAGCTTCAGGAACGTCTTCGACGGCAACATCGATTGAACCGTCGGCCTTGAGCGTCCGGATGACTTCAGTAGCGATTGCCGCGATGCGGCTGGAGTACAATTTCATTTGGAACCCCTCCTCGTGGAGACACCGAAAAAACGCTGGCCACACCAGTGCTCGCACAATGCGCAGAGCGATGAAGGCATACGGTTGTTCTGATGACGTCGTCCTGCCATGGCCGTTTCAACTGCCATTGGTGGGGGGCTTCTATCATTATGGTTGACGGGCGTCGAGAGCTTTTCGGCGATCTGATCGCAGATTAACCGCTACTGGCGACAACTTCCTCGTAGGTGTGGGCGGCGTCGCCATCGAGTTCGATGGCTCGCGTCTCGAGTTGGGCTTCACCGACGATTCGTGCGCTGAAATCTTCTACGTCGGGCTTCGGCTCCATGAGAGCCCGCAGGATGATTTCCAGTTCTTGTAGATCGTACAGGGTCTGTAGGTGGCCGATCTTCATGACCAGGATATTGTGTGCTTCTGGATAGGGCAAACGCGCATATTGGGCTGGCCAAACCAGCGGATCGATATAGTTATAGACGTTCGTGTAGGCGATACTGGGCGGCAGCGGTCGTTCGTTCAGCGCACGAAGATACTCGCTTCCAGGGACCATCTGCCTGCCGCTCTCTCCCTCGACTTTCAGTTTCGGGTGAATCAGACCGAGGGCGGCGGTTGCGATACCGTGGGCGTAACCGGCCAACGCAGCCCAAGTTCCCATGTGGGGCGTCGCGAGAAAAATGCACTGTTTGACGTTTTCTGTGAACTGTTGGCGTTGGACCAAGTCTCGGATAACGAGACCACCCTGACTGTGTCCTATGAAGACCAACTCCTTGGCGTCGGTATGCGATAGGATGTACTCGATCCGGTCGCGCTCTTGCTCCGCACTGATTCGAATGTCTTGGCTGTAGGGTTGATAACCCGCCGAAACCGGGAACACATCGAAGAGTGGGCTCGATAGTACGCGTTCCATGGTTTCGAATGCGGCCCTTCCCTGCCCGTAGCCATGAAAAAGCACTGCGACGCGTTTCTGTCCCGAGTAGTGACGCAAACGATTGGGAAGATACTTCTGTCTGAAACTGACCCGCTCGACTAATCGAACGGCGTGGTCGAGAACATTCGTCCCGACATTCGAGACCTCGCCGAAGGTCGACAAGAGCATTCTCAGACCGGCGAGTGTCCTTCGACCCGATGGCGCTTGCCACCGGTAAACACTCGTACCATCTGAGCGGAAGGACCTCCAACGGCGCCCAACAATGTGTTGTCTGGGCTGTTTGCTGAATACTTTCATTCAACCTCGCGGGCTTATCGACAGGGCTGGCCAAGTAGTCTAAGACACACTGGCCCGGTAGGCTTAGTATAAGCTGGCCGCGGCCCTCATTGAAAATTGCTTGGCTCGGGCGCTTTAGTTTTGCCGCAACCGGATCTACAAAAACCATTATATCTAGCCACCTTAGCCCTAATAATTTTAATTGGGGCGATGTTCGTGCGCGGGGGTGGATATGGGATTGCGGGCCTGGCTTGGGACAGTTATCTGTCGGTAGACGTCGCAAATGCCCGCTTGGGATCGGCTACGATTCAAGCTGGCGATCGTATTCGCTCCGTACAAAACCGAACCGTCTTTCGAGACGCTGATCTACGCGGCGTCTTGCGGGCATCTGACTCGGATACGCTGTGGATCGAAATCGAGCGCATCGACTACGAGATTGCCCTGCCCCTGACCCCAGAACAGATCGAGCAGGATGAGATTCCGGCTGCGCTGCGCGGTCCTTACCAAGTCGTGGCGATCGACGACAGGGCCATCATCGGTGACATGCACCTAGCCGATATGGGGGCGTGGATGCGTTCCCACGACAACCAACCGGCTGTTTTCACCGTTCGAATACCGGAGTACTCGATTCAAGGCCAAGCGATGCGTGTGCGACGGCCGGGACCGATCCTGCCCGTCGTCGTGTTGGTCTTCACTTTAGGTGTGGTCATACTCTCGTTGATGCGAGGCCGAAGTGAGGTCATGGCCCGTCGCAGGCGTCTCTGGCATTCGGTTGGCCTGGCGGCCGCATCGGGTGGCGTTCTGGTTGCGTTTTTGATTTGGCACGATGGCTTTCTGGCAGACCCTGTGCTCCTGCCCTTCGGCCTTGTCGCAATCACTCTTTGGCGACCACTATCGATGAGTTTGCACCAGCTTCCGCGCGGCGATATGACAGTGACTTCGGCTCGTTTCGTGCGGTTGGGCACCGCCTTGCCGTGTGCGATCGTATTGTTGGCAGCCATCTACGGATGGTCTCGCACCATTCCGAACGTCTTTGGGACGCCCCTCGATGGATTCGTTTTCGATCAAATGCGTCTTCTCGTGCTCGTCGCCGCCGGTGTCGCTGTGCTCTATCACGCCTCCGATCTGACGCTTCACGCACTTTTCATGCGGTCTATTCGGGGTCGACCAAAGACTGCGGGGGAGATGATTCCCTGGGTAAGCATGGTGCTGTCGGCCTTTGCCGTCCTCAGTTGCATCATCGCGGCATCCGCCGCTCCCGAGCAATTTGTGGAACGCGGCTATGTCGTCCATTTCGGCATTTTGGTGGGTATCCAGTGGCTGGGTGATCTGACGCTCCTGCCCCAAAGGACACCATCGCAGCCTCTCGAATCCGAGAACGTGGCGATCATCCCACCGCACCTGTTCCTCGAAGACGCCCGCGACCGTCTCGGCCTTCACTATCCCTGCTTTGCAGTGTGCCTGCCCCAAACCAGCGTGCTGCTCAGCTTGAACTCCGAGGGCGACGGGATCGACGACGAAGCGGAAGAAATCATCGAACTGGCTGATGAGGGTCCATCGAATCCGCTGGTGGCGCAGCTCGTCAACGAGAAGTTGGAGGGATTGCTCGAACTGCTGGAGTCCGAAGGCGGTATGTTCCCGCGCTACAAAGTAATACGGGGCTCAGACGAGGACGTAGACGACCCATTCGACGGGATGGAACAAACCGTTGGTGTGAGTCTCGTTCTTCCGATTGATGCGCCGCCCCAGGCCGAAGACACGGTGAAGGTCTATCTGGTCAACCGGTTTCCCGAGGAGCAAGATTTCCCGGATCCGTTGCCGGACGGCTCCGAAGTCACCAATTGGGCAGGCCAACTCAGCCGGAATCTAGTGGCCTGGAACGAGTTACGAGCGGTAGCTGCTGTCGAAACGCTCGGACTGATCGAGGCCGCTCCGCCGTCCGAGGCCCTGCGAGCGCAGACCCCAGTGGTCACCAACTCGAAGCTCACCAAAAGCGACGTACCGCCGGCGGAAGCAAGCGACAACGGGCAGGCCTCTCGCCGCTCCGAGGCCGCCCTGTACCATCTATTGGCGGGCAACGAGAGTGCCTATCCCGTCAATGATCCTGAAGCGGCGCACCCGGGCTTGTGCGACCTCATCGCTCCGTTCATAGACAGCCAGGGTCCGATGGCCATCGTCGGGCCAGCCGGGAGTGGGAAGGAATTCCTAGCCCGTCTCATTCACGCCCGAACGCGCTCCGAAAGACCGTTTATGATCCTCGACTGCGGCGCCTTGCCACCCGCCGTCGTGATGGCGGAGCTCTTCGGTGAAGGCGACGTCCCCGGCCAGTTGGAAGCATCCTCCGACGGTATTCAGTGCATCCGCGGGTTGTCAAACTGCCCCGATGAGATCATTCAGGAGGTACTCGAGGGCATTCGAGAGGCAGGCGCTCGGTTGGTCCTCCTGGAACGAGGCGGCGACAGTAAACTCGAAGGTAGCCTCGAGCGCGCCGTAGACGAGGCAGTCCTAGTCGTTCCTGCTCTTAGGGATCGGCCCAATTGGGTTTCGAAGGCGGCAACTTTCTACTTACATCGGCTCGCCATGGCTCACGGCCGCGTCGTGACTGGCTTCGGTGAAGAAGCCGAGGCATGGCTGGCAGCACAAGACTGGCCCGCCAATTACCATGACTTGATTGGGACCGTGCGGCGCGCCGTACTTCGAGGAAGCGCTCAGACCGTGTCGTTGGCGGACTTCGATACAAGCGAGGCCCGGTCCGAGCCAACAGGGAATCTGGTGGCCGCAATTGAGGACGTCGAAAAACAAGCGTTGCTCTCAGCGTTGGAAGAAGCCAAAGGCAACAAATCCGCCGCCGCTCGCACCCTTGGTATGAAGCGCACGACATTCCTTCGAAAACTCGCCAAGTACGGACTGGACGCCGGATGATCAAACGTCGCGTCGCTAATCTGATCGCCGATCTCAAGGAAAATCCGGGCGGCCCGCCCATGGATTGGCGAACCCTTCTTGTGCTGCTTAGCACACCAGCCCTTTTGACGGTTTTCTTCTACTACGGACGCCCCAGCTTTTTTAATCGAAGCTTGACCGAATGGGCTGTCACGACGTTCGGGGCCGACTACGAGTTTCTCGACCTGCTTCCGTACGCTTACTGGGCCGGAGCGTGCATGGTGATTCGAGTCATCGTGCCGATCATGCTGATCGTACTCATCATGCGAGAGCGGTTGGCCGACTACGGTTTCAGCTGGAAGGGCAGCGCACGCCACGTCCCGATCTACGCTGCACTCTTTGTTGTTATGTTGCCGTTCCTGTACTGGGCCAGCACTCAGGATTCGTTCCTAGACAAGTACCCTTTCTACGCTAGGGCTTCAGAGGGCGGCATCCACTTTTGGGGCTACGAACTCTGCTACTTGATTCAGTTTTTCGCCCTCGAGGCATTCTTTCGCGGGTTCTTGCTGTTCGGGCTAGCCAAACGCTTTGGGTACTACTCGGTCATCATCATGGTGATTCCCTACTGTATGATTCACTTCAACAAGCCGCTGCCCGAGACCCTGGGGGCCATCGTAGCGGGGGTTGTGTTGGGGGTTTTAGCCCTGCGAACCAAGAGCTTCTATCTGGGCGTCATCCTTCACTTTGGGGTCGCCCTGGCGATGGATTTGCTCGCGCTCTATCAACTCGGGAAATAGAGAACCACTTCCCTCAGTTTTCGACGCGCTGCAGACGAATGAAGCCATCGCGGAGAGTGCCCGTCAACTCCCATCCCTGAATTGAACGCAACTGTTCGAGCCGTGAGTTGATTTCCTGCTGGTCGATCGCTTGTTCCTCACCCGCCAAACCACTCTCGAGCATCGTGCCGATAGTCTCCGCAAGCCGAGGGCCATCCACGTGCAGTAGGAAGAACGCTTCGCTCTGAGTCCCTTCGGTCGCCAGCAAGTTGGTCAGCCAGTTTTCGTCGACGCGGCCCAGGGCAACTCCCACCGCGGCTGGGGCTTGGAGCAGCGTAAGGCGATAGAGCAGCGCGATGCGATACTGAATGGACGAAAAGCCGGCCAACTCCCCTGGTGTTCCTGCCGCTCCCACTTCATCTTCAAGGGCCTGTTGCAAGAAAGCGAGGGCCGCGGCTGCCTGGCGCGAACCGAGGTGCAGATAGACGTCCGCAAAAGGAATCGAGGAGGTCACTCTGAAGTCGAAGAAGGCCCAAGCTAGGAGGCCGCTGATATGACTCGTCAAACCGTCGACTTCGGAGGCCGCCTCGGCACCAAAGCCCAGCCAACCGAGGGTAGATACGGGACCTCCGCACGCTCTGACGTTCGCCCAATCGCGAAATGTAGTTGCAAACGCCTCGGCATCTAGATTGATAAAACCCGCGATGATGGCGCTGGCCGATAGATGTTCGGGAGCGATTGGTGTTGAACGGAGAAGCCGTGCCGCTGTTTCGGCGGCTTGGTTCGACAGCGCGAAATGCACCCGGGTCCTCTCAACGGCGTCATCCGCCCGGGCACCGGCTTTCTCGTGCCCAAAAAGGACGTAGGGAAGGCTAGAAGCGATCAGGCTGCGACCCTCGTTGCAGCGGGTGTCTTCGATTCCATACGGGTCGATTACATCTGCAGTCTGGGCGTAGCCAATTGAGCTCGCATCGCCACCGAAGCTTGCAATGGCCTCGACCACTCGGCCGTTGAACATCGCGTTTTCTTCCCATGCCATGGCCGCCACCTGGTCGATTGTCTCGACCGGGTCGGCTAGCCCTCCGGGCTGCAAGACGGCCACTTGGTCGTCCGAAACGAGCGCGTAGAGACCTGGTTCCGCACTGGCGAGGGAACTAATCGCGTACAAGTCGCCTTCGTCGGAATCTAGTACCGTCACGCTGAGATCGGGGTTCCTCGTGGAAAGTTGTTCGAGTAAGTCTTCCAGCTGTTCGGTTGTGATGAGGTCGAAAACCGCGATGCGGTTTCCTTGGTGTTGAAAAACCGCCAAGCCACCGTTTGTATCGAAACCGAGACGAGCCAACGCTCCGGGTTCGTGAAGGTCGACGCCTATCGCGTCCTCGACGGTCCCAATCCAACGAGCCGGTTGAATCGGGTTTTCCAAGAGATCGATCAACTCTCCAACGAGGGAGTCATCGATGTTTGCAAACAGCGCAGCCTCAGCCGAAGCGGGAGTGTTTGCGAGGACGCCCTCCCAATTGCCGGCGACCAACGGGAAGTCGGCTGGTCGAGGAATAGTCTGGGCACCTCCGCACGCAGACACAATGGCCGCCAGAACGACAAGGATGGCACTTCTTTTGTGCATTTCAACGCTCAACTTTTGACAATCGCTACGCCTTCGATCTCTACCAGCGCCCCTTTCGGAAGACGGGAGACCTCGACCGTCGCCCGCGCTGGCGGCGCTTCCGAAAAATACGAACCATAGACTTCGTTTACGCCGGCGAAGTCATCCAGGTTTTGCAGGAAGATTGTGGTTTTCACGAGACTTGAGAGTGAGCTTCCGGCCGCGCTCAACACCGCCGAGAGGTTGGCCATCACCTGCGTGGTTTGGGCCGCTGCAGTGTCGCCGATCATCTGCCCGGTCTCAGGATCCAGCGGGATTTGGCCCGAGAGGAACAGCAGGTTTCCTGCCTGGACCGCTTGACTGTAGGGACCAATCGCAGCAGGCGCGTTGTTTGTCGCAATAGTCTTCTTCATGTCACTACCTTGTGTGCGGGGTCATTTGAAAAGACGCACCGTCCTCCCACATATGTCGCAATCACTTCAATATCGCGCATCCGCTTGGCTTCAAAGGGGTCTGCGCTGAGACAGACGAAATCGGCCATGAATCCGGGAAGCAGGCGACCGACAAGAGCTTCATCGTAGGCTAAGAATGCCGCCGGCCCCCAGTGTCCATCGAGGGCTCGATATCTGTCGAGACACTCTTCTTCCCGTCCCCAAGAGGTCGAAAGGGGGTGGGAGCGTGCTTCTGCGATATCGATGGAAGCGCGGGGGTCGGCCGACTCGATTGGGTAGTCGGACCCGAAGCCTACCACCGCGCCAGCGGCCTGGGCCGATGCTGCCCGGTAGGCCCAAGGGCGCCGCTCGAGTCCAATGCGGTGATGGGCCCATTCGCCGTCGGCCAGAAAGTGAACTGGTTGGGTTGCGAGACACTTGTGGGTCAAACGTGGCAGGTCCTCGGGCCGAATAATCTGGGCGTGTTCGATGCGCCAGCGATGGTCCGTGGCGAGCTTACCCGCTCGTTCGAACTCCTCGTAGAGATCGAGGACCCGAGTCACGGCTCGATCGCCGATCGCGTGGATGGCTAGCTGCAGGTCCAATTCCAGAGCGAGAAGAGCGCGTTCTCGGAGTTCGGCGTCGCTCTGTACTGCAATACCACTCGAGGAGTGGTCGGCGTATTGTTGATGGAGCTGCGCCCCTCGACTCCCCAAGGCGCCGTCAGCGAATCCTTTGACGGCGATCGGGCGCAACATCTCGGGATTACTCGACTTCGGGCGGTGCTTCCATTCGAATCCGAGCATCGCCCGCACTCGCGCGTTCAGCGAGTCCCCCTCGAGCAAGGTCTGAAGTGCTGTCCACAGGGTCGGCTCCACAAAAGCCTCGTGCACAGACGTGACGCCGAGCGAGTTGAGCCAACCTACTTTCTCTGCGGCCTCTGCCATCACCTCTTGCAGTTGGGGTTTCGGCATGTTTTCGGTGACGAGGTCCATTGCAGTATCGACGAGGAGGCCAGTGCACTGCCCCGCAGCATCTCGTTCAACCGCTCCCCCGTCCGGGGCGAGAGTGTGGCCCGCGATTCCTGACAGGTCGAGGGCGACATGGTTCGCCATGAGCGCGTGTCTGTCTCGCCGGAAGAGCGCGACTGCGCGGCCCTGCGATACGAGATCCAATGATCTGGCGGAGAAGGCCGTCTTGTCCGGCCAATTCGCGTCCTGCCACCCGGTGCCTGTTATCCACTGAGCGTCGGGAAACCTGTCGATTGCAGAGGCGACGATATCCAGCACTTCTCGCGCACTAGTCGCGTCGCGCAGCTCGAGATCGGTTCTACCGCCCCCAAGGGAGTTGAGATGGGCGTGAGTATCAATAAACCCCGGGATCACCGCCGCACCGGGAAGGTCGATGGATTGGGAGTCAGACAACTCCGAGCAAATCCGGCCATTCTGAACCGCCAGTTCGGAGGTCACACTGCGAGCGGTCGTGGCGGGATCGAGTCCCGTATAGATGCGTGGGTGGTGAAAACACAGCCCCAAGGCGCTACTCTCCTGCTGTTATTGACGCACGTTGAGTACCACAATCGTCAGGTGCCTTACACGTCGTTACCGCACGAACGGAACTCTTTTTTGGGTTCTTGAATAGATGACCGATGATTACAATACTGCCTTGTCTGGCGTGGTATGGAGGGGTTGTGAGTCTCGAACGAAGGCGTCACGAGCGCGTCCCAGTCAAATTACCGGTGAGGGTCGAGTACGGTGGCGAAAGTCACACGTATCTTACGCACGATGTCAGCATCAGTGGCATTTTCGTGAGGACGGACGTCCCTCAACCACTTCGGAAATTGATTTCGCTCAAGGTCCAGTTGCTGCCGAGCGATCAATCGATCGAGTATGACGCTGTAGTCGTCCACTCGATCGCCGCGGGAGCGGCTCTCGAGCAGGGGTTAGTACCCGGCATGGGACTCCAGCTCTATCGGCTCGAGAACAACGTCCGAGGGCTGTGGGAAGGCTACGTGAGTCTCCTGCTCCGGAAGTTCCAGGAAGGCGAAGCAGGTGCGGAGCTTCCCGAAAACCAGGTCGACCCGGTTCGGCGAAAACACAAGCGATTCGCCACCCAATTTCATATGACGGTCACAAATCTGGCCCCCTTCATGCGGGTCCTTTCTAAGGACGTGTCCCTCGGCGGGGTCTTTTTGTTCAGCGATACCCTTCTCGACGTGGGTCAGCCTGTAGAGTTGCACGCGAGGAAGGAAGACACGGGTCAGGAAGTGCATCTTCACGGTGAGGTGGCCCGCGTCGTCCCCAACGGACCCAGCAAGGGCTTCGGCGTTCAGTTCCAGAAGCTCGAAGAGGACGAAGAGTTTGATATCAAGGTGTTCGTTCCAATGATCGCGCTGGACGAACGAGACGTTACGATCGAAGAAACCGAACTCGTTCCCGAAGGTGATCCTGACCTCGAGTAGTTCGACGAGAGGCCCGCAGTCCCCCCATTTTCCGATTATCTCACTTCACAGGCCCAGAATTGACAGTGCCTGGATGCCCTCCCATACTCCGACGGTTGCTCAAAAGGAACGGTCGAGCTGGCTCGGCGGCCCCACTCGAAACAGACTTCTGGGGTTCGTAGGGCTCTGGAGGACGGTATGGGAAGAGATTTTCGATTTGGGGGCCTGCTGGCTCTGAGCTGGTTGATTTGGCTGCTCTTTGCCAGCGCGGGCTGTGACGAAGATGCGGCGCCGCTCTCGGTTGACTCAGCTGCTGATTCAAACGCCGACAATGGCAGTAGCGATACCACTACCGACCCCGAGGTCGATGACGATCGTGACATCGATGGCGATCGTGGCACTGATGGCGATCTGCCCGATCGTGCTGACGCCGCTCGCGACGGCGGCGATTCAGCCGACAGTGACGCCCGGGTAGACCTTGGCACGGACGCGCGACAAACCGTCTCAGTGGGCGGTAGTGCCGCCGTTCGTGTGTCGAACCGGTTCGTTCTCGTGGGACGAACAGCCAGCCACCTCACCCGAAGTGAAAACTCTCAGTACACGCTCTATGCAGGGGTCCAATAATGAATACCAAACTTGCGATTTTCCTCGTTGTTACACTCGCTTCGAGCACGACATTTGCCGCCGACACGATTTCGTACGTGGGCTGGCTGAACAACAGCGCAACCGGACCGGTCAACGGTGATATCGTCGCCGATTTTGCGCTCTATGCTGAAGAAGACGGCACCGAATCGTTGTGGTCTGAGCACTATGATGGTCTCGACGTCGTCGACGGTTGGTTGGTCGCGGAGCTGGGCTCAGTCACCGAGTTTGGCGAATCCGTCGATTGGGGCGTCGAGACCAACTTGTGGCTATCGATCACACTCGACGGTGAAGAGCTGCTACCGCGTGAGCCCATCACGGCTGACCCCTTCCTTCGTCAGCATGCTAGCGAGGTAGAGGACCAACTGGCCGCCCTCACGAACCGAATACTTGCGTTGGAGTCGGCAGAGGTAGCGTGGGCCGACGTAGTCGAAAAACCGGTGTGGGTCGACGAGTTACCTGCCGACTTGGCCACCGACCTGTCTGACGGCGAACTCGAGTGGGCGAACCTGTCTGGAGTCCCCACATTTCTGGAGGACGAGACGGTTGAGCTGGCAGACATTTCCGACTTGAGCGGCGCGCTGGTAACTGCTCTCGGAACCGGCGGCGACCTTGCCGATGGCGTTCATTGGTCTGACCTACTCAGCGATCCGGAGTCCGACGGTCCCCGAATTCATCGGGACTCGACTGAGCTCTACTTCGACGGCTTCAACATCGCGATTCGCAACGGCTCCGATCAAACCCACGAGGCGAAGAACGGTCTCGGAAACCTGGTGGTCGGTTACAACGACGACCTCGGTGTCGATTTGGACCGGACCGGTAGTCACAACATCGTGGTTGGCGACCTCCACTCATACAGGTCGACGGGCGGTATTGTCTCTGGCATCAACAACACAATCGATGAGGTCAACGCGGCCGCGATCGGCGGGGAGTCGCAGATTGTCACAGGCATAGCGGCGGTGGCGGTCGGAGGCGAAACCAACATCGTGAGCGCCCGCGGCGCAGTCGCGGTGGGAGGCTACGATGTCAAAGTCCTCGCCGACAACGCAGCGACATTGGGCGGGCTCGAGAATCGCGCTGCGGGCACGACATCTGCGATCGTCGGCGGGTTCCAAAACCGAACTACCTGCTCCAGCTCAGCCGCAGTGGGCGGGGTTTTGAATTTGGCTGGAGAGGTTGAGGACCCCTCTGTCTGGGAAGCCACCTGCTCCGTTTCGACTAGCACATCGGCTGTCACCGTGGGCGGGTTCGGTAACTACGCCGGGGCCTTTACGGCTGTAGTTACCGGCGGCCAAGGCGGCGCGGCAGAGGGCAGATTCTCATCCATACAGGGTGGTCGAAACAACACGGCTGAGGCCGAGTGGGCTGTTGTCGCTGGTGGACGGCACAACACAGCCTCTGGAGAGTGGTCCGGGGTGTTTGGTGGAGGCAACGAACCAACACTCCTTGCTGACGACGAAGAGGGCAATCTGGCCACCGGCCAAGGTGCGGTAGTCGTTGGAGGTATCGGCAACTCGGCGACTTCCCGAAATGCACTGGTCGTGGGTGGCCAGGTGAACCAGGCAGACGGCCCCGATGCCGTCGTCGCAGGTGGCAATCAAAACGTCGGTAGCGGGAATGACAGTGTGCTCGTCGGCGGCACCAGGAACAGCCTCACGGGCTCAAAGAGCGTTCTGCTGGGCGGCTCCGACAATTCGCTGGATATGGGCAACAGGACTCATGCTGGGACCTGCCCACTCTGGAAGGTCATCGTCGGCCCAGACGACGAGCGGGTCGTTTCAACTTGTGATGGCTAGGAGCCCGTCGCGTATAACGCCCCGGCCTCCAGCCGTTAGCTTTTAGCCGTTATC
>CAZDBH010000027.1:0-33573 GCA_964503485.1 uncultured Bradymonadales bacterium | reverse complement strand
TGACGAGGTTGTGCGGAATTACCGTTTCCGCTGCGCCCGAGTCGACAGCCAGCAGTTCAGAGCCGGTCTCTGTGTAGACCTTGAGCACCAAGTCGATGGAAGGCACCCCACTGACCACAATCATGGCGCTCTGACTGGTGTTCGAGTGATTCTCGAGTCGATAGAAGTCCACATCGGCCCGCTCGCCAGCCGAAGGCGGTCCAATGAAGCCTCTCACCGGTTCGTTCGGCAAAAGCAGATCGGCCGATTGCAGGTTGTCGTTCGGCTCCGACTCCACTTCGGAGCGAATGAAGCCCCGATTGATGATACCCCACCAGAAGGTGTAACCGAGCCCGCCGACGACCGCCAAGACGGCCAACACTCGAACGAGGCGGCGGATTCGGAAGTTGCGATGGAAGCGGTCGAAGTCGGCCTGAGTCGAGACATCTTCAACCGACAGATCACCCATACTCAGCTTGGGGATCTCGGCTTCGTCCTCGAGGTCGGCGGGCGCATCTGGCGACTGAATGGCCCGCAGGAGGTCTCCGCTGAGGGCGGCGACCGAGCCATGACGGTCAGCCGGTTCCTTGGCCAGGGCCTTGGTCATGACGTGGTCGACAATCTCGAGGTCGGCGTTGAACTCGCTAATAAGTGGGACCGGGGCGCTCAGATGGCGTCCGAGCACCACGACTGGGTTATCGTGGGGAAAAGGCGGAGAACCGGTCAAGAGTTTGAAAATGACGGCGCCAAGGCTGTAGACGTCGCTGCGAGCGTCGACTTCACCCCCGGAAATCTGTTCCGGGCTCATATAGTACGGCGTTCCGATGATGTTGCCGTGCTGCGTGTCGACCAGTGACTCTTCTCTGATCTCGTGCAACTTGGCCAAGCCAAAATCGAGGACTTTTACGACGCCCTCTTCGTCGCTGATCTGGGCACATAGGAAGATATTCTCGGGCTTGAGATCGCGATGAACGATACCGTGCTCGTGCGCTTCAGTCAGACTGTCCGAGACCTCTTTGACGATACGGGCTGTACGTTGGAGCCCCAGCGTGTCGACCGAACGCATGACCTGGCCGAGGTCCTTACCCTGCAGGAACTCCATCACGAGGTAAACGAGTCCATCACTCTGACCGTAATCAAACACGCTAACGGTGTGTGGGCTCGATAGGCGGCTAGCAGCGCGGGCTTCACGAGTGAAACGCCGAATCATGGACTCATCGCGGCTCAAATCGCCGTGCAGCAATTTCACGGCGACAATCTTGCCCATTCGCACGTGTTCGGCCTTGTAGACCGACCCCATTCCGCCCATCCCGATCCGAGACAGAAGGCGGTAGCGCTCGCCAACTACCGCGCCGATCAGCGGATCACGAAAGGCGTGTCCATCGAGCGGTCCGGTTAGGTTGAAGCCGCAAGCGCCGCAGAACATGTAGCGCACGGGCACTTTATCGCCACACCGGTTGCAACGCCTTTCTTCTACTGCGTCGCCGTCCGGGTTCACTTCTGGAACGAATGTGTCCGAAAGAGCCGCCTGGCTCCCCGGATGGGTTGGTACCCGCTGGTTTCTTTCTGTCTCGTCGCTCAAGATGTTCTTGGAGGCCCCGAAGCGTCCTAGTGCTGCGACAGGTTACACCATCTAAGGCGGCAGGTGTACAACCGCAGAACGGCCTTTGCTGGGACGACGCGGCTGGAGTACTTTCGTTGCCAGCCGCGGTCCCAAAGGTAGGGAAGGGGAGCTGGCTATCCAGGGGGCTGGAATCAAAACAAGCAAATCCAAGCTCGTCTTCGACTCTGCAATCGCTTCGTTCGAGCATCTCGAAGCCGAAGTCGGCCACCAGACAGGGCACCAGCTCGTCGATTGGGTTTGTTCCGAGTCCACGTCGGCCCGAGACTTCGTCGAGGGTGCAGAGTCGATTCTGTATCCACAGGCTACAGCGAGGACAGCCGGAGCCCATCTGACCTCGTTCGTCCTCGCGGACTACCTGGTCAGTCGTCTCGACCGCCGTGCTGGTGTCATCCTCGACCCGGCATGTGGCTGTGGTCATCTCCTCACGGCTCTCGCCGAGTGGATCGGTCCACAGTCACCAGCTGACTGGCATGGTTGGGACATCGATCGCGAGTCGGTCGCCGTTACCCGTATCGCGCTTTGGGTCGCTGCCGGGCGAGTCGGACTTCCGGCCGACTACCGCAACGTGCGGACGCTTGACGCGCTCACGTCGTCGCCGCCCATCGCCGCTGATGTCATCGTCGCGAATCCGCCCTTTGTCAGTATTCGCCAGTTGGTCCGAGAGCGCGGCCCGGACTATCCAGCCGAACTGAGGGGGACGATCCCTCAGCTCTTCGGGAACTTCGACCTCTTCGTGGCTTTCCTGCTCAAGATGTCACAGTGGTTGGGTGAACGCGGTGAGTTCGGCGTAATCGTTCCAGCTCCTTTCTGGAGCGCGGAGTACGCCAGTAAAGCTCGTGCGGCATTATCCCCGCTCATTCGGGAGGTCCACGACTTCGAGAGCCGAATTCTCTTCAGGGATGCCGCGGTCTCCACCAACATCCTGATCGGTTCAGCTGACAACTCGGGCGATGCGAGAGTGTACTGCGAGGCAGATCCAAGCCAGCGTCCCGATAATGCTTCGTATTCGGCCCATCTCGGGGGCCTCGAGACAGGCTTTCCAACTCGAGATTCGCTCTCGGGTGACTTCATTCCTCTGGGAGATCTCGCCGAGGTAGTCGCTGGGACACCCGGATACGATGCTCAGCGGACAAAAAAAGCCCTTCGCGAAGAACGCGACGGTGTGGGTGAGTCACTCCCCTTCGTCGTGAGTCGTTGCATCAAACCCTATAAAATCTGTTTCGGTGACGTTCGGTTTTTGAGAGACTATTACCAGCGTCCGGTGTTGCCAACGAATGCCCTCAGCGCAGGCAAGAGAGCGCTCTTTAGCCAGAAGAAAGTCCTCGTCAAAGGCGTGGGCAAATCACTGGTGGCCTCCCGCGACGACCACGGTGTGGCGATGGGGGTCGGGGTTTACGCAATTCGAAGTACCAAGCTGGCACCCGAATTGATCCTCGCTCTTCTGAACAGCAGGGTCGTTTCCTCGTGGTATCGCGGGCACTTCCGTGGAAGGGAGCTGAGCGGCGGCTACTTTGCGGTAAACTGTAACCAGCTCCGCAAAATACCGGTACCTCGGGTATGGGTTGAAGGGGAGCGCGACGGGGTTGAGAGAATTGTCGATCTGGTCCGAAACAGAGAGAACCCCTCTCGAGTCGACCGTCACGTAGAGTTCGAAAAACGAATCGAGGAGTTGATCGGAAACCTATTCGTCTGAACGGAAAACACGTGAGCAGTACCTTTCTTCGCAAGTGGCTAGTCATCCTTCCTCTAACACTGCTCACCACCGCGCTCTGCTACCAAGCCCTCACAGCGATCGCCGCTGACCGACTCGGTGCCTGGCTCGAGTCCCAAGCGTCCGAGATGGGTGTGGATCTTCGTTATAATGAGTTGAAGGTCGGCGTTTTCGGGATCGAAGTCACAGAGCTGCAAATCGGCGGGCTCGAGATAGGCACCGCGAAAGTTGAAGAGATCAGGGCCTCACTCGACTGGAGTGAACTGGCCGCCGGGGAACTCCACTTCCGGTCAATCGCCCTGACCGGCGCGGGCATCAATCTCGACGACGTGTTCTGGGCTGAAACCTGCCAAGAACTGAGTTTCTGCGGCAAAGACGGACTCTCACGCCAGCCTTCGCGGTCTAGCACCTCCACGGCCGACGGGATCAGGCGCGCCCAGCTTCCCACCTTTCGCGAAGCAGACAACATGCTCGCCGGGTTGGCAGATACGTGGATAATTACTGACATGAGGGTCGACGTCGCATCGGGCGAGTGGGCCTCAATCACGGCTCACCACTTGATTGCACAATCACGAGGTGATGAGATCGCAATTGAAGGAGACGGACTTCTTTCGTCGCCCTACGCTGTCGACAACAGTGAGTTCAAGTTCTCGGGGCAACTCGGGGGTTCGGGAGCCTTGGAGCTGGCGGTGGGCCTCGATAATCCCCTGGAGTTCGCGACTCCCGCAGCTCATCTGTCAACCCGCGGCCGCGGTGGCATCCTGGACAGGGAGACGACGTTATGGCTGGAGGACGTGACGATTACCCCGTTCCTGCTCGATTTCACTGGCGACTGGGGAGCTCGTCGGGTGGTGGTCAACTTACCGAGGGGGGGAGCCAACAATCGCATCGAGCTCGCCGGTGTCGACGGTGAGGTCGACCTCGAGTCGCTTCAAGAGTTCGCGGTCTGGCTCGAGGACCACTCGGCCGCAGTGACCGATGGGAATCCCGAGCTGGCCGATCTGCGCGACGCGCTGCTGCGTGGGTTGGCCGATACGCGCTCGGCTCTGTATGGAGCTGACCTCTCTATTGGCCTCGCCCAGAGCAATCTGACACTCAGCTACGACGACGGGGCAACGTTCACGCTACAAGAGGCTGAGTTTGTGGTCGACGGCGATGATCGGGTCGCTCGGCCCGCTGTGCAGCTCTACTATCGCGGTCACTCCCCCCAGCCCGAGATTTGGGGTAGTCAGAGTGGGCAGTGGGCCGTTGGAATCAGTGCACTTACCGCCGGCCGAATCGCCGATTGGACCCGGCGCTAGCGACCCTCATCACAGCTATCGAAATCGAGCATCAGCTCCCTCGAGGCGACGGTGCGAGTCAGGGCTAGCGCTCCCAAAAACTCTTTACTTCTAAATATCGGGGTTTTCTATTAGGCTTGACGGGACCCCCGCGGGTAGATCGCTGTCGGGTGGTGGTCGGAGGTGCCCGTAGCCTCACCGTTGGCTTTCGGGATATAGCGCCTCGACCCGCGGGGGTAATCCTCTGTCAAAAGAAGAATCGGTGTTTTTCCACACCAACTTAAATGCAAATGTGGAAAAACACCTAGACGACGCAAAAAAACCGCGATTCTTCCGCTGAAAACCCAGTTATTTTCTATGTTTAGCTCGTTCTGCGAGTTCTGCCCGAGACGCGATGAAATACTCGGTTGCGGCCGTCGCTGCCGCATGGTCTTGCCATCCACCCTTCGGGACGGGGTTTTTGATGGGCCGTTCTTCATCGTCGAGGGGCCACAGTTGTGCCAGGTTGACGTGGGTCACAGTTTCTGACGAGCGAAATGTCAGCGTGGGGGCGGGGAGCGGTAGAAATCGATAGCTGTAGCGCACTTCTTGTAGATCGACCCACGACATTCGTACGTCCCGGGCAAGCCATCCGAAGGGCAGAATAGCCTCTCGAACGAAGGTCATGCCATCGCCGTCGAGTGTCAGTCGTGATTTTGCGCGATACTGGAGATAGAGCGGGCAGAACACGAGCGGTAGAATGCTACCCAGCACAATGATGATCAAGCTCAAGGTGTACCAGGGCCCGTTTGCCGAGATGAACTCCGGTACGGTGAGTTCTGAAATCGTAGCGACGTCTCTAATGCCCACCAGCATTCGCCCGGCGGCCAGCGGACATACCACTGCAGGAATTACCAGGAGCACACGGTCAAGAGAGCTGCACGTCAGGGTGAAATCGAGCGCTCCATCCACGCCGCTGTCCTTGGATCCATCGTCGTTCTCTTCCGTAGAGCCGCCTGTCTGAGGTTCGACAGGCTCGGTTTCGCTGTCCTGCGCCGTCATGGCAATCTCCTCTAAATCTGGGGTCAGCTTACCAGCTAAGCGGTGTGCCAGACTAATTTGGAGCAAGAGTCGACAGGAGGGCCTCGACTCGCTCCATATCGGGAAACAGAACACGCTGCACCTCTGTCGCGCTGGTAATGCGCAACCAGGAGGTTAGGTGAGAGACGAACGCGCTCAGCGAACCTTCAGCCGCAGCTCGATGTGCCAACACGGCTCCAACGCAGAAGAAGAGGACGCCCCGCCGCACAGACCCGAAGACCATCACCTCACGGGAGTAGACCAAGTTGCGCAAAGCGGATGCAGTATACTCCCAGCGCCCTTCGTCGAGCGTCGTCCAAGGCGCGGATTCGTAGACCTGATTGGCCGTTTGGGCAGCAAGTTCAGAAACAGACTGAGCGAATCCAGAAATTTTGCGCTGTTTTTCGAATAGAAATCGCTCTGAAAGCAGCGCCGCAGCGAGCGCAAACGCAGCGCGGTAGAAGTGCTGCGCCGATTCGGCCGCTACGGGTTCACCCGAAGCGAGCCAGGCCAGCAACCCTTCCAGCGACGCGGCCTGGTCCAGGGTTTTCAGTACCGACAGCTCGTCGTCCCAGTTCGCCTGTTGGGCTGCGTTGGCGGGATCGAGTCCAAGCCGTTCGGAGTTATCGCTGTCTAGGCCTTGGGTCAGGGCCGGCGGACGCCAAACACCCCAGGTTTTCATGAGCGACTCTGGGTCGTGCTCTGTCCCCGCCTCGCGATGGTCGTGCCAGCGAAAGCAGCGGGGCGAAATGACCGTTCGGGTTCCAGTTTCGGTGCGAACCATCCGAAAGGGGAACATCCGGCATGGCAGGGGTTTCGCCAGCGGGCCCCACCGAGCGTGAAGCCGGCACTTTTTTTCTTCGTCGAGGAAGATACAGACGCCGTCCGGAAAGTTGAGGACCGGTTTGCTCTCACCCTCGAATTCAACTTCGACGACGGCATCACCCGCAACGGGCTTACTCGCTTCGTCCCGGGCTTGCCGCAACTCGACCAGGCGTTCTTGCAGCTGGACTGCTTCCTCGGGATCAATCGGTCCGACGAGATGCCCTTCACAGGATCTGCCGCAACAATCGCAGTCGTGGCGCAGGGTTTGTACAGCCTGGAAGCGGTGAGCAATATCGATCACACCGCTCGCCTCGAACATGCCCATGACTCGAATCAGGCTCGACGGATCGGGCAGGCGGACCCCTTCCGCTAGAAGGCGGTCGTAGATTTCAGCAAGGGTTCGGACTCCGTCGGCAAGCAACAACACCGAGAAGGTGCGAGGTGGGATGAGTGTACCGCTCCCACGCTTCGGATTCCGAATTCGGTATTTGAGTCCCGCGTCCGTCGCTACTGGGACGACGACGGTTCCCTCACACACGCTAGGAACAGAAAGCACGTATTGCCTCCTCTACGACAGGTGTTGGCGGTAACTTTCGAAGTCTTCGGGGCCTTCGAACAGTTTCTGAAACACGCCCGACAGATTGATTACCCTCAACCACATTGAGATTTTCCTGCCGAGCTCGTGGGAGACCTGGCCATCGGTGTCCCAAGGCGTTGTGGTCCAAAGGGCGCCGATCACACCGATGAAATACACGTGCACGGCCAACTCGATGGCCGGAAAGAGGCTCGAGTCTCGCAGGTACACGAACTGTTGTATTGCGTGGCGAATATAGTCGACCACCGCCGGAGGCGGCTCGCGCCATCCAGACTCCGGTGCGGTAATGGTCGAGAACTCGTTTAGGAGCGCTCGGCAGTCGTCACCGAAATGCGTGCCCGCGTTGTTGAACTTGCTCAACGAGTAGTTCTCAGGAAAGACCCTCAGTCTCTTTGCCACATCATCAAGGAAGGCAGGGGGAATGGTGTCTACCGGATAGAACTCGCCCGCAGTACTCGTGATGAGGGTGGCGAGGTTGAGGTTCTCGGTCGTTAGAAGCGACAGGAAGTACCCCTCCTGCTCCGCGTTCATCTGGAAGCGCCGGGTGTTCCGAAGTGACCTCATGTCACTGCCGTCGAGTCCGACGATTTTTCCTGGCGGCCAGTCGAGACCGATGGCGCCCAGAGCCTCTTCGGGCGTCGCGGGATCAACGCTGTTCCAGCTCAGGTGAGCGTCGACGCAGCGCGACGTGATTCCCACGCGAAACCCGGCTTCCGTATTGACGACGCGAAGGGGAAAGAGCCTACAGATTAGTGGCTTCGCTTCGGCTCCGAGGTGTTTGTGGATCATGCAGAGCCGATCGTCCCCGAGAAAGAGGCAGTGCCCGTCGACCATCGTGAGGGCCAGTTCAGGCTCTTCCCCCGCATCTTCAATCAGCGAAACGGGATCGATCTGCGGCACGTTTGGGTCGTAGGCCACCAACTGCGGAGCAATCTTGCGCACGTTGGCCGCCTCAGTCTCACTGACACAGATTAGGTGACCCTCGCAGCACATCCCAGAAGCGGTACAACGGTGGCGAACGGGGACCAGCGTCTCGTAATGCCAGTTCATCTCGACGAGGTTTGCCCTCTCGAGGTCACGGAACAAGACAACGACACGGGCGGGATCGTCGAGTCGAATGCCCAACTTACCGGCGCTGTCGTAGATATCACCGACCGTGCGTTGGCCATCGGCGAGCAACAAGAGCGTGACGGCGCTGACGGGTAGTGTCGTGAAACGACCGGCACCGCCGCCAGCGAGCTGATACTTCAGCCCAGAGTCACCTTCAACGGGTCGGATCCAGGTTTTCCCTGCGGGAAAGTATGGGGTAGACAACATAGGTTTCTCACACAAGCACGGGGCTTTCTCCCCGGATTACACTTACAGTTTCGCGCGCACACTCGACCGTCGTGCGGGTTGGTTCCCAGCCGAGTTGGCCGCGTACTTTCTTGCTGCTCAAGACGATTGGAAACTCGCCCAACAAAAGCCACTCGGGGGAGATTTCAGTCAGCGATAGCTTCCACATGACGTTGCTGACAAGCTTCACCGCGATACCGGGAAGATGAACGCCTTTCATTCGCAGCCTTCGTCTGAGGTCGCTGGGTCGAATCCAGTCGCGCGGTGCGATGTTGAAGGCACCCTTTATATCCGGGACGGCCGCCGCTTGAACGAACGCGCGCGCTACATCGGCCTCGTGCAGGAGCTGGATGGGCGCATCGTACCGTTTGGCGGCGAGGGCGACGCTGCTCAGGTAGAGCTGAGCTCGGCTTGGGGGCACATTGGGACCCCAGACATTGCAGGGTCTGAGTCGAACCACCTCGACCTCTGGATAGCGCAGCTCGAACGTATCGAGATACTCCTCGATCAGACGCTTCGCCCACGAGTAGTGCAGTTGGCGGTTTCCCCTTCGCGGCCAGAACTCGTCGATGGGCACCGGGTTGTCAGGATGCGCGCCATAAACGGCGTGAGAACTTGCCGCTACGATTCGCTTGATGCCCTGCCGAGCGGCCATCTCGAGGACCTGAATCGTTCCATCGAGGTTCACTTCTTCAGCTGTCTGTCTCTTGCCCCGGTGATAGATCACAAAAGCCAGATGAATCAGAACGTCGGCTCCGGCGAGCATTTGAGCGAGCCGCCTACTTCTCACGTCGGCTTGATGATAGGTGACGTTCGGAAGGACTTGCGAGGGCGGTTGGGCGTCGATACCCACGATCTCGGTGATGTCCGGATGCTCGCGCAACATCGGAATCAGGGCCCGTGCGAAGTGTCCACCCGCCCCTGTAACGACGACCCTCATTCGAGCACACCTCGCCGTTCGACTACCCCGGTGGGTAGGGGGCCGTCGACAGGGCCCTTATTGGGACAATAGTGTTCAATCGCTCGAGCCACACGCTCTCCATGCCAGGTTCACGCCTTCTGTACGTTAAGCAATGGCGCGGCGCAAGTGGGGATACCGACTCTGCGTCGGGTACCCGCAAACGCGCGCGCGGAAAATTTCGTGGCGAAAAATTCGCAGTTCGACGAATCTTATCGGCGAACGCCCGTCAAACACCGGCGACGTTCTGGGCACTCGCGACGGAAAGCTCCCTGTCGGGCTGACGAAAAAACGAGTGTTTTCACAGTTTGGCGCCTGTGGTAGAACGTGTTTCAGTTTTGAGGCGACAGCGGTCTCGACGAATCGGTCCACAATTTGAGGTAAACAATGCGAATAGTCGCAGTTTTGATGATGATGGGGTCCCTCCTTATTACCGCTTCGGCGGTAGCACAGCAAACGCCCGAGATTCCGTCTCTGAGCAATGACCAAGTGACGCGTCTCAACGCGGGCGAGATACTAGTCGAGGTCGTCGCCTCCGAGCGGCCGATCGGTGACGTACTCGGGGTTGTCGACGCACCTGCTCAGCAAGTTCTCGACGTGATTATCGACTTCGATAACTACACAGACTTCATGCCCAACATGGGGGCCTCCAGCATTATCGAGCGCGACGGTGACACCTACGTGTGTTCGGGAATCACTGACACCCCGTGGCCGATGGACGACCGGATTTGGACGATTCGAGCGTGGGCTGGCCCGCAGGAAATTGGCGGCATCAACGCCCTCGTGAGCACCTGGGATTACGTACCTGACAGCGGAAACCTGGTTGACACCGAAGGATACTGGCTTCTCTTGCCGTGGGGTGATGACGGCTCCCAGACCCTGGTTCGCTACTATCTCATGGCCGACCTCGGCACGTGGATTCCCGACGTCATTCTCAACTGGGCCACAGAGAGCATGCTCCCCGACATGATCACCGCGATCAAGACCCGGGTCGCAGGCTGAGGCAACCCTGGCTGACGGCCGCCCGCTAAACCGCGAATTCGGATGAGTCTCCCCCTGGAGACGAGGTTCGTGTTATCTTCCGCAGCGTATTGACCATGCGTGAACGGAAACAGTCTATGAGGCAGCAGCCCGTAAGCTCGTGCCCTCGCCACTCGGCGACTGGGCCGGTTCAGGTCCCCCTTTCAAAGGCAACTGACCGTCGCAAACCGTTCTCGAAGCGGCGGAGAAACCCGTGGCAAATGGGATCGCTGACGCTCGCAATTTTGATCCTCAGTACCTCAGCCATGGCTCAGGAGTCTCGATTCGATGTTCAACGCTTCCGGCCGATGCCGAGCCAGCGATCGAACTTCATCGGTCAAGCGGCCAGTTCGGTCATGCCGCACATGGGTTGGGAAGTCGGTCTGATCATCAACTACGCCGACGACCCACTGATCGTGCGAGATGAAGACGAGACGGTTCTCGGCTCGTTGGTTGCCAGCCAATTGACTAGCAACATTGTTTTCACCCTCGCGTTGATCGATCGGTTGGAGCTGGGTCTGGATGTCCCTCTGATCCTCTACCAATCCGGTGAAGCGATCAGTCTGTTGCCCACCGCCACGGCCGAAGGCGGCTTTGGAATAGGGGATATCCGTTTTGTCCCCAAAGTGTTGATCCACGATCAGGCGACCGAGGACGATCCAAGCGGTCTGGCGATGGCGTTCGTACTCGATACCTACATTCCCGTTGGAAACAACGACGAGTACCAGGGGGAGGGCTTTCGCATCCACCCGCGGTTCGTTCTCGACTATGATCTGCCAAGTGGTACGCGCTTCGGAGTTAATCTTGGGTACCAAGTCAGACCCGAAGCCAGCCTGGTTAACGTGGACTCAAACGACAACTTCACGGTTGGATTGGCCGCCGACATTGTGGTGACAGACCAACTGTCGCTGGTGCCCGAAGCGAGCTTCGAAGCCAGCGTTTTGTCCGACGAGTTGGCCAGCGAGGAGTTGGCCTCGGAGTTTATCTTTGGGTCCAAGTACTGGGCAAACGACAACATGATGGTCGAACTCGGTATGGGAACCGGCATTTTTCCTGGCTACGGCAGCCCCGACTGGCGAGTGTTGCTCGGATTCACCTACTCGCAAGCCGAGGAGGAGGAAGTAGTTGTCTTGCCGGGCGACAGGGATGGCGATGGTTATCTCGATGACGTTGACGGTTGCCCAGACAACCCGGAGGACTTCGATGAGTTCGAAGACGAGGACGGCTGCCCGGATCCCGATAACGACGCTGACGGCATCCTCGATATCGACGACCAGTGCCCAATGGATCCTGAGGACGTCGATCTCTTCGAGGACGAAGATGGCTGTCCAGACCCGGATAACGATCAAGATAGCATCCTAGATGTCGATGACACCTGCCCGATGGACCCCGAGGACTTCGACCTCTTCGATGACGAAGACGGTTGCCCGGATCCGGATCTTGGACTTCGACGACGAGTGCCCACTCGATCCAGAGGTTTACAACGGCCTGGATGACGAAGATGGCTGTCCCGACGAGACTCAGATCACAATCGTAGAGTGCATGGCCCTCGAACTCGGTGACGCCGTCTATTTCGATACGGACTCGGACGTCATCCAGGAACGCTCCTATCCGCTCCTATTTGATCTGACGAACGCCCTCGTGGCGAACCCATCGATCTTGAAGGCCAGAGTTGAAGGTCATACCGACAGTCGCGGTTCCGATGCCCACAACCTCGATCTGTCGCGGCGGCGGGCGGCCTCAGTTATGCGCTTCGTTACCTCGGCTGGGATTGACGAAGGCCGATTGGAATCAGAAGGCTATGGCGAGACCCAACCCATCGACACCAACGACACCACAGAAGGTCGTCAAAACAACCGCCGAGTCGAGGTGCGCATCCTCGAACAAGAGGGCTGCGACTAGAGCTGTTTTCCGGCAGGCAACTAGGTTCTGAGCTTCTCTCGGAGTTCCCGAGCCAAAAAACGGATTCCATGAAGAGCGCGGTCGGCCAGCAGAGCGGCTGACAGGCCTCGTCCGACGGTCTGGCTCGCCAGCGGCTCGAACGGACGTTTAAGCAACTGGCCCCAGGCCAGCCGTCTATTCAAGCTGACGGCAGCGCGCTCCCGCCTCCCTGCGAGGCCGGCAAACCCGGGAACCAGAGCGCATTCTAGCAGTTGTTCCAGGAAGTCGAGTCCAGCAAGAACCGACCTGAAGGCCCCCAGCTGACGCGCTGCGGTCTCCAACTCTTGGGCTGTCTGCTGATCGGCCAACAGAACCACGTCGACAACCCACTTCAGGCACACCATCGGTGTGTGTTTGACCATATGAGCCATGAGATAGGCGTAGTGCACCGCGTCAGGCAGTAGCGAAACCTGTTTCTCGTGGACTACGCCGGCGTTTAGTCTCAGTTGGTTCCAGCGTGATTCAGGTGAGTGCCTGTAGTCCAACTGTCGGTGAAGCTCGAGAACAGTTTTGTGGCCCTCGAGGCGTACGTGATAGTCGTCCGTCTTGCCGACGGTCTCCCACCCATCGCCTTCTAGCAGCGATATAGCGTCCACCAACTCATCACCTGGCACCAGCAAATCGATGTCGACGACGCTCCGCTTTGAAAAGTCATCCGAGTACATTGTATCGAGCAGCAGGATGCCCTTGATTGGACAGACTGGAATGTCCCGCAGGGTGTCGACCACGCTTTGAAACACGCCGATCCGCCAGTGGTTTTGGGCGTAGGTGGCCTGCCGAGCCGCTTCGCACTGGGCCTGAACCGTTTCGGGTCGGCCTGACACGTCGACCAGCGCGTGAACCGAGTGGCCGTCGATCCACCGGGGCACGTCTTCGTCGCTGACTTGCCCGAGCGTCGAAGCAATTAGCCGGCGCAGGGTCTTCAACGGATCATTCGCGGCGGTGGAATCAGTGCTCATTGCTCCAGTCAATGTCGAGCCTGGACCAGAAAGTCAATCAGTTTACCCACACCCGGTGGCGTGCTATCGAGCCGCTAGCCAATTCAAGGAGGATGTCGATGAAACACTCGCAGCTGGCCATCGCGGCCGCGCTTTCCATTTGCCTGTTGGTCCCGAACTCCGCTGCTGCACAGTTGGATTTGACCCCGGCTGGCACGGTGTCCAACATGGCGGGCGGAGACATGTCAGTCCGGTTCAACGCCGAGGGGAATCCACATCTGTGCGAAGCCGATGGGGTTTGCGCGCAGCTTGGAGCGCCACTGGTTCAAATCGACCAACCCACTGATCAAGGTTGGGGTTGGCATATCAAGGCCTGGAACACGACTGATATCGCGCCTAGTCAGATGACTCGAGAAGACGGAACACCCTGCACAGATGAGAGCGAGTGCCAGTTTCCCGAGGGGCATCTGCTCTTGGTTCTCAACGACGAGGGCGCCATCCTGACCGGCCGATACGGCGCTGGTGAGGGTGCTCCATTGATTGACAGTGTTGAGTTGAAAGTGCTGCCCACAGGCCGAGGAATGCTCTCCCTGATAAGCCGGGCGAGCTGCGGTGGCGAGTGTGTGTGGTGGAGCTGGGAGCTCCAGTCGATCATTCAGAGCCGGGCAGGCTACTTTCTCTACGCCGCCGCGGTGTCTGCAAGGGTCGGCGTCCAGGACGCTCACTCCCGTCCGACAAGCGACACGGGCTGGGAGGTGTGCACGATGATCCGCCGTGGGGACGTGACCTTCAATAGCGACAACACGTCTGCCACTGCGGTAGGAGGATTCGAGTTGATGGAAGATACCGGGGAGCAACGCGTCTACAGCTATTCAGCTGACACCCAGGAATGGAATTTGTCATCCACTACACCGGCGCCGAGTCCTGAGCTGGTCACCAATTGTCAGCCATTGGAGGAGTAGGACTCCATTCACCCGACTTGCCCCTCACACAGAGGTACGCGGACCGTTGTGCTTCGAACAGTGGTTTTGATAGTATACTCGAAAGCAACTACGCGTTTTGTGGGTCTGGGTTTCAGCGCAAGGTTGTCCAATTTGAGCACTTACCGGGGACTTGATAGTCTGCGCCATTGGTGTTCAATTCTGGGCGACGCCTCCGCAGGCCAAATACTGTCTGTGGGCTGAAAAGGGAACGGAGTGGAGCCAGACCGCCATACCTCATCCGGCGCGGATGAACGCAAACAGATCCAACTCGTTCGCATTATCTCGCGTCTGAGCATAGGCGGCCCAGCCCAGCACGTTCTTTGGCTGACCGAGACACTGAAGCAACAGGGCTACGATACCACCCTTTTGACTGGTGCGCTGGACACCGGGGAAGGGTCGATGCACGAGTTGGCCGACCGGCTGGATGTCACCCCGATCGAGATCAGCCAGATGCAGCGCTCGCTCCATCCTCTACGAGATTTGTCGTCGCTACTGTCCGTGATGAAGGTGATTCGGAAAGCGCGCCCAACTGTGGTCCATACCCACACCGCCAAAGCCGGCGCGTTAGGACGTTTGGCCGCCTGGATCTTGGGCGTCCCAGTGCGGGTCCACACCTACCACGGGCACGTTTTTCACGGCTATTTCTCGAAGTCGAAAACCCGTTTCTTCCTCGCAGTCGAGCGGTTTCTCGCCAAACGCACCCATCGTTTGATCGCGGTCAGCGAGGAGGTTCGTCAGGACATCATTCGTCTCGGTGTGTGCAAGGAAGACCAAATCGAGTTCATTTCACTCGGATTGGAGTTGGACCGTTTTGCCGACCTGGACTCAGTTCGAGGGAGGTTCCGCGCGGAGCTCGGCCTGGGGGACGACCAGAGATTGGTCGGGACCGTCGCACGATTTGCGCCCATCAAAGGCCTTTTCGTTCTCATCGACGCGATCAAACAGGTCTGCGAGACCAACCAGCGCGACCACTTCGTCCTGGTTGGCGACGGTGAGCTAACTGACCAACTAAAGGCCTACGTGGAAGACCTTGGGCTCGCTGATCGAATCACGTTACCGGGCTTCAGGCGCGACACCGAGGTCGTTTTCGCGGACCTCGACCTGTTCGTGCTGTCGAGTTTCAACGAAGGGCAGCCGGTAGCGATCCTGGAGTCCCTTTCGGCGGGTGTTCCGGTCGTGGCGACCAACGTGGGCGGGGTACCGACGCTGCTGAACGGCGTGGAGAGTGGTCGGTTGGTCGAACCTAACGATCACACGGCGCTCGCCAAAGCGATCGAAGCGGCACTAACCGACACAGAGACAGCCAAGGCCGCGGCAGAGACATACCGGGAGCCCACACAGAAGTACTACTCGGTCGGGCGACTGAGCCGTGACTTGGACAGTCTCTATCGCTCCCTCATGCCAGCAAAGAGCCCGACAAAAAGCTTGCAGGAGGAGGCATGAACCCTACTGTCGGCGCCTTCGTCTTCGCAATGGCTCTTGTCGCGCTTTGCAGTTGCGCTATTACAGCTTTGGCGGTTCCGCTCTGCAAACGAATCGCGTTTAGGTACGACGTCGTCGACAAGCCGGGACATCGAAAGGTGCACACTGTCGTGAAGCCCTATCTGGGCGGCGCGGCAATGTTCGCGGGCTTTTTCGGCACAATCGTCTGCGCACTGGGTGTTTTGTGGATTATCCGTCACACCGAGTTTCTGCGGCAACACCTCGAATGGGTCTACTACGCAATGCCGGGCATGCAGGGGAATCTCGGCCTACTGACCGCCGTTGTTGTCGGCTGTGTCCTCAATTTCTCGGTTGGTCTCTGGGACGATTGGACGAATCACAAGCACGCGTTCAGTGTAAAACTCACCGTCCAGGTCGTCGGAGCCCTGCTGCTGGTGGTGTCCGGAGCGCAGATTACGCTGCTTGGTTGGCAGCCGCTCAACATAGTCGTCACAGTGCTATGGGTCGTGGGCATTACAAACGCATTCAATCTCTTGGACGGGATGGATGGTTTGGCAGCCGGTGTGGCGGCTATCGCCCTCGCCTTTTTTGCCGTCGTCGCGTTGGTCCAGACCCAGTACCTGACGTGCGCTCTTTTGGTCGCGCTGCTCGGTACGATGGTCGGTTTTCTGTTCTACAACTTCCGTCCAGCGTCAATATTCATGGGCGATGCGGGCAGCCTGTTTCTCGGATTCGCAATGGCGAGCCTCACGGTCTTGGAGTCGTATGTAACAGATGACACTGCTCCAGCGATCGCCGTAGCAATGCCGTTACTAATCCTTGCGGTGCCCATCTTCGACACGTTCAGGGTGGTCGCCATTCGCTTCAAGAACCGCTTACCGATTCACGTGGGGGACGAAAACCACATTCACCACCGGCTGGTCGCCATGGGTTTTAGCCAACGCGGCGCAGTCATTCTGATCTATCTGATCGCATTTGCCTGCGGGCTCAACGCCCTGCTCCTGCCGTTCGTCGAGTTCTGGCACGCTACGATTCTGCTTGCTCAGGCCGTTGCGCTCTTGGCGATCGTCGCGGCACTCATGCGCCTTGGAAAGAGAAAGGCCGACCAAGCCGATAAGGTCCCGATCGACGTTCAGGACAAGGACTCCGCCTCTTGAGTAGTCCGACTAACTCGAGAAATCGCTCATCGGCGAGCCTCTTCATGCTCGGTATTGTTCTCGTGTGCGATGCCGTACTATTCGCAGTTTGTCGCTACGAGAACACTGGGACAAGCAGTCCTCGGGGACCCGAGTTCTGGTTGGCCAGCGCCGTCCTGATCTGGGGCCTATTGAGCCATTTCGGAGTGACCCGAAACCGAGGACTCTTCACCCTCAGTTCTCAAGGTTGGCTGTTCCCCCTGGCCTTCGTTATCTTCCATTTCGCAAGTCTTGGCGGACGACCGTCCTGGTATGTGCCTCAACTTGTTGATGAAACCTGGCACATGTCCGTCCTGTGCCTCTTGGCCTGGCTCTTCGGTTTCAATCTGATAACTGGTCTGCGCCAGCTGGAGCGACCAAACGCCCGCCTTCTCGACCCGCACAAGCTCGAACTGACACGGGTCCAGACTTGGGCTCAGGTGGTTTTCTGGATTGGCATGGGTCTGCAGCTCTTCTTCTTTTCTCGCACGGGTTTCGCCCAATTCTTCGGACGCGCTTACGGAAAGGAAGTCTTTGACGCAACCAGTTCAAAGGGCCTTGCATACGCATACTCCGTCGGTGCCCTCGCAATTCTCGTGGGTGCGATCGTAACGGTCATAACTTGCGCATTGCTGCGTCGCCGTCTCTTTCCTAGTTTCCTGTTCGGCGCCGGAGTGGTCCTCTACCTGCTCTCACTCACTCTGGAGGGTGACAGAGGTTCACTGACCATTTTCTTGATTCCCCTGTTTGTGGTGCGACACGCGTTCATTTCCCCAATGCGCCGCAGAACCGTCATCCTGGTCGGCGTAATTGCCATCATGTTGTTCTCTGGTCTCAAGGGCTATCGACGAATCCGCGACATCAGCGGAATCCGAGCGGCCGCAACGTCTGAGGGGCTGAACCGTACCTTCGAGGAAATGGGTGGCACTCTAGATACGTTCGTACGGGCCCGTTCCCTGGTACCCGATCGCAGGGACTATTTCTTCGGCCAGACTTACCTCTGGGCCGTCGCTCGCGCGCTGCCCAACGTCAGATTCAAGGCCCGGGAGTGGGGGTTTGTGTCGTCTGTATGGATTACTCGGGAGACCGCTCCCGACGTCTATCGACGCCATGGTGGCCTAGGTTTCACAATTGTGGCCGAGGCTTACATCAACTTTGGGTACTTTGCGCCGCTGTTCTTCATCGTCCTGGGGTTGATCCACGCGAGAGTGGAAAAATGGGTAACGCACAGGACCGATCGCTGGTTTCCGCTCGCCCTTTTCTTTTTGGCCGAGGTGTCACTCATCAGCCACGTTCGCAATACAGCTGTGATCTATTTGCGCGGTTTCATTTGGATGAGTTGGATCTTACTCGCCATCTATGTCGTTTCTCAGTTTGATCGGCGCCACCAGCCGCGCCGAGCTCCCACGGTTGGTCAATCAGCGCGATGAGACGCCATACAACGTCCGCGGTGGGACTCGTGATCTGGGGGACGGTACTCAGCGCGGGAGGCGTTCATTCCACAACGGCTTTGGTCGCCATGCTCTCATTGGCGGCCGTCCTGTCGCTTTCGACCCTTCTGGGCAGACCGCCGCGCTTGCGTCTCGATATTGCACCGTGGGCTGCGGCCGCGACCGTTTGTATTCTCCAACTGATTCCCTTACCCGCTGACTGGATGAGGACGCTAGCGCCGGCAACATGGGACGCTTGGTCCGTCGCCGGTCAGGCGGGTCCGATGCGTTTCACGCTCGCCTATCCAGAGACGGCAACCGCCGGACTTCGATTCCTTGCCCTTGCGTTGTTAGCCCTCACCGTCTCTGCCACTTTGAGAAGGCGCCGCCACTTGCGTTTCTTGGCTGGAGCCGTTGTGTGGTTGGGCGTTTGTTGTGGGTTGCTCGCGTTGGTTCAGTGGCAGTTGGGCACCGAGCCGTTGCTGGGTCTCTACCAGCCGGAAACGTCACGCGCGTCTGCCTTTTCGGGGCCGTTCGTCAATCCGAATCATCTCGGCGTTCTCTGTGCCTTCGCCTCCCTGGTTGCGCTAGGCCTTTGGCGGTCTAGCGAAACCAAATGGCCCTGGTGTGTGGCGTGGCTGGTCTGCCTTGCCTGGACAAGTCTCAGTACGTCCGTGGTGGCCTTCGCTGCGCTGGGAGTCGGCCATATCGTAGCGTTCGCGTACACCCGTCCCGGGTGGAGGCTGACCCTCGCAGCCTGCGCCGCAGGCATCGTGTCGTTTGTTTTGCTACTCGCAGTCGCAGGTGACGTACATCCGACCCAGGCTTATCAGCCGAAGCTAGAGACAATCCGAGCCGCTTTGCGAACGGCGACCACCTACCCGTTACTGGGTGGGGGTGGAGGGAGCTTCGGCTACGTGTCCACGCCCTTCTTCGAAGCCCTGACCGCCGAGCGAAACAGCTTTCCTGAGGCAGACTGGGCCACGCTTCTGTCGGACTTCGGCCTGGTAGGGGGCGTCGCCACCATCCTCTTGGTTCTCTGTGTGGGCTGGATAACGCTTCGCCAGCTGAAGCAGCGCACACCTCTGCAAGTCGGGATTGCGTCTGGCTTCGTCGCCGTGTGCGCGGCAAGTCTATTTTCCTTCAACCTGATTGCGCTGGGTGTGATGTTCCCAGTCGTCGCTCTGGTAGCCGGGGCCAATGCACTGGACGCGTCACGTCGAGTCGGGCGGGTCAGTTCTCGCCTGCCGGCGTTGCTGGTTCTTGCCTTGGTCGTGCCCATGGCGCTCTTTCTATTCGCCGCAACAGAAGGCCCAACCCCTTGCCCACTCGGGGATGCTGTTTCGGGTCCAGATTCAGCCTGTACCGAGGCGCGCCTCTCCAACCGTCCTACGGAGGCGAGGGCTCTGTTGTCTGCGGCAGCGCTCGCCGTGGGAGACCGACAGACCGAGATACTGAGCTCGGCGGAGCAACACGCTGGGAACGACCCGGAAGCGTTGGCGGTGCTGGGTTGGCTCAGAGGACACCGCGGTGAGGTCTCCGCTTCAGTCTCTGCGTTTCAGAGGTCCACAGCGCTTTCGGACACCGGAGCGAGGGCATCAGTGGTCCTTGGACTGGATGCGTTGTCGAGCTTGCAAGACCGCGTTCAGGCTTTGGCACCCAACGATGTCTCTCTCCAGTACACAGTATCCGTTCTGAGGGAGCGCGGAGAGTACGATTGGGCCTTCTTGTTCGCAGAAGCCGCATGGCTGGCTTACCCAAGCCGCGTAAGTCTGGGAGCGGTGGTGGATCAGGCAGCCCACTCACTCAGTAGCCACGAAGCGGCGATCGGGTTCGCACGCCGCGGGCAAGTGGTACTAGGAGACGAAGCCAACTCCATTCTGGCGAGGGCACTACGCCAGGGCGGTGAGCTGGACGAGAGTCTCGCTGAGATACGTCGAGCGCCGTGGACGCGGCCTTCGGATTTCCGCCTCGCACAAGAGTTGCTTCTGCTGTGGCTCGATCACCGCGACGTCCTTGATATCCCCGCAGACGAGGTCGACCGTGCGCTGAGGACTGTTGCCTCATATCAGGCCGTGAACGACGATCGAGCCGGAACTAGCCAATGGCTTCAGGCGCGCGTCGCGATAGAACGGGGACAATGGGCGCATGCTTGTGCGCTCTATCGGCAGATGTTATCTGGTCGGGCGATCACCCAGTCAGATGTGCCCAGGGAGTGCGCCCAATGACCGCGACAAGGAGTGCGAACGAATGGTTTTGAACCGATGGGCTCGCTGGGGGCGGGAGGCCTACCAGCGCTACACCGCGGCCACGTTTGCCCACCTTGCGAATCGGGATAGTGCGTTCCCGCATTACGCGGCGCAGTTGGCATCCGTTTTTTCCGACGGCGACCGTATACTGCACGTGGGTTGTGGCTGGGATCGAAGTGAGGCGACCAAGCAGTACGCCGGAAGAGGCACCGTTGTCGGTGTCGACCTCGATGAGGAGGCAGTCCAACGGTATCACAGTGAAGCATGGTTGGCCGACATCGCCAGCCTCCCTTTTTGTGACGCCTCGTTTGACGGTGCGTGTAGCGAATACGTTTTCGAGCATCTCGCCGAGCCTGACACGGCGATGCAGGAGATGGCGCGCGTCATTCGCCCGGGCGGCTATCTCGTGGCTGTTACGCCCAGCCGTTGGTCTTACAAGTCTATCGCGGCCGCCTTAACGCCCCACGCCTTTCACGAGTGGGCCGCGTCGAGCCTTCGCCGAGACACGAGGTCAGCCGAGGACGTGTACGAGACGCACTATCTCATGAACACTCCCGCTATGCTTCGAAGGCTAGCGGATAGATGGGGGTTTGAAGTAGACAGCATTCAGGTGGTCAGCAATGGGCCCACCTGGTTTCCCCGGATTATCGGTCTATTCGAGTTAGGTCGACTGTATCACGCGCTCATTGAACGCTCCGATGCGCTCGAAAATCTGCGATGTACCATCGTTGTTCGCTTCACTCGGACCGGAACAGCAGAAAAGAACGCACGGGCCGACGGGTACATCCGGTGTCCCAAATGTCGCAAGGCCTGTGGATCTGGGGGAGAATGTGGCGAGTGCTCCGCTTCGTATCCGACCGCGGGCAAAGCGTTCGATGCCAGAACGACTTGAGTGTCGCCGGCAGTCAGCTGGCGTCACTTCTGGGGCACCAACTCTCGGTATACAGCGTCGTATCGCCGCGCCACCTCATCCCAGGAGAAGAGATGAGCTCGACTGGCTGCCACGAGCGAGAGCTTCTCGCGCCGCTCGCTGTCGTTGAGCAGCTGGGCGATTGCTTCAGCTAGCGCCTCGGCATTGCCCGGCTCCACGACCAGACCGGCTTCTCCCACGACCTCAGCGGAGCTTCCCGCGGTCGTGGTGACGACAGGCAACCCGCAGGCCATGCCCTCGAGGATGACCTTGGGGAGTCCCTCGGTCAGCGAAGACAATACGAATAGCGATGCCCTTTGAAGCTCGGCTACCAGCTCCTCCCGGCTCAGACTTCCCGGCATAGAGACCACGTCTTGTAGACCCAGTGAGTCCCTCCGCTCAGTAAGTTTGGAACGCAGCTCTCCATCGCCGGCAATCAGCAGCCGCCAGTCGGGCTCTTCACGGTGAACTCGGGCCATCGCGTCGAGCAAGACGTCGAACCCCTTCTTCCAGTTGAACCAACCGGCCGCGACGATCAGCCTCTCGCGATCACTATCACCGGGCGAAAAAACGTCCATATCGACGCCGTTGGAGCTGTAGACCACCTTCTCTTGAGGGACGATTTTCCCCAGACGTTCGCTCATGGTGGAAGCGACGTGCAGGACCCTATCTGCCTGTCTCACCAGGGTTTGCAGAAGACAGCTTTCTTCGACCCGCGTGAGATCGGCGCCGTGAAAGGTGATGACCAAGGGTATCCGGAGCAGCCGTTTGACCATGATCGCGAAAGGTAGATAGGCCGGCGAGTGGACGTGAATCAGATCGGGGCGGAACCGCAGCACACTACCTAGCGAAAGGGCATTGAATTTGAGCACCGTCGCTAGTCGTTGGAGTCGCACTCGGGGGCCAGGTTGACGGCCGCCCTCGCGCGGGGTCAGCTCAAACGGCACTTCGCGCACTCGCACATGGGCTGGTACGTCGCAGAGCGGCGAAGAGTAGCTCTGTACCGGTGTTATCCAGTAAGTGGCGTGCGGGAGACGCTTTGTTACGTTGAAGGCAGGCAACCCCATCCCGGGTCGGTCTCGGCGCGGGAGGGACCCGACCCGAACAATTCGGATGCCACGCTCAGAGCTCAATCCCAGCCCTCGACTTTTTGAATGGTCACCCTCATCCTGTTGTCCTTTTCCGAAGCGGGCGCCACCATAATTGGGGCTATGAATGAAGTCAAGGGGACCACCCCAGCCGGAATCGACAGTTATTCTGGCGCTCTCTGACTCGGATTCAATCGAAGCCAAGGCGTAACCACCTTCCCCCAGATGGCCACCTGGACCATGTATCCGGCGCAGACTCCCCACGCAGCACCTTGTGCCGAATAGTGCGGCACCAGCAGTAGGGTCATGGTGATCAAGACCACCCCGACCGCTATCTGAGCGACCACGATGACCTGCGGTTTGTGGTGGGCCAGAATGGTCGGCTTGAGCCAGGCTAACGACAAATGAAGGCCAAAGCCCAGCATGATGATGAGAACTACGGGGCCGGCCTTCTCGAACTCCTCGCCTCCGACCAGTAGGAAGATCTGTTCACGGAACACGGCGATCCCGATGATTAGTAGGGTGCAAAGTACCGTGAAGTCGCGGGTCATATTGAACAGGTACTTTCGCAGGGCGGCGACGTCGTGGCGTGCAACGAGTCGATAGATTTCCGGTTGATAAGCCTGGCCCAGCGGATCGAGTACGGCAGACAACATTCCGGCCACTCGGCGGGCGAGGCCGAACACACCCAGCCCCTCTGGGGTGCCCACGGCCAGGAGCGCCACCTCGGCGCCATAGGTCGTCCCGGCCTTCACGCTCGAGGCGCTCCAGTTGGCGACGCCGAACTGCCACATTTCTCGACGTTTGCCGAAGGTGCTGATGCGATCGCGCGCAAGCCGGATGCCCCCCAGCCCCCAAGGTACCAACAGCATGCCCAGCGAAAGCGCCACCGTCGAACCGATTGCTTCAGCCAGGAGGGCGTCTCCGATGGACAACTCAGATGAGAGTGCGATAGCCAACGTGATTGCGGCCAAACGGCACATTCCGGGGAGTGCCACGACCCCTGCCACCAGTCCAAAGCGGTCGATCAGGCGAAGTACTGCCTGGTTTGACATCACCAGATTGCCGCATCCAGGTCGCACTAGAGCGAGCAGGAGACAGGTCCGAAGGTCTTCGACCGGAACGTGCTCCGTGAGCAGGGGGGCGATCACCGCCAAGACCACGAAGGCTACAGCCATCGCGCAGGCTTCTATAAACAGGCTGAGAAGGTAAAGACCTTTGGGGAGTCGCCCCAGTTCCTCCTCGATTCGTGCCCAAAAAGCGAGCAGAAGCTCCCATGACCTCGTCGAGGTCAAGTAACCAACCAAGCCGGCGATCGCGCGAACGCCGACGAATAGTCCGAAGCCGCGCACACCCAAATGTTGGGCGAGGATAACGACGGTAATGAAGTCGCACACCTGAGATAGCCCGGATCCCCCGAGCAAGAGTACTCCGCCTTTCCGCGTCTTTTTTAGCGTACTCTCAGATGACGCCATAGGACCTACATCGTCTTATTGTTCGACCACACCACCGAGCAGCCCGCCATCTGACAAGCCGTCGAGCGGCTACTCCACCGACCGCCGAAATGGGTGCGCTGTTCAGCCGCGCCCGAGTTGCCTCTCTGGCTACTATCGTCGCGTCTTCATTCGATGATGGAGGCCATGTGCCGAACGCGCTGCGCATTAGGCTACTGATCCTGTCCATGGTGGGCCGAGTAAATGCCTGCCGAATTGTTAATGGACCGATGTTTGCACATGTTCCAACTTTCGAGTGGATACTGTACTGTCTGGCCCCGAGAAACCGAAGCGGCGCGTGCGGGGGATTCAGTTTGAGTTCACGGTGTGAACAATCCGACCGCTAACGGTGTGCACACCAGTTCACACATGTAGTGAGAGAGCATGGCTCTGTCGAAAGATTGCCAGATCGTAATACTTGCGGCCGGGCAGGGGAAACGGATGCGACCCCTGACCGACGATCGCCCAAAGGTGCTTCTGCAGGCCGGTACAGAGACCGTTCTAACACGGCTATTGCGCCAGCTCGAAGAGCGTAGATTTCCCCTCGACAGGGTGTCGGTAGTGACTGGCTTCGCTGCCGACAGAGTGAACGAGTGTCTTCAGAGCTCCGGGCAGGGCGCTGTTCGCGTTGTTCCGAACCCCGACTACGACCGGGACACGAACATTTTGTCTCTTCATCTCGCCGTCAAAGATACGGCTGGACCTTTCATCGTGATTGAAGGCGACTCGATGTTCACAGGCGAGTGTGTCGACGCAATTCTGGACGATTCAACGGGCGATCGATCTGTGTGGTATTCGGCCGGACCCTTCCTACCGCACCAGTTGGGCGGTGTACTCTTGTTCGAGGAAGGAGAAACGGTAGACGTTCAGATCATCCCAGCCTACGACGAAGCATATTCTAACTACACCAAGATGATCGGCTTGCTGCGAGTCGGCCCAGAAGAGGCGGATCCCTATCGGGACCTTCTCGCCGAGTACGTAGCCAAGGACACAAAGCAGTACTACCACCGGCCCTGGATCGATCGGCTGGCGGACCTCCCGGCAGCAGGTGTCGATCTGCCCGCCGTTGGAGTCTCATGCTTCAACACGCCTGACGCCTACGCGGAGGCGCTGCAGCAGTTTGGCTTGAGGTAAGCAGTGAACGACGAAGAAACACAAGTTGTGCTCGTTAGTACCGCCCTCCTCAAGCCAATTGAGGGGCACAGCGCAAAGCGCGCCAACTGGCTACAAGACAAGATCAAGGACGAGCAAATCTGGACCAAGCCGTTGGTAATCGATCGGACTCACCACCTTGTGATGGACGGACATCATCGGCTCGAAGTCGCCCAGAGGCTGCGCTTGGAGCAGGTTCCTTGCGTGCTCTATGGCTACGACCAGGTCGAGGTGTGGAGTCTGAGGCCAACAACCCAAGAAGTGTCGGCCGAGATTGTGATCGAGAGAGCATTGAGCGGGAACATATTCCCTTACAAAACCGCCAAGCACCGCTTTCCGGACAAGGTGCCCTCGTGCGCCTTTCCCCTCGCTGACCTCAACCCCGGAGGCCTGACTTGAGAGTTATCGTATTGGCCGCAGGTCAGGGTTTCCAACTCGACGGATTCAACAAACTACTCATCAAAGACCCGCGAGACGGCCGAACCATCATGGAGAAGCTCGAGGAGAACTTCGCGGGAATGTCTTTGACAGTGGTGGTCGGATATCGAGCAATTGCTGTCATGCACAGGTACCCACACCTGGACTACGTTCACAACGCCGACTGGGCGGTGACGAACAACGCCTACAGCCTCGCTCTAGCACTCGATGAGTCGCCGACCTATGTGGTCTCGTGTGACCTGCTCTTCGAGCCGGGCCTCATCGAACGGCTGCAGAACGGTCCCGACAACGCTGTACTGACTCAGAAACGAGATAGCAGGACACTTTCGGCGCTCAACTGCGACTGCGAAGACGACGGGACCGTCCGCTCGATCTACCAGGGGCCGCTCCGCGACGCGGGCGATCCCGAGGCGATCGGTGTCTACAAACTCTCGGATCGAGCTCTACTCAAAGAGTGGAGGAGGCGCTGTTTCGAGTACACCAACCTCTTCGCGGGACAAAACCTCCCGCTCGATGGGGCGTCCGTTCACTCCATCGACGTCGGGGGAGACCGTTTTGAGGAGGTGAACACACCCGACGATTACATCCGCCTGCTGAAAAAGACCGGTGGCAATAGCTGATGATCAATATCCGTTCCGTCACGATTGGGGTCGACACCGAGACCACTAGCACTCCCGCCCAGAAAAAGCGGCTTACTGCGATTGCGAAGACGTGCAAAGCGCGATTCGAAGAGAATGACCGTCTGGTTCGCACGATGAGATTGGTCTTGCCGCCGATTCGATCGGCAAGCCGGCTCCAAGCGGCGGGATTGAATTCGCTCACTCGCTGGGTTGATTCAGTGGCGGCCGACGCGGGTATCAGATGGTTTTGCGTACCGTTTCACGCTGTCGGTTTGCGGCGAGATGAGCGTGAACGCTTCATTGCTGGGGCCCGCGAGGTGATCACTCGTTTTCCAAACGCATTCGTGAACTGGATCGCGGCAGATGACGGCACGACCGATACGCAAGCGGCTGTGGCAGCCGCTCGATTGGTCCGAGACATATCGAGGATGACTCGCAATGGCTTTGACAACTTCCGCTTGGGTGTGTCCTGCAATTGTCCGGACAACGCCCCCTTCTTCCCCTTCTCGAAGCATGCTGGTGGGACGCCGAAATTCTCTCTCGCGCTAGAGACTGCCGAATCGCTTCTAGGTTGGTGGGACGACCTGGCCGATCTCGATTTGCCGACATTTCGAGAAACAGTGCTGCAGCGTCTGACCGATGAGCTTCGGGTGCTTCAGCAACTCGCTACCGAACTGGCCGACGAACTAGGGATCGAGTTCGCAGGCATGGACGCCTCTTTGGCTCCATTTCCGGACGGTGAGACCAGCGTGGGTCGAATCATCGAGCTACTCGGAGTAGACGGTGTAGGGTCCAGCGCTACTGTTTTCATGACTTCGTTTCTCACGGATTTGCTCAAGACTGCGATCAAGCGAGCAGGTGCGACTCCAGCAGGCTTCAACGGGGTGATGTATTCGCTGCTGGAAGACGACTATCTCGCGAAGGAAAATGACCGCCGCGCCTTCACGATGGAGAGCTTCCTAGCCTTCTCGTCGGTGTGCGGCTGCGGTTTGGACATGATTCCGATACCGGGAGATACGCTCGAAGGTGAAATCGCGGCCTTGGTTCTAGATGTCGCTGCGCTATCGACGAGCTTGAACAAGCCACTCGGGGTCAGGCTCCTACCAATCGGGTCTAAGTTGGCGAACGAGCGGACCGACTTCAATTTCGACTTTCTCGTCGACACCCGTGTATTGGGTACCCGCCACCGAGAAGCATCCGAAGCGGTGCTCAAAGCGGGCTCACTTCGCATGCTGAGGGACAGCTAGTGGACTCCAAACAGGTAAAAGCCTTTTGGGAGGCCCGCGCCGCTCGCTCGGATGACATGGCCTATGAAAGCCTGGGCAATCTCGAGGAGTCTCCCGATCGACTCACGCTGAAGGTCAAAGCCGAAAGGGAGGCCGTGTTCAGCCTGTTCAAGCCAAAACCGGACGACACCGTTCTCGATCTCGGCTGCGGTGTCGGCCAGTGGACCTTCCAGTTCGCTTCATTGGCCAACCACATCACCGCCGTCGACTATTCTGAAGGGATGCTGGCGATTGCTAAGAAAGAGGCAGAAGCTCGCTCAATCAAAAACCTCACTTGGATCCACTCTGGCGCAGAGACGTTCCGAACCGACGCGACCTTTGACTGGATATTTATCAGCGGCCTCTTCGTATACCTCAGCGACGAACAGGCAAATATGTTGATGCTGGGACTGACCCAGCACACTCGGCCCGGTGCCAGCGTCATCGTGAGAGATGGCAGCGGAGTAGGGGAGCGGTACCAGATCACTGACCGATACTCGGAAGACTTGAAGGCCAACTACTCGGCACTCTATCGTTCTCCAAGCGAATACACCGACTTGTTCGAGTCCAATGGCTTCGAGACGATCGAGAGTCGCGACATGTTTCCGGAGGGAAGTCCGCTCAACCGCTGGCCAGAGACTCGATTGAGGCTCTTTCACTTCCGCCGGCTTGCCCGATAACTCGGCGGTGTGGCTATCCCGTCGACTGCCAAGACGCAACCAAGCTAGTCCGACGCGCCATCGACAGTCGCGATTAACGCCCGCCAGTCAGGCTTCGTCGGGTGGCACCAGGACCGCTCACAGTTGAACCCGCTATGTCGGAGCCTGTTCAGGAAGCCACTCTCATCACGAACGGCGTGGCGGACAATGCGTGCGTGATGGCCATAGTCCAACCGGGCCTTCTCGTCACCAATCGCTTGTTGGACGCGGCAGTACACCAACTTTGCAACGCTTCGCAGACGTGGCTCCCGATTCAACTTATACGTCAAGAGCAAGCGGCCTCCTGGAACCAGGTGGCGTCGCATGGCGGCGAGGATCGAGTTGGGCGTTGGTGCAACGTGTCCGAACACACCGACACTGACGATGATGTCGTATTGATCTGGCCAGAGGCTTTCGTCGAAGATGTCGCCGTGTACGTACTCAATTTCGGCGATGTCCACCTCTTCGGCCCGATATGGTTCCTTGGCCTGATCCAATGACGCAGAAGAAATGTCCACGGCAGTGAGAGTTTTGACGTTCTCGAACATCCAGAAGTTGCGGCCGGTCCCGCAGCCGAGCTCGAGGGCGCGCGCGTTCTCGAGGCCCGCCGACAGTCGAGCAAATAGATGTTTGAAGAAAGCCGGCACCGAAGCGTCCTGTGTCTCGTCGCGTTCGCGGTAGCTTTCGGCGGCAGAGTCTGCCTGCTGCTCGTACTCTTCCAGAGTCGGATCCACTGCCTTCGATCGCGTCATCTCAGTCGTCTCCATTGCTCGCTGAAGCGTGCTGCTCTACCAGCAGGCGCGAGATCCGAAACAACCGAACCGCCGCCTTGGCGCTCGTTAGGGCGCCGAAGTACAAGAAAAGGAGCAGCGACGCCGAGAGGTTCGATCCGAGCCCATCGGTCCATCCCAACAGGTCGATCAATGCGACCGGGGCCGCGAGATACATATAGCCCATATTGGAGCCCGTCCACTTGACGAACCTCGTAATCAGCGAATCGCCACCCAGCCGGGTTTTCGACTTTATCGATTTGCGCGGATCGCCCGCATCTCCGCCTCCACCGGCGGTCTGTTGGCGCTTTAGGCCGGCAACCACCAACATGTCGCGCGCAGTCTCGTCCAGGGTATGAGCGATTTCCACGGCAATCGCCAGGAAGAGAATCCAGTCGGCCGAGTGCCACCGCGCGAGCCCGTAGCCCGCCAACAGAACCAATGCGGCATTGGTTGCATAGTGCGCCAGCTGATCGATGTAATCGCCGATGCTCGATGTTTGGCGTTTTAGGCGCGCGAGCTCGCCGTCAAGGCAATCCGAGAGATGCAGCCCAATGAAACAAAGACCGCCGAGTACGAAGCCGAGCGGTGTCGCCTGCGCAAAGCACACCGCTCCCGCAGCACCCCAGACGAACATAGTCAAGGTGAGTTGGTTTGGTGTCACCCGGGTGTAGCTAAGCGTCGCTGTAAGAAAACAAGACCAGTGCCGAATGAACCACTCGTAGTAGAGGGTCCCTCGTGCCTGGGCACGCACCCAACGCGCTCGTTCCCACCACGACATGTCGAGGTAGTTGTGCACTTTCTGCGACGCTGGGTCGCTCATGTCTCGGCCTGTCGTGTCGGTACGGCGGTTTCGGGGTTTAGGGCAGCCGCCAGGGCTGCGCTCGCAAGAGCTGCGTTTGAGTCGACCAAGGGAAGCGAGGAGCGCACGCCGTCAAGCAGTGACAGCTCCGTACAGCCCAGCACCACCACGTCAGCCCCATGATCGGCCATTTCGGCTACAAGCGCCTCGAACTGTGATGTGGTTTCACCTCCAGTATCCCCGACCTTCACTCTCTCGATGATTGCAGAGACCTCGGATTGGCGATGCTCGAGATAGACCGAAGAGCGCTCGGAGGCAGCCAGGAAGGGCTCGTAGAGCCGCTTACCGACCGTTGTTCGCGAGCCGAGGATACCTACGCGGCGAGCCTTGGGGGCCGACTCCACGACCTCGGCGACCGTCGCCCCAATCATGTGAATCACGGGCACCTCAACACCAGCTGTGAAGCCGTCGTAAAAGTAGTGCGCCGTATTGCACGGGACCACGATCAAGTCCGCGCCGAAACCGTGCAGAGCCTCAATACTCTCTCGCAGATAGGGCGTGGGATCGGTCTCGTCGAGCTCGAGGTGGCGACCTCGGCTAGGGATCTTCGGGTTACTATCCAGGACCACGCGGACGTGCTGCCAGTCTTTGGCGGCCGTAGTTTGGCGCAATACCTTCTCGTAAAAGTCGAGGGTCGCCCAGGGCGCGACGCCCACGACGCCGATTACGCGTTCATCCGGGTGCCAACGCACAGCGCTGTTCATCGGGTAGGAGTGCTTCATGCAAACTCTCAGAAGATCGGGCGCTTCTCTGTTCAGAGAACGCGCTATTCCTTACAAGTCTTCAGCCGGATAGATGACTGCTTCGCCTTCGAGTGCTGTCCTGAGAAATTCATAAACCTGGTACTTAGCGCCAGCGTCCCTTGATACCAAGTAGTGATTCCGGCCCTCGAACTGAATAAGCGCACCGGTCGGCCTTCGATCGCCACGGTCAGGCATGTTTCCCGACACGGGTAGGGCCATCGAGGGGATACCTTGGAAAGCCATCGACTCAATATCTGAATAGATGGGCTCGGCGATGGGAAGACCCATACATGAGGCAAGAGACTCGATCGTCCGTGGGGGTGTTGCGGCGTCGACCAACCCCTCGGTCATCAGAATGTCGTGCCCGACCCCGTCCATGGGTTCCAAGATCGTATGACGTGCGTAACTCAGCGGATCGGCGGGATCCAGCAGCGGCTGAATCACAATCCCGACCGTTGGGTGATACTCAACCAGGGGTTCGTCGTCGGTGGTGAGCCCAAGAGCCGTACCGACGATGTCAGCGATATCGACGTCATTGTCCTTGCGCTCCATCAGGGAAATCGCAGCCCCACCTCCACCCTCGGAAAACACACCGGAGCGAATGTCTGGCTCGATGGCCAGGAAAAGGGCGCCGACTTGGGCGCCTTGGGAGTGACCCATGAACGCGACTCGATTCGGATCGGTGTTAAAAGCCGTACCCGTGGACGAGACCGAAGCCGGAATCTCGAGTCCGGCTCTCAACAGCCGAGTCGCTTGGAAGAGGTCGGCTGCGTGCTGTCGCAGCATGTCTCGACCGATCACGATATTGCTGACAGTCAGATTCAGAATCAGGTCGAGTTCGTCACTCTCAGTCGGATTGCGCGCACCGTGCAGCGGTTGATCGATGCCGAAGGCGGCGATTCCACGTCGGGCAAGCTCCTCAGCGGTGCTGCCGGTGAAGGAACGGTAATCACCTCCAGTTCCGTGACTGTACAACACGACTGGCCAGCCATCTTCGGGCGGTTCACCGGACGGAATCGACAGAGCAAAACGCAGGTCGACAGGCTCCCGGGTAGCGGGCTCACCCTCATCGGTGAGGGTCAATGTCCCTTCTCCGAAGTTCCGGAATGGGGTGTTTCCGTCGAGGAAGTCCTCCATCGGGAAAGTCCCTTCATAGATGTCGAAGCTGTAGCCGTTTTGAGCCAGGAAGATGTCTTCCGCCTCGGGTTGAGGCAACGTATCGGCCATCCAGGTACGCAGGCTACGGAGTTCACGAGCCGGTGCTCCAGTCGTGAAGACAGTGGCTACCGCCACCGTGTTGGGATGGATTCGCAACTCGTCCAAGGCCGACACAAAGGGCTCATAGTGTTCGGCCAATTCAGCGTCGGCACTACCCTCGAAGATGGCCCTAAATGACTCCGGACCGATTGCGGGCAGGCCGCTCGTCCCCATCACGTCGGTCGTGACAACCGCAGCGTAGGTCGTATCCGACCGAAGCGGAAAGCCGTAGAGCGGCTGCAAGCTGATGGTCGACGGTGCCCAGTATCGGCCTTCCTCGGCTCGATATCGGACCGTAACCGGCATTTTTCGGCCAAACCAGGGCGAGTCAGGATCGATGTCCAACAAATAAACCGACGAATCATCCTCGACCGAAGCCCACAGGTCCGCCGGCATCGTCTCGGGGTCGAGTTCTCCCTCGAAAGGGATGTACACAACCGCCACATTGCTAAAGCCCGAAACGGTGGTCTGAGCGGCCTCGACAGCCTCTTCGATGAGTATGACGGCGGCAACATCCACGGGAAAGGTCGACAGGTCCGGACCGCCATCCTCGTTCAGCCGCAAATCGCTCGGATAAGGAAAGTCCCAAAACTCCTCCGTGAGGGCAGATTCAATGTCGAATCGAGCCTTCACGCCGAACTCGGGATAAGTCACATCGGGCAGTTCGTCGTCGACCACGACGTCATCGTCAGCGGGCTCAGGGGCCTCTGCGTCTTCTCCGCAGGCGAAAACGAAGAGAAGGCCAAGCACTACAAGCCAGGCTAAGCTGTTTAAATTAAAACGGATTTGTTGATCCCTCACACCGAGCCTCTCAATTCTGGAACCGCCCAAGCTGGGAGAATAGCGGATGTCCACTGTACGGGCCAGCGTTGCTTACTGTTTTCGTGGGTAGACGGTAATGACTCGGCAGACATCGGTAGACAGTAACTTCTATTCTGAAGCCCCCTGCGTGGGGGGAGCAGTCACAGGCGCGAAGCTAGAGCACCTCGCGAAGCCAGGTGGCTGCTATCGGTTGCCACCTGTCTGGTCCGCGTTTACCATTCCGGTAGAGCGACAGCACCAAGAAGCGAGCATAGGAATGCAAACAGTACCGACGATTTCCCCGAGCACGAGCGGGATTCCTACCGAATACAAGAATTTGAGCGACGACGAAGCCAACGCCCGAATCAAATCGGTCCGAGAGGTACTGGGAGAGCGTCTGCTCATTCTAGGGCATCACTACCAACAGGAAGGAGTCATCCAGTTTGCGGACTTTCGGGGTGACTCCTACGCTCTCGCCACCGAGGCGGCAAAGATAGTCGACGCCGAGTTCATCATCTTCTGCGGTGTTCATTTCATGGCCGAATCGGCTGACGTTCTGACGCCACCAGACAAAATCGTCATTCTCCCCGACATGCGCGCCGGCTGCACCATGGCCGACATGGCGGATCTCGAGCAGGTTGAATTGGCGTGGGAGGAAATCGCCGAGTGCACCGACGATACTGTTATCCCGGTGACCTACATGAACTCTGCGGCCAACCTGAAGAACTTCGTCGGCCGAAATGGCGGCGCTGTGTGCACCAGCACAAACGCACGCCAAATCATCGAGTGGGCCTTTGAGAAGGGTCAGAAGTTGTTGTTCTTCCCCGACCAGCACCTGGGAAGGAACACCTGCGCAAGGATGGGCATCGAGCTCGATGACATGCTGGTCTGGGATCCGGACGAACTGTACGGCGGCAACAGCAAAGAGGCC